>CAYNDV010000105.1:2914-12174 GCA_964396055.1 uncultured Vicinamibacterales bacterium | reverse complement strand
CCCGACACCTGCAGCGTCCTGCCGTTCGTCTGGGGGTTCGCCGATCCCGCCTCGCCGCTTGCCGCCGAGACCCTCCGGTCGATCGACGGGCTCTGGAACCAGGCCTGGGGCGGCGGCGGCTACGGCCGGTATCACGTGGACGGCGAACCCGATTCGCCGGGCCCGTGGCCGTTCGCCTCGATCTTCGTCGCCCGCGCCGCCGTCGAAATCGGCGACTCCGGCAGGTTCTGGCGCACGCTGCGCTGGCTGAACACCGTGCCAGGGGCCCCGGCCGGCTCGTGGTTCGAGTTCTACGGCCCCCGCATTGCGCCCCCCTTTCCCCAGGTCGGCGTCATCCCGTGGACGTGGGCCGAGTTGATCCAGCTCTTCGTCACCCACGTGCTGGGCGTGCGGCCCGGTCCCGACGGCGTCCGCATCAGGCCGAGGCTGCCCGCTGGTCTCGACCGGGTGTCGGCCCGTCTGCCGCTCGGTTCGGGCTGGCTCCACCTCACCGTCGAAGCCGATCCGCTCTCCACCACGCGGGAAGCCGTCGCGGCCTCGCTGCCGACCGATGACGTCACCGTCGCCCTGTCCGTACCGCCGTTGCCATGACTCCTTCCCGCCGGCTCGTCCTGGTCTGCAACTCGCACATCGACCCCGTCTGGCTGTGGCCGTGGGAGGAAGGCCTGGCGGCGACGCTCGCCACATTCCGCTCCGCGGCGGCCCTGTGCGAGGACACCGACGGTTTCGTCTTCTGTCACAACGAGGCGCTGCTCTACGAGTGGGTCGAGCAGCACGAACCGGCGCTGTTCGAGCGGATCGGCCGCCTGGTGCGCGCCGGCCGCTGGCACGTCATGGGCGGGTGGTACCTGCAGCCGGACTGCAACCTGCCCTCCGGCGAGTCGTTCGTCCGGCAGATCCTCGTCGGGCGGCAGTATTTCGCCGACCGGTTCGGCGTGGCGCCGCAGGTGGCGGTGAACCTGGATCCGTTCGGCCACTCGCGCGGCCTGGTGCAGATCCTCGCGCGCTCGGGATACACGGGATATCTCTTCTGCCGCCCCGATCGCCGGTTCCTCGACCTGCCGGCGCCCGATTTCGTCTGGGTCGGCTACGACGGCTCGACGCTGCTGGCGCATCGCGCCGACGCGCACTACAACTCCGCCGGCGGCCACGCGCGGGCGAAGGTCGAGGCCTGGCTCACGACGCACCCGGACGATCCCGACGGCCTGCTCCTGTGGGGAGTCGGCAACCACGGTGGCGGTCCGTCGCGGCAGGATCTCGCCGATCTTGCCGCGTTGATGGCGGACGAGCCCGGCCGGGGCGTCACGCATGGCACGCCGGAGGACTACTTCGCGCGCCTCGGCCGACACGCCGCCGAGCTGCCGCGCGTGGACACCGATCTCAACCCGTGGGCGCCGGGATGCTACACCTCCATGATGACGGTGAAGCGCGCGCACCGCCGGCTCGAGGCACGGCTCTTCGGCGCCGAGCGGATGCTCGCCCACGCCACCGTCACGGGGCTGATGCCGTGGCCGGCCGCCGGCCTGCGCGACGCGCTCCGCGATCTGCTGTTCTGCCAGTTCCACGACATCCTGCCGGGATCGTGCGTCGCCGAGGTCGAGGCCCAGGCGCTCCAGCGGCTCGGCCACGGCCTCGACATCGTCGATCGCCTGCGCGCCCGGGCGTTCTTCGCGCTGTTGGGCGGCGAACGACCGGCCGCCGCCGATGAGTACCCGGTGTTCGTGTACAACCCCCACCCCTTCGCCGTCACCGGCTGCGTCACATGCGAGTTGCAGCCCCCGGAGCCCAACACCGACCCCGCGGTGTTCCTGCAGCCGGTCGTGACCGACGCGGACGGCACCGTCCTCGCGTCGCAACTGGAAAAGGAGAGCTGCAACATCCAGGCGGACCAGCGTAAGCGCCTGGTGTGGCACGCCACGCTTCCGCCGGCGACGATGTCCCGATTCCCGGTGCGGATTCGTGCGGCCTCGCGTGACGCCGCCGCGCCGGATCGGCCGCCGGCTGGGCCCCCGCCCGTCCCCGCGCTGCTGCGCCATCGCGGAGACTGCCACGTCGACATCGATCCCGCGACGGGCCTCGTCGCGCGTTACCGCGTCGGCGGCATCGACTACCTGCAGCCCGGCGCCTTCTGCGCGCGGACGGTGCGGGACTCGGCCGATCCCTGGGGCATGAAGGTCAGGGCCTTCCGGGATCCGGCCGGCGAATTCCGGCTGATGAGCCCGTCCGCGGCCGCGCAGTGGGCCGGCGTCGGCGCGGCGGCCCTCGCACCGGTCCGCATCATCGAAGACGGTCCGGTCCGCACCGTCGTCGAGGCGCTGTTCGACGGTCCGCACGCGGCAGCCGGTGCGGCACCACTCCGGCCACCACGTTCCGCCATCGTCCTGCGATACGAGTTGCCGCGGGCGGGCACGGGGTTCGGCCTCGTCGCCCGCGTCACGTGGCTCGAGCGCGACACCATGCTCAAGCTCTGCGTGCCGACGGCATTCCCGGGCATGCGTGTCCTCGGTCAGGCGCCCTATGGCGTCGAGGCCTGCACGCGTGAAGCCGAGGAACTCGTCGCCCACGACTGGCTGGCGTGCGTCTCCGCCGACAGCGCCCACGCGCTGACCGTGATCACCGACACGACGCGCGGGTTCGACTACGCCGACGGCGAACTGCGGCTCTCCTGCCTGCGGGCCCCGGCGTACGCCGGCCATCCCGTGGACGACGTGACGCCCGTCGTGCGGCAGGACCGCTTCGAACAGAGGATCGACCAGGGCGTACACGAGTTCCGGTTCTGGATCGACGCCGGTCCCGCCCGCGCGCGGCTCGAGGCGGTCGATCGCGAGGCGGCCGTCCGCCTCGATCCGCCCATGGCCCTGAACGCCTTCCCGTCGGGACTCGGACAACGGGCCGCCGCCGGCCCGTCGCTCTCGGATGGTGTCATCCAGCTGGCCGCGCTCAAGATCTCGGAGGACGGACGCGCCCTGATCGTGCGCCTGTTCGAACCCGCCGGCGCGGCCCGTTCGACCACCGTGTCAGTGCCGGCGCTGGATCTTCAGGTGGAGGTGACGCTGGGGCCCTTCGAGTTGCGCACGCTGGCCATCGATCTGGAGACGCACGTCGTGACCACCGTGGACCTGCTGGAGAGGCCGTTGGCGCCGTGACCACTCGACCGGTGCCCGAGCCCGCACGTGCCGGCGCCCCGACGCGGGTGCTGATGGTCGCCATCGGCGGCTACGGGTACTACTACCTGCGCACGCTGCTCGACGACGTGCCACGGCACCTCGCCGTGCTGGCCGGTGTCGTCGATCCGTGGGCCCGGTCGTCGCGTGCGTGGCGTGAGGTGGAAGCCCTGGCCGTGCCCGTGGCGGACACGGTCGACGCGTTCTTCGATGCGGGCGGGATGGCCGACCTGGCCGTGGTGGCCTCGCCGATCCACGCGCACGTGCCCCAGGCCATCGCCGCGCTCGCCCACGGATGCGCGGTCCTGGTGGACAAGCCGCTCGGCGCGACGGTCCAGGAGGCGCGCGCCCTGGCGGCCGCCCGCGACCGGGCGCGCCGCCCGGTGCTCGTCGGCTATCAGTGGTCGTACTCCGCGGCCATCCGCGCGCTCAAGCAGGATCTGGTGGCCGGCGTCTTCGGCCACCCCCGGCGCCTCGTCACGTACTGCGCGTGGCCCCGCAGCGAGGCGTACTATGGCCGCAACACCTGGGCGGGGCGCCTGCGCGATCCGGCGACGGGGGCCTGGATCCTCGATGGCCCCGCCAACAACGCCATGGCGCATTTCCTGCACAACGCGCTGTTCCTGCTCGGCGGGTCCGCATCCGCCAGCGGCGCGCCCGTCGCCGTCACGGGCGAGCAGTACCGGGCGCACGCGATCGAGAGCAGCGACACGGCGGCGTGCCGGGTCGAACTGGCCGGGGGCCGCGACATCGTGTTCCTGGCCTCACACGTCACCGACGACGAGGTGCCGCCGCGCTTCAGGCTCGAGTGCGACGGCGGCGTCGTGACCGGCGGCGAGTCGTCACCCGCCATCACGGCCACGACCCTGGCCGGCGACCGCCTCGATTATGGGGACCCGGACGCCACGCATCAGTTCCGCAAGCTCCGGGCAGCCATCGACGCCGCGCGGGGCACGGGCGATTCCGGGTGCGGCATCGAGGCGGCTGCGGCGCAGACGCTCTGCGTCAACGCGCTCCACGACTCGGCCGGCGGCGTCGCGCCCTTCCCGGCCGGACTGGTCCGGCGCGGGACGGACGGCAGCGTGACCGTGGACGGCCTGGCGGATACGCTGGACACCTGTTACCGACTGGGCTGCCTGCCCTCCGACCTGGGCGTGCCCTGGGCGCGGGCAGGGTGCAGGATCGACACGGTGGGTTACGGCTTCTTCCCTGGAGGAGCGGCCCCCGGGGCCGCCGCACACGGCACATCATGACGTCACGCGAACTGGTCCGCCGCACGCTGGAGTTCGACCGACCGGCCCGGATCCCGCG
Organism: uncultured Vicinamibacterales bacterium; assembly: GCA_964396055.1. Lineage (GTDB taxonomy): Bacteria > Acidobacteriota > Vicinamibacteria > Vicinamibacterales > JAKQTR01 > CAYJPV01. The sequence continues at coordinate 7,699 of CAYNDV010000105.1, read as the reverse complement.
GCAGGCCTGGGTCCTGCCCTGGGCCGAGGAGCACCATCCTGACTGGGTGGCTCGACTGCGCCGGGAGTTTCCGGATGATATTGTCGCCGCGCCGCAGGTCTACACGCGGCCGCCGCGCATCATCGGGTCGCGGTACGCGAAAGGCCTCTACGTTGACGAGTGGGGCTGCCGGTTCGACAACGTCCACGGCGGCGTCATCGGCATCGTCCGGGAGCCGATCATCGCAGGCTGGGATCAGCTGGACGCCTTCCGGACGCCGGACGACGTGCTGGCGATCGACCGCGAAACCATCGACGCCTTCTGCCACGATACGGACCGGTTCGTCGTCGCCGGCACCCTCGTGCGGCCGTTCGAGCGCCTGTGTTTCATCCGGACCATGGAGCAGGCCCTCGTGGACCTCGTGGAGGGGCGCGACGAGTTCCTCGAACTGCTCCGCCGCATCCATGCCCATTACCTGCTCGAGGTCGAGGCCTGGGCCCGCACGCAGGTGGACGCGATTGTGATCATGGACGACTGGGGCATGCAGGACCGCTGCCTGGTGGACCCCCGCGACTTCCGGCGGTTCTTCCTGCCGATGTACGTGGCCTACGCCGAGATCGCGCGCCAGTACGGCAAGTACGTGTTCATGCACTCGGACGGCCACATCCTGGCGATCCTCGACGACCTCATCGGCGCCGGCGTCCAGGCCCTCAACAGCCAGGTGGCCTGCATGGGCACCGGGGAACTGGGCCGGCGCTGCCGCGGCCGCCTGACGTTCTGGGGCGAGTTCGACCGCCAGTACCTCCTCGCCTCGGGCTCGCGCGACGAGGTGGCCGCTGCGGTCCGTGCGTTTCGCGAGCATCTCTACCTGGATGGCGGGGTCATCGCCCAGTGCGAGTTCGGCCTGGGCGCGAATCCCGAGAACATCCTGCAGGTCTTCCGGACGTTTGCCGAACTGGATGGAGCGCTGTCATGACCCGTGCTGTCCGTGTCGCGATCGTCGGGGCCCTCCTGCTGGGCGCGGCGCTGGCGGCCTTCCCGCAGGCCCAGGCGCCCGACCGACCGCGGACGCCCGGCCCGGCGCCGGCCCTGAACACGCAGTATCTCGCCTACGCGCGCGCCTCGGCGGACTGGGCGTGGGCGCACCGCGATGAAGCCCTGGCGCGGTGGAAGGCCACCTTCGATCCCGAGAGCCCGTTCGGCTACCGGCCCCCGGGCGGCCTGCTCGAGACCGCCCTGATCTACGCGTCCCTGTACGAGCTCGAGGGCCGCGCCGAGTACGCCGACCGCGCCCGCGCGATTCTCACGACGTACGGCGACTATCGGTCGGCGTTCCCGGACTGGGCGGCGCGCAAGCGGCCCGACTACGACAAGGGCGTGCCGGCCCTGCCGGACTTCTTCGTCGTGATGCGGTTCCTCCGGGCCTACGACATCCTGCACCGGCTGGGCCGGCTGTCGCCGGCCGAGATCGCCGCCACCGAACAGATGGTGGGCCACTCGATCGACTACCTGCTGCAGACCTCCGAGTGGGGCACGATGAACCGCACCATGCTGCGCGCCGAGTCGCTGGCGTGGGCGGTGCGGGCGTTGCCCCGGCACCCCCGCGCGGCGGTCTGGGAGAAGCAGCGCCAGGCCCTGGGCGACGACAACTGGGGCAACTGGCAGATCGAGGACGCCACCATCTACAACGGCGTCTGGCTCTACGCGCTGCTGGGCTACGCCGACGCGCGCGGGCAGCTGGCCGAGCTCTTCCGGACGCCCGAGGTGTACTACTACGCCCACTACTACCTCAACCTGCTGTCGCCGGCCGGCGTGGTGCCCGACTTCGGCGACGCCGCGTGGACGCAGAACTGGCAGCACTTCTTCGTGTTCTTCGAGGCCGCCGCCGCGAAGCTGCACGACCCGCAGATGGCCTGGGCGGCCCGGCAGATCGCCGACCGGTTCATCGATTTCGGCGCGGCGAACAACATCGGCCTCGCCTGCTTCCTGCTCGACGCGGCCCGCTGGGGCGGCTCGACGGTGACGCCGGCCGCGCCGGCCCATCTCTCGGCCGAGGTGATGGAGGACGTGCAGGGCAAGAAGGTGGTCTTCCGCAACGGCTGGGCGCCCGCGTCCACCTACCTGTTGCTCACCTACCGCGACGAGGGCGACGGCGGCCTGAACTTCCGCGACTACCTCCGCGACTCGATTCCGGTCGAGGAAGAGAAGATGACGCACGGCCACGCCGACGAGAACAGCATCCCGCTGCTCATGTCGGGCGGCAGCCTGCTCCTGCACGACGGCGGGTACCGCGACTACATGCCGAGCGGCCCGTTCGGCGCCTACCGCCAGGACTACTTCCACAACCGCCTCGTCATCCGGCCGGAGAAGATCTTCATGGGCCAGTCCGCCGGCGGCCAGCGTTACAGCACGAAGGAGGCCGTGCCGGCGCAGCCGCTGCTCGAGTTCCTGCGCAACGCCGGCTCGTACCGCCCCGTGCGCACCCGGAAGATCGATTTCCTGTCCCTGCCCGAGTTCGACTACGCGCGCACGCGCCTCCTGGACGATGGATGGGGGTACGAGTACGACCGGGTCGTCGTCTTTGTGAAGGACCCTGAACTGTTCGTCGTCTTCGACATCTTCAAGGCAAAGACCGAGGAGTACTTCACGCTGGCCAACCTGTGGCACACGCGCGTCATCCACGCCCGCGGCGAGCACTGGTACGACACCGGTTACGACGTCATCCAGCAGCACAGCGTCCCGCAGGCGAAGCGGCTGCTCGTGGTGTTTCCGGCCACGCACTTCCGCCTCGAGGGCGTCGAGCCGCAGAAGCGGCACTACCAGGACGAGGTGACGATTCACCAGACGACCGCCCATCACTTCGAGCAGGGCCACACCGAGGGGTTCATCACGGTGCTGGCGCCCCACGCCGCCGGCGACGACCCGGCGGCCCTCGCCGCCCGGATCCGGATGGTGGAGACGGGCCCGGCCCGGGCCGGCCTCGCCGTCACGATCGACGCCGGCGGGCGGCAGATCACGGTCGGCGCGAAGCAGGACCTGCGGCGCGACGTCACCTGGGACTTCCGGCGCCCGCGGTACACGTTCGACCGGGGGCGCATCGCCTACGGCCCCTTCGAGACGGACGGCGACTTCGTGTTCGTGTCGCGCCAGGACGGTGATCTCAGCTACACCAGCGTGAACATGACGCGGGCGCAGTACGGGCCGCAGGTGCTGTTCCAGAACGGCACCTCGTACCACGGCCTGCCGTTCGACGGCACCTCGGACCCTGGCGGGATCGACAAGGTGCGCTACTGGCGCGACACCGTCAAGGTGGGCGGCGATGGGCGCTGACACCTGGATTCACACCGGCTGCCCGGCCTTCGACGGGCTCGTCCCGCTGGTCCGCGACTTCCTGCGGCAGGACGTGCTGGATCTCCGGATCGACGGCCAGACCATCCGCGGCTACCGGTCGCCGGACGCCAAGTCCGTGTGGATCCGCGACCACGGCGACATGATGCGCGCCTTCCGGCACTTCGAGCCCGACCTCACGAGCGCCGTGCAGCACTTCGCCGACACGCAGGCCGCCTCCGGCCGCGTCTTCGACTACGTCACGACGTTCCCCGAGAAACTCCCGTGCGAGCGGGAGAACTGGACGAAGTACGTCCGCGTGCCGGTCGAAGCCGACGTCGAGTACCGGTTCGTGAAGGCCGCCTGGCTGGCGTGGCAGGCGTCCGGCGACGACGACTGGATGCGGCGGCTGCTGCCGTCGCTGGAGCGCGCGCTGCGCTACATCCTGACGAATCCCCGTTACTGGGATCAGCCGCTGGGCCTCCCGAAGCGCGCGTACACCATCGATACGTGGGACTTCGCCTACACCGCCGGCCGGCACGACTGGCTGCAGTTCCAGATCACCGACGAGACGTTCTGGGGCGTCATGCACGGCGATGTCAGCGGCTACTACGAGGCGTGCCGCCTGATGGCCCGGCTGCAGCGGCGGCTGGGCGACCCGGCGGCCGCGCCGGCATGGGACGACCGGGCGGACGCCCTGCGCGACGCCGCGCACCGCGTGTGCTGGAACGGCCGGTTCTACACGCACTTCGTCAAGCTGACTCCGGTCACCATCGACGGCGTCGACGAAGCCAGCCAGCTCAGCCTGAGCAACCCGATGGCCATCAACCGCGGCCTCGCCACGCACGAACAGGCCGTGTCGATCCTGCGCGAGTACCAGCGCCGCGGCGCCGAGGGCCAGGCCTGGGCGGAGTGGTTCTCGATCGACCCGCCGTTCCCCGACGGCATCTTTGGCGACGAACGGCTCGTCGCCGGCGCCTACGTCAACGGCGGCATCATGCCGCTGGTCGGCGGCGAACTGGCCAGGGCCGCCTTCGAACACGGGTTCGAGACCTACGGCGTGGACATCCTTCGCCGTTACTTCGCAACGGTGTCACCGGCACGGGCCACCTACCTCTGGTACCACCCCGACGGCCGGCCCGGCAGTGTCGAGGCCGGCACCAGCCCCGAGGCACAGCCCACCGATGGCTGGGGATCGAGCGCCATGGCCTGGGCCCTGCTCGAGGGACTGGCGGGCGTCGTCGACACGGGGCGCGCCTTCGATGCCGTGCGGCTCTCGCCGCGGTGGGCCGCCGCAGAGGTGGACGAAGCGGACGTCTCGGTGGGTTACGCGGCCTCGGCTGCGAGCGTCCGCTACGCGTATCGGCGTGACGGCGACCGGATCGGCCTCGACGTGGCGGGCGCCCCTGCGTCGGTGACGCTGCACCTGCTGCTGCCGCCCGGCACCGTGCCCCTCGAGGTGACCGTCGACGGCACCGC
>CAYNDV010000105.1:1740-2814 GCA_964396055.1 uncultured Vicinamibacterales bacterium | reverse complement strand
CCGCAGGACACCGGGTACTGGGGCGCGGTGCGCGCGCTCTTCCCGTTGCCGGCCGGATTCGCGTACTTGAACACCGCCGGCCTGGCCTCGTCGCCGTCGCCGGTCACCGACACGGTAAAGGCCTGGATGGACCGTGAAGAGGCGAATCCCGCACCCGGGCACGACGAACAGGACTTCGCCCGGATCCGATCGGCCTGCGCCGCCCTGCTGGGTCCGTCGTGCTCGGGCGACGAGATTGCCCTGCTGAGCACGGCCACGGAGGCGATCAACGCCATCCTGAACGCCCTGCCGTGGCAGGCGGGCGACGAAGTCATCACCTCGACCCACGAGCACGCGGCCCTGGCCATCGCGCTGCTGCACAAGGCCCGCACGCACGGGATCGTCATCCGGACCTTCGAGCCGGACCTGGAGTCGGAGGCCGGCAACGCCGGGCGCATCGACGCGCTCGTGTCCCCGCGGACACGGCTCATCTTCGTCAGCCACATCACGTGCACGACCGGCCAGGTGATGCCGATCGACGCCATCGGCCGCCTGGCGGCAGACCGCCGCCTCGTCTTCGCCCTCGACGGCGCCCAGTCGTGGGCCCATATGCCGTTCGATCTCGGAGCGTCCGGCGCGCACTACTACGCGGCGTCCGGCCACAAATGGCTGCTTGGCCCCAAGCGCACGGGCGTCCTCTGGGTGCGCAGGGATCGGGTGGCCGGGTCGGTGCCGGCCGTTGTCGGCGCCTATTCCGACGCGAGCAGTTCGCTGGCGGACCGGACGCTCGTGCTGCGTCCCACCGCCCAGCGCTTCGAGTACGGCACGCAGAACGACGCGCTCATCTACGGGCTGGAAGCCGCGGCGGCCTTCATCTCCCGCATCGGCCTCGAGCGGGCCTGGCGGCGCAACCTGGCGCTTACCGAGCGCACGAGGGCCGGACTGGCCCGGATGGAGGGCGTCCGGATCCTGTCGCCCCGCGAGATGTCCGCGCGGTCGGCGATCCTGACCTTCGAGGTGGACGGGCGCGACAACCGGCAGGTGGCGGCCGAACTGGTGCGCCGCCGCCTGCGCGTGCGGTCCGTCACGGAGGGC
>CAYNDV010000105.1:0-1640 GCA_964396055.1 uncultured Vicinamibacterales bacterium | reverse complement strand
TGGCTGCGCCTGGGTCGCGACGGCTCGGGCCACCTGGCCAGCCCGGGCGGCCGGCTGCTGTACGGCGCCGTCCGCTACCTGCTGGACGTTTGCCACGACACCGCACTCGGCGCGCTCGAAACGGGCACCACGCTGGCGCCAGCTTTCGCGTGGAACCGGTCCACGTACGATCTGTTCCTGACGCAGGAAGGCCGCGTCCAGCATCGCCTCGATCCCGAATCGTACGTGCGGCAGCTCGCCACGTGGGGCTTCACGCACGCGGAGGTCAACGCCCTCGCCTGGCCCATGGGGCTCGAAACCGGGCCGGCTGGCGAGATCTACCCGATGTTCTACACGTACTGCCCGGCGCTGGATCAGTTCGTGTCGTCGGCGCTCAACCGTGGCCTGTACCCGCCGTACTACCTGTCGGCCAACCTGGCGGTGCTGAAGCGCAACGCCACGCTGGCGCGCCGCTACGGCCTGGTGCCGGGCCTCCTGTCGTTCGAGCCGCGGTCGGTGCCCGAGGAGTTCTTCGCCCGCTACCCCATGCTGCGGGGCGCCCGCGTCGATCATCCGTTCCGGTCCTTCAAGCCGCGGTACACGATGACCCTCGCCCACCCCGTGGTGCGTGGCCACTACGCCGAGATGATGCGCGCCCTGCTGGGCGAGGTGCCCGACCTCGGCTTTCTGAGCGTGTGGAGCAACGACAGCGGCTCGGGGTTCGAACACACGAAGTCGCTCTACGTGGGCCGCAACGGCGGGCCCTACATGATCCGCGAGTGGCGCGATGACGACGCGATCGCGCGGACGGCCGGCGGCTGGGTGCTGGCGTTCCTGCGACTGCTGCGCGACGCCGCCCGCGAGGTGAACCCGGAGTTCCGCGTCGTCACGCGCCTCGAATCGTTCTACGGCGAACACGACACCGTCTGGGCCGGCCTGGGTGACGGCGTGGACGTGGAAACAACCTCGCTCGTGGCCCGCGGCTGGTCGATGCCCTACCGCCATCCCCGCTACCCGGACACTGACCAGATCAACAGCGGCACCGTCTACCAGACCGCCGTCGACCCGCGCGAGCGTGACCTGGCGGCCGACCTGGCCAGCCGGGACGCCCTGCCCCACTTCTACTTCTCCGTCGGGCCGCACCAGGTCTTCGCCCCGCTCATCGGCGTGCCGTATCCCCGCCTCACCTTCCAGCGGCTGCGCCTCCTCCACGACCACGGCGTCCGTGCCCTGGCCGATGTCGGGGGCACCTGCCCGCCGGGACTGGTCCCGTTCAACGTCAACCACGAGGTGCTCCGGCGTTTCCAGTTCGATCCCGGGCTGGACATCGACGCGGCGCTCGCCGGCCTCGCTGCGCAGTGGGCCGGGACCGACGCGCCGGCCTTGCTGGAGTCCTGGCGCGAGGCCGAGGACGCCATCCTGGCGTTTCCGGGCACGAGCACGTTGTACGCGACGATCGGGTTCACCTGGTACCGGCTCTGGGCGCGGCCCTTCGTGCCGGACATCGAGGCCATTCCCGAGGCCGAGCGCGCGTACTACGAGCGCTTCATGTGCACGACGCCGCACAATCCGAACAACGTGGATCTCAGCCGCGATGTCCTGTTCACGCTGACGACCCCCGCGAAGTGCCGCGTCATCGTCGAGCGCATGGACGCCGGCGT
>CAYNDV010000104.1:0-16533 GCA_964396055.1 uncultured Vicinamibacterales bacterium | reverse complement strand
CCGAGCGACGTCGAGGGGTGAACCCCAACCGTCGGGCATCTGCCTGTGTCTACTGAGGGTGTGAGCGATTCGGAACTGGTCGAGCGGGCCAAGCTCGGCGATGCCACCGCGTTTGGCGCGCTGATCGACCAGTATCGGACGCCGGTCTTCCGGGCGGCGCTGGCCGCCCTGGGGTCCGCGGACGATGCCGAAGAAGTGGCGCAGGAGGCGTTCGTGGCCGCCTATCGCCACCTGAAGGGGTTCCGCGGGGAGGCGAGCTTCAAGACCTGGGTGGTCTCGATCGCCTGGCGGAAGGCACTCACCCGGCGCCGGAGCGTCAGGACCCTGATGCAGCGGTTCGTGGCGCCGGCCGAGGACACCCAGTGGGACTTCCCGGACACGCGCCAGTCGCAGGAGCAGGCGGTCATGGACACGGAGCTGCGCGGCCAGGTCAGACGCCTCATCAGGGCCCTGACGCCGAAACTCCGCGATGCCCTGCTGCTGGCGGCGTCGGGTGAGCACACGATGGAAGAGATTGCCGTGCTGGTTGGCGCCCCGACGGGCACCGTGAAATGGCGTATTGCCGAGGCGCGGCGGCAGTTGAAAGGACGGCTGGCGGAGGTCGGCTACCGATGAGACCGCAGGAACCCGATCTCGACCGGGTCATCGACGAGGTGGCGCGCGAGATGATGGCGGCCGACGCCCCGGCGTCGCTGCGGGCCACGGTGCTGGCGCGCCTCGAGGGGCGCGCACCAGCCGGCGGCACGCGGTGGCGCTGGGTCTGGGTGCCGGCCGCGGCCCTCGGGGCGGCCATCGTCATCGCGGCCTGGCTCGACCGGCCGGTGCCCCAGGTGTCACCGTTGGGCAGCGAGCCCCTCCAGACCGCGGTGGCCAGCCCGTCGGGCACGGTGGCGCCTGAGGGGTCGGCCGCCGTGATCGCCGGCCTGTCGGCCTACAACGAGCGGACCGCTGCCGCCAGCCGCCAGGCCGCCCGCCTGGTGGCGACGCGGCCGCCCGTGGAGTTCCCGGACGCCGCACCGCCGCTCGGAGCGGTGGCCCCCATCGTGTTCGAACAGATTGACCCCGACGAGCTCTCGGTTTGGGGCATCGGGGTCGAGCCCCTGCCGGAGCCCAGCGTGATCGACGTGCCGAGCCTGGATCCAGGTTCACCAGAGAAGCACCAGCCCGGGACACCTGAAAGGGATTGAGTATGAACATGCGCCTCACCGCCGCCGCCGCCACCGCCGCCCTGTTGCTCGTCGTGTCCGCAGCCAGTGCCCAGTGGTCCCCTTCGCCTGCCCACGCCTGGGCGCCCGACCCGCAGGCGCCGCCCGTCGCGGCCACACCCGTGGCGCCACAGGCCCCGACACCGGCCCGTACCGGCCGGATGGGAGACCCCACCGCGCCGCAGGTTCTGCAACCCGGCGCGGACATGCGCCGGAACCGTGGCCAGTCGGTCAACATCAGGGTCGATGTGACGATCATCGACCAGGTGGGCGCCAAGGCCCCGGACAAGAAGAACGTGTCAATGGTCGTCGTCGACGGCGAGCGCGGCAGCATCCGCTCGAACGCGGAGGTCATCCAGAAGATCGAGGAGGTGGTGGCCGGCCAGTCCAGCGTGAAGACCAACGTGCGATCGGTGCCGCTGGCCGTCGATGTCTGGCCCGAGATCGAGGGCAACAAGGTCAGGTTGCGCCTCTCCCTGGAGTACGACCTGGTTGGTGAGACGGTGGCCAACCGGGTGTCGATCCGCGAGACGCTGGCCGTGATGCTGGACAACGGCGTTCCGCTGGTGGTCGCGCTTTCGGCCGAGCCGATGACCGACCGCCGGGTGACCGTCGAGGTCAAGGCCGCCATCATGAAGTAGTTGTAGTACCATCCCGCGGTCGACGCTGGCTGGCGTGCCGCCCGCCGCGCTCAACCGGAGGAACGGACTCATGCGCAAGTTGATGGTCGTGGCGTTGCTGGTGCTGCCGCTGCTCGTCGCCGGCTGCAGCAAGGGACCGGCCGAGGCCGCCCTGAAGGCGGCCGACGAAGCCATCGCGAAGGTGAAACCCGAGGCCGAGAAGTTCGTGCCGGCCGAGTTCTCGGGCCTGGCCGACGCGGCGGCGGCCGCCAAGGCGAAGTTCGACGGCGGCGATTATGCCGCGGCCCTCGCGGCCGCCAAGGACCTGCCGGCAAAGGCCGCGGACGTGGCCCGGGCCGCGACGGCGAAGAAGGACGAGCTGACGAAACAGTGGACCGACCTGCAGGGCTCGCTGCCCGCCGCCGTGCAGGGCCTCACCGACAAGGTGACCGCGCTGGCGGGGATGAAGCGGCTGCCGAAGGGCTTCGACGCGGCGCAGCTCGACACCGCCAAGACCTCGCTCGCCGACGTCACGGGCCTGTGGACGGCGGCCACCGATGCGTTCAACGGTGGCGACCTCATGGGTGCCCTGGCGAAAGCCGGCGACGTGAAGGCCAAGGCGGACGCGCTGACCACCATGCTGGACGCGGTGCCGATGCCGCCCGCGAAGTAGACGGTCATCACTGGCGTGCACGGCTCGACGGCCTCCTGTCCCGATTGGGCAGGAGGCCGTCGTGCGTACCGGCGCGTCCGGATCAGTCCGGGTAGGACGTGTCGTCGATGGCTTCCCGCACGCTGCGGGTGAGGTCACGGGCCGAGAAGGGCTTCTGGATGAACCGCACCCCCGCCTCGAGCACCCCGCGGTGCGCCACCACGTCGGCGGTGTAGCCGGACATGTACAGCACCTTGATGCCGGGCCGTGCCGCCGACACGCGGATGGCCAGTTCGCGGCCGTTCATCGTCGGCATCACCACGTCGGTGAGCAGCAGATGGACAGGGCCGAGGTGCTGCCCCGCCATCAGGGCCGCGGTCACCGGGCTGGTGGCCGCGAGCACGGTGTAGCCGGCCTGCTCGAGCATGCGCTGCGCCATGCGCAGGATCTGCGGCTCGTCTTCGGCCACGAGGATCGTCTCGGTGCCGGTGAACGAGCGCAGGTCGGCGGGCTGCGCCTGGCCGGCGCCCTCGCCGGCGAAACGCGGCAGGTACAGCCGGAACGTCGTGCCGTGGCCGGGCTCGCTGTAGACGTTGATGTACCCGCCGTTCTGCTTGACGATGCCGTACACCGTGGCCAGGCCCAGCCCGGTGCCCCGGCCCGTCTCCTTCGTCGTGAAGAACGGCTCGAACACCCGCGCCAGCGTGTCCCGGTCCATGCCGGAGCCGGTGTCGCTGAACACCACGAGCACGTGCTCGCCGGGCCGGGCCCCGGCATGGGCATCGATGAAGAACTGGTCCAGCGTGACGTTGCGCGTCTCGATGGTGATCCGGCCCACGCCCTGGATGGCGTCGCGGCTGTTGACGGCCAGGTTGGCCAGCACCTGGTCGAGCTGGCTCGGATCGATGTTGATGTTCCACAGCTCGGCGCCGGGCACGACGGTGAACTGGATGTCCTCGCCGACCAGCCGCCGGAGCATCTTGGCCCGTTCGCCGATGAAGACGTTGAGATCGATCACCTTCGGCTCGACCGTCTGGCGCCGGGCGAAGGCCAGCAGCTGCCCAGTCAACTCGGCCGACCGGCGGGCGGCTTCCTGGATCTCGGCGAGGTCCGCGTGCAGCGGGTCGGATCGATCCACCCGGGCCATGGCCATGTCCGCGTAGCCCAGGATGACGTTCAGCATGTTGTTGAAGTCGTGGGCCACACCCCCGGCCAGCCGGCCGATGGCATCCATGCGCTGGGCCTGCTGCAGCTGCGCCTCGAGATGCTGGCGCTCCGCCTCGGCCTTCCGCCGGTCCGACACGTCGCTGGCGAGCACGACGCGCGCGCGGCGGCCGTCCCACGTGAGCCCGTGCGAGTTCACCTCCACCTGGATCTCGGTTCCGGACTTCAACCGGTGGCGCCACTCGCCTGACCGGGCCATCGCCGGATCGATGGCCGCCACCGTCTCGACCAGGGCCGGCACGTCCGCAGCCGGGCGGATGTCCCGGAGCGACATCCCGAGGAACTCCTCGCGGCTGAAGCCGTACTTCAGGACGGCCGCGTCGTTCACGGCCAGGAACCGCAGCGTGTCCACCTCGTACACCCACATCGGGTTCGGGTTCGACTCGAACAGCGCCCGGTACCGCTCCTCGTTCGTCTGCAGGTGCCGGGCGCCGAGCACCGCCCGGCGGCGTGACGAGTGGAGCGCCCCGCCCGCGACACTGATCAGGACACCGCTGGCCACCATCAGGACCCACTCGAACCGGTCGACCGGCGAGCCGATCGCGAACTGGCCCCGTGGCGCCATCGCCCAGGCCGTTCCCGCCGCCGCCAGGCCCACCGAAACGAAGCCGGGGCCCAAACCGCCCCACAGCGCGCACAAGGTGATGATCACCACGAACAGCAGCAGCAGCGCGACGTCCTGGCCCGACGGAGTGTCGCCCCAGCTGAAGGCCAGCACGCCCATGGTCGCAACGATCGCGAACCCGTAGGTGACGGCTCGCGACCACCGATCGGCGCCGTCGGCCCCGGGCGCCAGCAGGAGCCCGGGGCCCGCAGGGGCCGCGGACACGCGGCGGTCGGGCGCTGCCCGGAGCACCACGATGAGGGCGGCCGTGGTGACCACCACGAAGGTGAAACCCTTGACGGTCGAGAACCACGTGGCCGACGCCACGTCGCTGAACTGGCCCAGCAGGGCATCCGACAGGAAGATCCACGTCCCGGCCAGCAGGGCGTACGCGACCGACACGGTCGCGGTGTACCGGGAGCGCGAAGACTCGGGCATGGTCACCGCCCCGCCCACACGTCCCGCATGGTGTCCACGGCCGCGCGGCAGTCATCCTCGCTGATACCGTAGTGGGTCACCACCCGCAGGCGGCCGCCACCGAAGTCCGAGATCAGCACCCCGCGCGCGGCCAGGGCCGCCGCGAAGGCCTCCGCCTCCGCCACGCCCGGCATCCGGAACACGACGATGTTGGTGTCGACCTGCGGGGGATCGAGCGCCACGCCGGGCAGGGCGCGGACGCCGTCGGCCACGATCTGCGCGTGGCGGTGATCGTCCGCCAGGCGGTCGATCATGCGGTCGAGGGCCACGAGCCCGGGCGCGGCGATGACGCCGGCCTGCCGCATGCCGCCGCCCAGCACCTTGCGCATCCAGCGCGCGCGATCGACGAACGCCGCAGGGCCGCAGATGAGCGAGCCGACTGGCGCCGACAGCCCCTTCGACAGGCAGAGCTGCACCGAGGTGACGTGCTGCGTCCAGTCGGTCAGCGGCCGTTTCAGGGCCACGGCCGCGTTGAACAACCGGGCGCCGTCGAGGTGCACGGGCAGCGCATGCCGACGCGCCAGCGCGGCCACGTCGGCGACGTAGGCCGGCGGCAGGATCGTGCCGCCGCAGCGGTTGTGCGTATTCTCGAGGCAGATCACGCCCGCCGGCGCGTGATGGTAGTAGTGATAGTGGTGGGCCGGCGAGTGGATGGCCGCCTCGAGGGCGTCCAGCGGCAGCGTCCCGTCGGGCGACGTGCGCACGGGGTGCATCACCATGCCGCCCAGCGCCGACGCCGACCCGTTCTCGTAGTGGTAGATGTGCGATTCGTCGCCGACGACCACCTCGCGGCCGCGGTCACAGTGGGCGAGCAACGAGGCGAGGTTGCCCATCGTGCCGCTCGCCACGAACAACGCGGCCTCCATCCCCGTCAACGCCGCCGCGCGCCGCTCGAGGGCCCGCACGGTCGGGTCCTCGCCGAAGACGTCGTCTCCCACCTCGGCCCGCATCATGGCCTCGCGCATGGCCGGCGTGGGCACGGTGACAGTGTCGCTGCGCAGATCGATGGGCACACGTCCCTCCAGGTTCGATTCTACTGCGGCGTCAGGGCGTCGACGGCAGTCAGCAACGCTTGTGGAGAGACGGGCTTGGTCAGGAACGTGACGTCCGCCCGCGCCAGGAACGTCTCGGCCTCGGCGGTGACCGCTCCGCCAGTCAGGAACAGCATACGCCGGCGCTGGTCGGCATCGCGGCGCTCGATCTCGGCCGCCAGCTCCATGCCCGACATCCCCGGCATCATCAGGTCGCAGACGATGGCATCGTACCTGCCGGCTTCGAGGTGGCCGAGGGCCTCCGCGCCGCGTTGCGCGACGGTCACCGTCCAGGTGCGCCCGAGCACCGTGGCCAGCATCTTGACGACGAGAGGCTCGTCGTCAACCAGCAGGACGGTCCGGCGCCGCGGGGCGGCGGCCTCAGCCGCCGGCGCCTGCACGGACTCGCCGCCGGAGGACACCGGGCGGTCCACGGCGCCCGGCTGTGGAAACGGCACGATGCGCGCGGGCCCCACCGGCGCGACGGGTTTCGCCGGCGGCGGCGTGGCCACGACCGGTTCGACGGGCTCCTCCACGGCCGGAAACGCCAGGGTCACGGCGGTGCCGCTGGGCACGGCCGGCTCCACCCGCCACTCGCCGCCGTGGGCGTCCACGATGCCTCGCGTCACGAACAGGCCGAGGCCCAGGCCTCCAGTCTCGGCGCGCGTGGTGAAGTAGGGCTCGCCGAGGCGCGAGCGATGCGCGTCCGCCACCCCGGGGCCGTCGTCGCGCACGGTGACGAACGCACGGCCGCGGTCGTCGGTCCCGGTGAAGACGTGAATCTGCCCCCCGCCCGGCTGGCCGTCGACGGCCTGGCCGGCATTGACGAGGACGTTGACGAGCGACTGCACCAGGCGCGGCTCGTCACCCAGGGTGCGCGGAGGCGCCTGGAGGTCGAAGGTCACCTGCCTGGGCGGCAGCAGGTGCGGCCCGGCCACCTTGACGGCCGAGACGACGACGTCACGCAGATCGATCGGCGCACGCACGTCGTGGCGAAGCGAGTAGGCGCGGAGCCGCTCGGCCACCTTCTGGATCCGGGCCGTGCCGTCCCGGGCGTGCGCCAGGGCGTCGACGACCGGACGCGGCGCGTGGGTGGCCCGCAGGTGGTCGTCAACCTCCGCGAGCGCCAGGGTGACGTACGTGAGCGGGTTGTTGATTTCGTGGCCCACGCCGGCCGCCAGGCGCCCGAGGGCGGCCAGCCGCTCGGATTCCGCCAGGGCCAGCTGGGCCCGGTCCTGCCACTGCGTGCGTTCGCGCAGTTCGCCTTCGAGGCGCTGCCGCAGGTCGTGCAGCCGGTGGGCGTCGGCGGCGAAGCGCCGCGCCACGCGGACGGTCACGGGCATCACCACCGCCAGCATGCCGAGGTCGCCGAGCGACGGGAATTCGATCGTGCGGTTCGCCACCAGCGCTTCGGCCACCGCGGCGGCGAAGAAGACGCCGAAGCCGGCCACCTGCAGGAGTTCTTCCCGCCGTCCACGGATGAGGCGTCGCAGCAGCACCGCGAACGTCAGGCCGAACTGCACCAGGATCAGCAGCGCGTAGATGTCGCCGGCCGGCGTGGTCAGCGGCATCCGGTACTGCACGCCCGCCCACGGCACCGCCACCGTCGCGACGACCGGCTGCAGGTGCCACCCTCCTGCGGCGATCACGACCGCCGCCGTCAGCGATGCCGCCGCCGTCCGCCGGACGCTCTTCGGCACCCGTCGCCACGACGCTTCTGAGCCGCCCAGCGTCGGCAGGATCCAGAGCAGGCTGTTGACGTGCGCGACGAGGTAGGCGGAGCGGGAAACGGCCAGATACACCGCATCGGGCAGCCCCCCGAGGGAGAACACCACGCCGGCAACGTTGTAGAGACCGCCGGTGAACGCAATCGCGGCATAGGGCCGCGCGGCCCTCCAGCCGGGGGCCGTCGCGATGAACGCCAGCATCAGGCTGGCGCCGAGGTTGAGGGCCGCCGCGACCAGTGCGACGGCGGTGGCAAGGTTCACGGACGGTGTCTCCCGCGGGTGCGGCGATCCTGTGCCTCAGGCCCTTCGCTGACTGGTGGAACAACACGGTGTGCGGCCGTGGCTGCGAGCAGCGATACCGGATGGACGAACTCCGCCGCCCGCGCGGTCTGCGCATTCTACCGCAGGAACCTCCCGCGCTCCCCGCTCGTCCATTCCTGACAGGTCCTGCCCCCGTCGTCGTCACGCAGAAGATCGGCGACCCCGCCTGGTTCTACCACCTGAATCCTGACAACGACGCGCTGGAGCCCTACCGGCGGTTGCGATGCCCGGTGCTCGTGACCTACGGCAGGCTCGCCGACCGAGCCTGCGATTCTGCCGGGGCCGTGGGCTACTCGAACAGTGGGCCCAGCCGTGAGGGTCGCCGGAAAGCCGTGCTGGACAGAGGCGGCGCCTCGGCGGCCAGGCCCGCGCGGTCGCGCGCGCGGGTGAACAGGCGCGACACCAGATGGGCCAGCGGGCCCTGGCCGCGCATGCGCGAACCGACGCGCGCGTCGTTGAGGCGCCCGCCACGAACGTTGCGCACGCGCCCGAGCACGCGCGCCGCCTGGCCGGGTACGTGCTCGACCAGCCAGGCTTCGAACAGGGGGCCGACGCCGTGCGGCAGGCGCAGCATGCTGAACGCAGCCCACGAGGCACCGGCCGCGGCCGCACGCTGGAGGATGGTCGGGATTTCGTGGTCGGTGAGGCCCGGGATGACGGGTGCCACCATCACGCCGACGGGCACGCCCGCGCGCGCAAGGGCCGCGACGGCATCAAACCGGACGTCGGCCGACGCGGCGCGCGGCTCGAGCGAGCGCCGCAGGGGCTCGTTCAAGGTTGTGATGGTGAGGGCGACGACCGCGGCCGAGTGACGCGCGAGGTCGGCCAGCAGGTCCGCGTCGCGCGCCACCAGGCCGCTCTTGGTGATGATGCTGACTGGCTGACGGCAGTCGGCCAGGATCTCCAGGCAGCGCCGCGTGAGCTGGAGCCGCCGCTCGACGGGCTGGTACGGGTCCGTGACGCCGCTCATCGCAATCGGGTCGCCCCGCCAGCTCCGGGCGCGCAGTTCCTCTTCGAGCCGCCCGGGCGCGTCTTCCTTGACCAGGATCTTGGTCTCGAAATCGAGGCCGGCCGAGAAGCCGAGGTATTCGTGGTACGGGCGGGCGTAGCAGTAGATGCAGCCGTGCTCGCAGCCGCGGTACGGGTTGAGGCTGAAGCTGAAGGGAATGTCCTCGCTGTCGTTGCGGCTGATGACCGTGCGGGCGTCGTCTCTGAAGAACTCGGTCGGCACGGGCGCGTCGGCGGCCGCGGCCAGCATATCGGCGTCGGGCTCGAGGCTCAGGCGATCGAAGCGGTTGGCGGGGTTGAGCGCGGTGCCGCGGCCGCGTGGGCTTGGGGGTAGCGGGGCGTGCATACGCCCAGTCTAGCAGATATTTCGCTTTTTGTTCGCTCTCATGAAGGAATCGTAAGCCGGTCCGAATCTGGTGCGCAGGGCACGATGCCGGCCCGCAGCCTGGCAGGCCTGCGGTGCGGCGGCCAGCAACGCATCGACCTCGAGGGAGGTTGTGGCATAGCATGTCCGTCGTGCCCGACGCCCGGCGTGGCGTCAGTTCGGAGAACGCGAGGGGGATGACATGCGCCGTCTGAGATTCGGTCTGTGCCTGATCGTTGCAGCCACCGCCGCGGGAATGGCGGCGTTGACCGGGGCCGTCCCGGGTCTGGCTGGCCTCGCCGTCCATGCGAGGCAGGCGCCGGCTCCGGCACCGCCTCCGATCATCGGCAGATGGGATCTCACGGTCACGGGACCGAAAGGGGCTTACCCCTCGTGGCTGGAGGTCAGCCTCTCGGGCACCCGGACCCTCGTGGGCCGCTTCGTCGGCGGCGGCGGAAGTGCCCGGCCGATCTCGCGCGTGGTCTTCGACAACGGCGCGGTGCGCTTCGCCATCCCGCCCCAGTGGGAGCGGGAGGCGTCCGACATGGTCTTCGAGGCGACCCTGGCCAACGACGCGCTCCAGGGTGTCATCGTGACGCCCGCGGGCGAACGGCACCCCTTCACGGGGCGACGAGCGCCGGCCTTGCGGCGGACCGCCGCGCCCGTGTGGGGGACGCCCGTGACGCTCTTCAACGGAAAGGATCTCACCGGCTGGACCACCCTGGGCGGAACGAGCCAGTGGTCCGCTGAGGCGGGCATCCTCAAGAACGCGAAGAGCGGTGCGAACCTGAAGACGGCCGCGACGTTCACCGACTTCAAGCTGCACATCGAGGTGAACTGCCCGAAGGGCAGCAACAGCGGCATCTACCTCCGCGGCCGGTACGAAGTGCAGGTGGTGGACAGCAGCGATCCCGAGCCCCATCCCTCGGACATGGGTGCGGTCTACGGGTTCCTCGTTCCGAACGAGAACGCAAGCACCGGTGCGGATACCTGGCAGACGTTTGACATCACGCTGTCGGGCCGCCGCGTGACCGTGGTGCTCAACGGCAAGACCATCATCGCGGACCAGACGATCCCGGGCATCACCGGCGGCGCGCTCGACAGCGACGAAGGCGCGCCCGGGCCGATCGTCCTCCAGGGCGACCATGGAGCCGTGTCGTACAGGAACATCGTGCTCACGCCGGCGCTGGCCGGCGGCAGATAGGTTGCGGCGCCGTTGAGGTTCGAGCGGACGCCGGCGATGCCCGGATTCCCGGCGAAGACCGAGCGCGCCATGACGTTCGTGCGCGCACGCCAGCGTGAAACCCTGGATGTCCTGCGTCGGTGCCTGGACGCAGAGGTGGCGGTGAGGCGGTGATGCTTGCCGCCATGAGGAGACTGCGGGGGCGCCGCACATGATCCCCGACCATCAGAACCGGCCTTCCCGCTGGTCGTGTTCCGCGATGTGCGTCGCGCTGTTGCTCGCCGTCGCACCGGTGTGCGCCGCCCAGGGTGCGGCGTCGGCCGCGGGTCCGCCGACGTACTACAACGCTGCGACGACGCCCGGCGCCGACCCCTACGTGCACTACGACCGCGGCAGCGGCTACTACTACGCCTACTCCACCGACGGCGCGGATCCCGGGTTCTACTTTGGTATCTACCGCTCGCCGGATCTCGCCACCTGGGAGCATGTGCCCGGCGGCGCGCTGCCGGTGACGGATCCGAATCAGTGGGGGCACGACTGGTTCTGGGCCCCGGAGGTGTACCACAATCCGGACACGGGGCTGTACTTCCTGTTCTACGCGGCGCGCATGAACACCGACGTCGCCCATCACTTCATGTACGCCGACTTCGAGGAACCGTGCAAGGTGGGCGTGGCCGTCGCCACCTCACCGCAAGGGCCCTTTCGCAACATCGCGGCCACGCCGATCGACTACTTTCCTTACGATCCCGCGTACCACGACATCAACCTCGTCATGGATGCGGCACAGAAACGGCCGCCCGCGACGAGGGCCGAGGGGGAACGCGCGCCCCGCGGCACCTACATTCCCTACATCGACCCCAACGTCTTCTTCGACGATGACGGGCGGGTCTATCTCTATTTCTCGCGCAACGCCTACCGCAACTGGGTGTGGGACCGCACGCTCGGCACGTACGTGGAGGAGTCCAACATCTACGCGGTCGAACTCGATACCGCGTGGTGGCGCGACCCGCGCGGGGCCACCATGCCCCGGATCGCCGACGCCTACCGCGATACCCACCGAGGGGCGAACGATCCCGACGGCGTGCGCAAGGATGGTTTCACGCCGATCATCAGCTACGCGATGGGTCCTCAGGCCTGGGAGAACGCACACGTCGCCGACTACGATCGCAGCGGCGGGCGCAAGAAGAACCGCCGGTGGGCCGAGGGTTCGACGACGTTCACCGTTTCAGCGCCGGACGGCCGGCGCTTTTACCTGCTGATGTATTCGGCGAACAACTTCGAAAACGAATTCTATGGCGTGGGCTACGCCGTCGCGGATGCGCCGCTCGGGCCGTGGCGGAAGAGTGCGGCCAATCCGATCCTCGCGCAGGATCCCGCCCAACACCGGTTTTCCACCGGGCACGGGTCCATCGCGACGTCACCGGATGGTCGCGAGCATTTCTACGTGCATCATGGCCGGAGCTCCACTCAGGACACGCGCCGTCTCTACACCGGACGCCTGCACGTGGAGAACACGTCCCCTCCCGGCCTGAGGATCAGCGCCTCCGTTGGGGACGAACCGCTGCCCTCCGGTGTGGCCCCGCTTGCCCTGCGCGTGTCCACACGGGAATTGACGGTTCGGCCCGGGACGACGGCCTCCGTCAACGTCACCGTTGCCAGCGCCACCGGCGCGCGGTTCAGCTTGGATCATCCGCTCAACCGGCTGCAGGCCACGCTCGCGCCGGCCACGGCGGGTCGGGTCGAGATCGAACGGGATCGCGTCTCCGTGTCGGCCAGCGCCGCAGCCCGGCTCCAGATCCGCTACCAGCGCAAGCGCGCCGACGGCAGTTACGCCGACGTCGTCAACCCCGATGGCCGTCTCGTGATGCTCGAGGTGGAGGTCGCCGTGCAGCCGGCGATCGAGGCCACGCCACGCCTCCCTGGATTGGTCGAGATCGAAACGTGGGGGTCAGACCACGCGGGCAACGTTTCCGCAACTCTCGCCGTCAAATGCACGAGAGGGGGCGCGCACGGTGAGACACAAGATGGCATGGTACCTGTTCACGGTTCTGAGCCTGGCGTGGGGGATTCACGTCGCGCCCGCGCTTGCCGCCGGGGATCAGAGTCCCGTGACGGTGCCCTTCCTGGACCGCGCCCCCATCATCGACGGCGCGCCTGACTCCGCGCTGGCCGCGACGCCTGGCGTCACCCTCCAGCTCGTCGGAGCAGACGGAACGCTCCAGCCAGGTCCCGTCCGCGCACACGTTGCCTACGGGGCGGACTTCCTCTACGTCTTCGTGACCTCGCCCCAGCCGGCGTTGCAGTGCCGCGACCGGGCGTACCAGAACGGCGACGGCCTGCACCTGGCCATCGGTGAACCCCGGGAGGACGGCCAGCCCACTGAGCAGTTCCGCGTGCTGGGATTCTCTCCCCAGGATCCAGAGAAGCGGAACTGGCAGTTCGCCTTCATCTGGTACCGGAACAAGCCCGTCTCCCTCCAGCCCCTGACGGGGGTCCGATTCGCCTGGTCGTTCGACCAGGGCGTGGCGCGCTTCGAGGTGCTGATCCCCTGGGCGGGCCTCGCGCCATTCCATCCGTGGAGCTCACCCGGACTCGGCCTCAACCTCGCCTACGTCGAAGCGGTCGGCACCAGGGATCGGCGGACACACATCCTTGTGCGGGACCAGCGGATCGGCAGCGAGAACCGGCCCCGGATCCTCGCCGCCGCGCGTTTCCAGCCTCCCGCCCGACCCTCCGCATCCGCGTGGACAGCAACGCTCTCCCAGGGTCATGTGAGTCAGGGGCAGGCCGCCGACCTCATCGTCACCGGCGCTGTCGCGGCCGCCGCGGCTTTCCGCGTCACGGTGCTCAGCGGTGAGAACGAGTCCATCTCGTCGCGTTCGGTGACCCTGCCTCCCGCCACGGCCCCGAGACTCGAGACGGTGCGCCAGAGCCTGCCGCCCCTGGCATCTCCCGGCGGGTACGCCGTGGAGGTGGAAGGACCTGATGGTCGCCTGCTGCGCCTGGGCACGACGGTGCTGTCCGAGAGTCCCGAGGGATTGCGGCGGCGCATCGACGGCCTGCCCACCGCGGTCGACGCCGGCACGCGAGCGACGCTCGGCTTTCGCATCCAGGAAGCCAGCGATGCGCTCGCCGCCCTCCACCCGCGGGACACCGCGTCCCGGCCGCGCATGGAGTTGGAGCAAGTCGAACGCCTACTGGCCGCCGTGGAGGCGGGGCGGGATCCGTTCGTCCAGGCCACGGGAACGCTGCGCCGCGCCTACCGTTCCACGTTCGATGATTCGTTGCAGCCCTACTCGTTACGCGTGCCCGCCAGGCTCGAACCGGGCCGGCGTTATCCCATGGTGGTATCGCTCCACGGCAGCGGACAGGACGACCGGGCGGGTGTCCCGCCTGGGGCCTTCCCGCCGGAGGACTGGTTCGTGCTCGCCCCGAAGGGCCGCGGGGTTTCGAATTGCTACAGCGGCGACAACGCCCAGGTGGACGTGCGGGAAGCCCTGGAGGACGTGCTGGCGCGGTACCCGGTGGATCCCGAGCGCCTCGTGCTGGCGGGATTCTCGATGGGAGGCTACGGCGTCTACCGTACCCACGTCGAGAACCCGAGGCGTTACAAGGCCCTGGTGGTGCTCTCCGGGGCGCCGGACCTGGGCCCCCAGTGGCTTGGGGAGGGGCACCCCAGTTTCCTGGACGCCACCACGCTGGGCCCGTTCAAGGGCGTGCCGATGTTCATCGTCCACGGCACCGAGGACCGCAACTGCCCGTACGCGAAGGCCGTGCAAGTGGTGGAGGGCCTGAAGGCCGCGGGCGCCGAGGTGACCTTCGTCCCCGAGGAGGGACGGGGCCACGAGGGGCCCACGGCCGAGACGCTGGCGATGCTGAACCGCTGGCTGCAGCAACGGAAATGGGGCCAGGCCCCTTTTAGGTCTCACCCGAGGGTCTGGCAAGCCGAGGGTGAGCGAAGGCTGGCGGAGAGAGAGGGATTCGAACCCTAAGCACGCGTTTCTCTAAGTTGTTGATGGCGCGCGACTTCTGGCTCTATTGGTTCGAATCTCAGGTAGTTAAGGGGCAGCCTCGACCTTGGCGATGCGGGACTGGCTGGACTTCAATCGGCCGGCGAGTTCAGCCTGAGACAGTCCTTGCGCCACCCGCCGGTCGCGAACGCTGCCGCTGAGCGCGAGCTTCGTTTCGACGAGCGCCGCTTCCTCCGGCGAGAGGGCGAGAAAGTCCCTCGCGTCGCCCACCTGCCAGCCGTGCGCTTCGAGCCGCGCGCGCTTGTTTTTATGCATCCCGTTCACCCTTTGCCCCTTGCGATGGCATCGTAGGCCGTCAGACGACGCCGGCACGATTCCATGACCGACCGCGGCGTCGATCGCGTCTTCTTGGCAAAGACGTCGCCGATGATCCACGGCGTCGGTGTCGACCCTGTAGATCACGCGCCACGTCAGGTCCCCGTCCGGGATCCGCAGTTCGTGACAGCGGGGCCCGACAGTTGGCATCGGCCTGGAGTGCGGCATCTCGACGATCACGACTGGACCGCCGCGCTCGAGGTATGTGACGCCACGTCACCCTACGCCCTGACCGGGGCGGTAATCTCGCGAGACCGGTACGCGTTCATCGAGGCGTGCCGGGTGCTCCGGCACGCCGCAGGGGACCTACCTCAACGACAAGCCGACGGGGGCGATGGTGGGCCTCCAGCCGTTTGGCGGCGCGCGGGCGTCCGGCACGAATGACAAGGCCGGTAGCCCGCTCAATCTCTGCGGTGGGTCAGCCCAAGGACGATCAAAGAAACGTTCGTGCCGGCCACCGACTTCGAGTACCCCTTCATGGCCGACTGAGCCGGCGGCGTCCTCACCTCGACTTATCGGCCGGTGCATCGGTGCTGGCCGGCATGCGGCCGCCAACTACGGCCGCTGGTAGTAGGTGGCGATCGCGGCTCTACTTGAGGGATTGGTTCTTAAGGGAGCTCGATGCACGTCAACACGTTGAATCGGAAGGTCCACTACTGGGCCAGTTTCTTGGCGGCGGTCCCGGTGTTGGTCATCATCGGCAGCGGCATCCTGCTGCAGACGAAGAAGCACTGGAGCTGGGTGCAGCCGACGGAGCATCGCGGCACCGGTTCGGTGCCGGCGGTGGACCTCGAGGCCATTCTGTCGAGCGTCAAGTCGGTTCGCGAGGTCGCCGTGCTCAGCTGGGACGACGTCAACCGTGTCGACGTACGACCGGGGCGAGGCGTGGCGAAGGTCTGGCTCGATAGTGGCTGGGAGGTGCAGGTCGACCTTGGCACGGGACGCGTGCTTCATACCGCGTACCGCCGCTCGGACCTGATTGAGTCGATTCACGACGGGTCACTGTTCGGGGGCGATTGGGTCAAGCTCGGGCTGTTCCTGCCGGCCGGGTTCGTACTGCTGGTGTTGTGGTGCAGCGGCCTCTGGATGTGGTGGGTTCCTGTCGCCTCCAAGCGTCGACGTGCTGCGGCGCAAGTGGCGCGATCGGCCTAGCCCCGGAGACCTTGGAGTTCGCTTGGGTTGAGCGTCTGTTCGATGTGGCGCAGGGCTTTCAGCCCTCCGGGGAATGGCGGGCCTACTTGCCCTGAGCGAAGTCGAAGGAAGGCCTGCCCCACACCAACACAGGTGAGCGTTACAGGTCCGCGGACACACTTTCGTTCGGCAGCCGCAGCGCGTCAGGCCACCTCGTCCACCGACACGAGCACCGCGATGCGGAGGATCGCCAGGACTCTTCTCTGTCCGGCGGCGTCCGCCGGAGAGCTGCGGTGCGATCGGCACGCCGTCCGCCTCGACGCCACGTCAACCTGCGTCGGTCGGTGCATTCGGGGCCACGATCGTGGAGACATCTTGGAGACGGGTGGTGGGACGCGTGTGGCTACTGAACGATGTTGTTGACCGGCGGAGGTTTGGCAGACCGATCCGCCGAGGGAATCACGCCCACTCCTGCAATGTTCGTAAACCATTGCAGGTGAGTGACTTATCGCTGAGATTGGCGGAGAGAGAGGGATTCGTGCCCGGAGCGGCGCGAGCCGCGGAGAGCCTGAAGACGTCTCGCTCCGCCACAGGCGAGCGAAGCGAGAATGTGGCGGAGAGAGAGGGATTCGAACCCTAA
>CAYNDV010000103.1:0-16573 GCA_964396055.1 uncultured Vicinamibacterales bacterium | reverse complement strand
GGGTAAGGGTGAAAAGGTGCGGTAAGAGCGCACCGCGCCCGCGGTAACGCGGGTGGCAGGCAAAACCCCGCACGGAGCAAGACCAAATAGGGAGGCGCATGAGGGTGACCCGCCCCATGCCTCCGGGTAGGTCGCTGGACTCTGTCCGCGAGGACAGGGCTAGAGGAATGGCCGTCACCCCGAGCGAAGTCCGCTGAAAGGCGGGCCGAGTCGAGGGGCACAGAATTCGGCTTACGGGCCGGCTGCGGCGGAACCTATTCATGCCCGCCTGGCGTCTGCGCGCCGGCGGGCTGGAGTTCGCATGGCAACGTATCTCGTGACGGGCGGGGCGGGGTTCATCGGGTCGCACATGGCCGCCGAACTGGTGGAGCGTGGCGATCGTGTGCGGATTGTCGACAGTCTCATTACCGGAAAACGGCGCAACCTCGACGCCGTCGGGGCCGCCGAGTTCATCCACGCGGATCTGGCCGACCCCGGGGTCGCGCGCGAGGCCGTTGCCGACGTCGACTTCGTCCTGCACCAGGCCGCGATTCCGTCGGTGCCGCGGTCGGTGGCCGATCCCGTCACGTCCCACCGTGCCAACGTGGACGCCACGCTCAACATCCTGCTGGCGGCCCGCGACGCCGGCGTGAAGCGGCTGGTGTTTGCCGGGTCCTCGTCGGTCTTCGGCGATACGCCCACGCTGCCGAAGCGCGAGGACATGCCGACCAATCCACTCTCGCCGTATGCGCTGCACAAGCTCGTGGGCGAGCAGTACTGCAAGCTGTTCTGGTCGCTCTACGGGCTCGAAACCGTCACGATCCGCTACTTCAACGTCTTCGGGCCCCGGCAGGACCCGTCCTCGCCGTACTCCGGCGTGATCTCCCTGTTCATCCGGGCCCTCATCGAGGGCCGTGCGCCGGTCATCTACGGGGACGGCGAGCAGACACGGGACTTCACCTACGTGGCCAACGTCGTCGACGGGGTGCTGAAGGCCTGCCATGCGCCCGGGGCCGCCGGGCAGATCATCAACGTGGCCACGGGCACCCGCGTGTCGCTGAACGAGCTGTTTGCGACGCTGCGCCAGTTGACCGGCGCCTCCGTCAGCCCCACCTACGAGCCGGCCAGGGTCGGCGACGTCAAGCACTCGCTGGCCGACATCGGCAGGGCCGGCTCGTTGCTCGGCTACCAGCCGACTGTCCCGCTGGCCGACGGGCTGGCGCGCACGATCGACTGGTTCAAGGCCGAGGGCCCACAGGCCGTCCAGAACTGAACCGCCCGCGCATGCCGCCGGCGCGCGTGAACACCGGTTGCGCAGCATCCGGCGGTGTCCTTTCGCCTGCCCCTTACGCAGGCGCAGCAGCGATCCCGGCTGCCAACGGCAGGAGACACCTACGCCGGTGGCCGTCTGACAGGGGCCTCCTCCCTCCGTCCTGCGAGACACCATCTCACCTCGCACGAACGTTTTGCGGGCGCACTGGCGTGCGCCCCGCCCGGGCGTGCGTCTTGCGGTGAACCGTGCCGAGCCGGGTACCCGCCCTGGCACCGTGCCCGACCCCCGCGGAACCCTGGCTGGCCCGGCTCACGTTCGACCTGCGCACGCCGCGCAGATCAGGCTGTTCAAGGAGGAACCCATGCGAGGAGTCGCCGCACTACTGTGTGTCGTCCTGCTGGGCGCAGCGTCCGCCGCCGCCCAGTCCCAGGCGCCCGCTGGCCCCGCCCAGCCCAGGGCCGAAGCCGCCCAGCCCCCCGTCAATCTCAACACGGCCACGGCAGCCCAGCTCCTGAAGCTGCCGGGCATCGGCCCACGGACGGCTGAACGCATCATCGAGTACCGCCAGAAGAACGGCGGGTTCAAGAAGGTCGAGGAACTCATGAACATCCGCGGCATCGGAGAGAAGAGCTTCCTCAAGCTCAAGCCGCAGATCACCGTCTCGCCGGCGCGTGTGAACGCCCCGTGACGCACGACCGCCCGACCATCGCGGCCGTGCGCTGCGGCCGACACGACTTCGCCGCCACGGGCACCACGCTGACGGAGGTGCTCGTGGCGCTCGGGGTAGCGGGCAGCCTGGCCGCCATGTCCGTGCCCGCCTTCGCGGCCTGGCGCGATGCCCTGGGGGCGGCCGGCGCCGCCCGCCACGTGGCCGGCCTCGTCGAGCGCACGAGGAGCCAGGCCATCCAGAGCGGGGAATACATGGCGATCCAGTTCTCGGAGACTGACCAGGCTGCCGCGATGACGGTAGCCGTCGACGGCAATCGGAATGGGGTGCGGACGGCCGAGATCGCCCGGGGCATCGACACGCGGGACGCGCCGATCGGACGGCTGCGCGAGCAGTTCTCCGGCGCCCGGTTCGGGCTGGTCCCGGGTGTGACGGATGTGGAGACCGGCGCGGCACTGACCGGGAGCGGCGTACGGCTCGGTGGCACTGCGCTCCTGTCGTTCAGTCCGTACGGCGCCTGCACGTCGGGCACCCTGTATGTCAGGGGCCGCGGCGACGATCAGTATGCGGTCCGGCTGCTTGGCGCAACCGGGCGGGTCAGGCTTCTGCGTTTCAACCCCCGCACACGTTCCTGGACGGCGCCATGACGGGCCCCTCCGAGCGACGCGCCCACGGCCGGCAGCCGGTCACCGGCCTGCCGCTCTGCCGATCCGTCCGCCTGCGGACGGGACAGACGGCCCGACTGCTCAACGTCTCCGCCGCCGGCGCCTCGATCGAGACCGCCGCGCGGCTCGCACCGGGAACCTCGGCTGACCTGGTCCTGGTGACCCGGGACCGCACGCACGTTGCCCATGCGATGGTGATCTACGCCCACGTCTCGGGCCTGCACCCGACCCGTGGGGCCCACTACCGGGTTGGAGTCCGGTGGGCCGACGACGGCAGCGTCGAGGCCGTTCGCCAGGTGTCCGGGTAGTGGTTACCCACTTGCGTCGGGCTGGCGGTGGGCAGTTGCTTCCCCTCTTCTCGGGCTGACGCGGAAGAAGACGATGTCCCGGCGCCCCCGGGGGGCGGGGACATCTGGAACGTATCTTGGAATATTCGGGAGACAGGCGCGCACCTCCGATGTGTCCCACCGCCATGCCCTTGGACATCGACGACCTGCTTGCGGCGATCAGCGCTCGCCTGGGTTCCCCGCGGGAACGACATTCCCTGAAGGTCACGGTGGAGAGTGTCGTCCAGCGGCGGTTGGGGGCTCGCTGGGTGGCCATCCTGGCACCTGAGGAGCCGGCACCCCATGGCCTGCCCGCTCCCGGTGACCCGCCGCTGATCCGGGTCTGTGTCCCGCCTCGGCCCGGCGGCCGGCCCCTCGACCTGGTGGTGCAGCCCGCAGCCGATCACCAGTTGGCGCCGGCCGAGTGCCGGTTCCTCGAGCGTGTCGCAGCCGTCTACGCCCTGGCTGCCGGCGCCGACCCCGCCTGGCAGCGCCACGTCAAAGACGATGGGCACGTACGGGATGGGGCGGCGCCGCTCATCGGGCACAGCCTGGCCGTGCAGGCCTTGCGCGAGCGAATCGCGCGCGTGGCCGCCACGGACTTCACGGTGTTGATCGAGGGGGAGAGCGGCAGCGGCAAGGAACTGGTGGCCCGTCAGCTCCACGAGCTCAGCCGGCGGTTTCGCGGGCCCTTCGTGGCCGTCAACTGCGCGGCCATCGTCGAGACACTGCTCGAAGCCGAACTGTTCGGCATCGAGG
Source organism: uncultured Vicinamibacterales bacterium (assembly GCA_964396055.1). Taxonomy (GTDB): domain Bacteria; phylum Acidobacteriota; class Vicinamibacteria; order Vicinamibacterales; family JAKQTR01; genus CAYJPV01. The sequence continues at coordinate 12,904 of CAYNDV010000103.1, read as the reverse complement.
ACCGCACCGCAACCGGTGTCCGCGGCCGCCAGGGCAAGTTCGAGCAGGCCGCAGGAGGCACGCTGTTCCTCGACGAAGTGGCGGACCTGTCCGGCAGCGCGCAAGCCAAGTTGCTGCGCGCAATCCAGGACCTGAGCGTCGAGCGGGTGGGCGGGCAGGGCCTGCGGCGCGTCGACACGCGGATCATCGTGGCCACCAACAAGCACCTGCGCACGCTGGTGGATCAGGGACAGTTTCGCGAAGACCTGTACTACCGCCTCAGCGGCGTCGAGGTGCGCGTGCCTCCCTTGCGTACCCGGCGCGAGGACGTGGCGGAGCTGGCCCGCTACTTCCTCGACCGGCACCGGTCCGTGCGCCGCCTGGAACTGACGCCTGCGGCCGCAGACGCCCTCACGGCGTACCACTGGCCCGGCAATGTCCGGGAGCTCGAGCGCACGATCGAATCGGCCGTGACGCTCACCCGGGGTGCGCAACTCGATCTCGACGATCTGCCCCCGGCGTTCCGGGGGCGGTATACGGATACGCTCCAGCCGTCACTGACGGAACGGGAGTCGCTGCGCGAATGGACGGGCCGCTACGTGCGCCTCGTCTACAGCCGATGCGGCGGGAACAAGCGGGAGGCGTGCCGCATCCTCGATATCAGCTACCACACGCTCCAGACCTACCTGCGCCAGCCCCCGGGACGCCGCCGGCGGCACGAGGCGGTCGGAGGGCACGGTGTCGTGCCGCCCCTGGCTCAGCCAGGGTTCGTGTGCGAGCAGGCCTCCTATGGGAGTGTGCCGGACACGGGCGACGTCACGGCCGGGCCGCGAGGAGGCGAGGCCGGCGCACGGGGATAGCCGCGTGTCGGGTGTGCCCCGGGTGTCTCCGGGGTGATGCAACGGCGGGGACAGGGCTTGCCGCTGGTGCGGGCCGGGCGGGGTCGCACGCCGACGCCAACAGGAGTCGGAGGTGCGTGTGTACAGATCGTCTGTCGCGGGATGTGTCATGGCGCTGTGGTGTGTGATGCCGTCCGGGTCACCGATCCGGGCCTCCGGGGGTGGCGTCGAGAACGGCGATACGTGGTTGTGGCGGGCCTCGCCCCGCGTGGAAGCTCCGTCACAGGTGGCGGTCCAGAAAGAGGTGATGGACCGTGCCACCGGCATGCGGCTCACGCTCAGCGAACACCCGTCGGGCGCCCTCCAGGTGCGGGCCACGGGCGGCGTGCTGGAAGTGATCAAGCGGGTGACCGTCGACGGCGAGGTGACCCTGACGCTGCGGGCGGCTGACGACCGCGTGTCGGTCGTCAGCAGTCGAAAGGGCGTCGTCGTCACGAGGGGGCGGCGGACTGCCCGCGTCGATCTCGCCCGTGCGGATGCGTCGGCCGAGCGCACGGCCGTTCTGCTGGCGGGGTCGCCGGCCATCCGGCTGTTCCGCCGGGCCGTCTCCGGGATGGAGGCGTCGACACGATCGTCGGCCGCCGGGCTGGCGCTCGAACTCGCGGACGTCCTGCTGCGGGTGCTCCAGGACGACCCGGCCGCGGTCCCAGCGTGGCGCGAGGCGCGTCTCGCGGCCCATCGCGCGCCGCTCGAAGCCGAGACCTGTTACTCCGCCTGGGAGACCGAGGTCCTGGCCGCCTGGGAGACCTATGACGGCTGTTATCACGACTTCAGCTGGTGGAGCGGAGGGCGGGAAGTGTGCGCCGGGCTCTACATCATCCGGGTCGAGTCGGCGTGGTTCAAGCTGATCGGGTGTTCTTCGATCAAGATTGTGTGAGGACCCATGGGGCCCAACGTGCCGAACGTCCTGGTCACCGTCGCCGTCGGCCTGCTGCTGGGCGGGCCGTGTGCCTCAATCGTCTGGGTGGCACTCCCACCGGACTGGCGGGGTCCGGGGGTTCCGCTGGCGGTCGGCGCCGCCACACTGGGCCTGGTGGCGGCCCTGCGCCACGGCCGGCGCCGGAGCCCCGGCGCCGGCCGCGGCGGCGAGGGCGCGTCGAGGCCTGAGGCCCCCTGAATGCCTGTCGCGGGAGGGGCGCGGAACCGTCGGGTCGGCTTGACCGGGTTACGGTCTGCATAGTACCGTGACCATGGTTCCGGCCCCTCTCGCAGCCGCATGACCCAGACCAGCCCGTCACAGTTGAAGCGGACCCCTCTCGACGCCAGGCACCGCGCGCTCGGCGCCCGGATGATGGCGTTTGCAGGCTGGGAGATGCCGGTCGAGTACGCCGGCCTGGCGAGCGAGCACGACGCCGTCCGCAACTGCGCCGGGGTCTTCGACGTGACCCACATGGGCCAGATTGAGGTGGCCGGGCCGCGGGCGCTCGAGGCGCTCCAGTGGGTCACCAGCAACGACGTGTCGCGGCTGACGCCGGGCCAGGCGCATTACTCGGCGCTGGTCACCGCCGACGGCACGTTCGTCGACGATCTCCTCGTCTATCGTCTCACCGACACGCACTTCCTGCTCGTCGTCAACGCGGCCAACACGGCGAACGACGTGGCCTGGGTCACCGCCCAGACGCGGCAGTTCGGGGTGGCCGTGCTGGACACCAGCGCCCGCTACGCCCTGATCGCCCTCCAGGGGCCCCTGGCCCGCTCGATCATGCAGCGGCTGGTCAACGTCGATCTGTCTGCCGTCCGCTACTACTGGTTCGCGCCCGGGGAGGTGGCGTCGGTCCGCGGGACCATCTCGCGCACCGGCTACACCGGCGAAGACGGGTACGAACTGTTCGTCCCGCCGCAGCAGGCTGTCCGCGTCTGGGACGCCATCCTGGAGGAAGGGCGGTCCGACGGCGTGGTGCCGGCGGGCCTGGGCGCCCGAGACACGCTGCGCCTCGAGGCCGCCATGCGGCTGTACGGCCAGGACATCGACGACACGACGACCATCCTCGAGGCCGATCTCGAGTGGATCCTCGCCTGGGGCAAGGGGCCGTTCCTCGGTCGCGACGCGCTCGCCCGGCAGAAGGCCGCCGGTGTGAGCCGCCGGCTCGTCGGGTTCGAAATGGTCGACCGCGCCATCGCGAGGCACGGCCACGCCTGTTACGCCGGTGACGCCTGCGTGGGCCGCGTCACCAGCGGCACCCGGACCCCGCACCTCCAGAAGGCGCTGGGGTTGGCCTACCTGCCCGTGTCGCACGCCGCGCCGGGCACCGATTTCGACATCGATATCCGCGGACGCCGTGCGCGCGCCCGCGTCGTCCCGCTGCCGTTCTACAAGAGACCGAGAGGGTGACATGTATCCTGCCGACTGCAAGTACACGAAGGAACACGAGTGGATCAGGGTCACGGGCGACACCGGCCGTGTCGGCATCACCGACTTCGCCCAGAAGCAGCTCGGTGACGTGGTGTACCTCGAGCTGCCCCAGGTCGGACGCACGCTGCAGCAGGGCGAGACGTTCGGCACCGTGGAGTCGGTCAAGGCCGTCTCCGAGCTGTACAGCCCTGTCGCCGGCGAGGTGGTCGCGGTCAACACCGATCTCGTGGAGCACCCGGAACGCGTCAACGCCGATCCGCACGGCAGCTGGATGGTCGAGATGAAGCTCGCCGCGCCCGCCGACCTCGACGCACTGCTCCCGGTGGCCGACTACGAGCAACTGGTGAAATAACGCGAGGCCCTTGAGGACGTGTCCATGACGCCCGATTCCACGAACGCGTTCGAATCGCGTCACATCGGCCCGCGCCCGGCGGATCGTGACGCGATGCTGCAGACGATCGGCGTGCCGAGCCTCGACGCCCTGATGGACGAGGCCATTCCGGCGGGCATCCGCCTGTCCGCGCCGCCGGCGTGGCCGCCGCCGGAGACGGAGCACCATTTCCTCGCCCGCCTGCGGGCGGTGGCGGGCCGGAACGCGCCGTTCTACTCGCTGATCGGCATGGGGTACTACGGCACGGTCACGCCGACCGTCATCCTGCGCAACGTGCTCGAGAATCCCGGGTGGTACACGCCGTACACCCCGTACCAGGCCGAGATCGCCCAGGGCCGCCTCGAAGCGCTCCTCATCTTCCAGACGATGGTGCAGGAACTGACGGCGATGCCGGTGGCCAACGCCTCGCTGCTCGACGAGCCGACGGCGGCGGCCGAGGCGATGACCATGCTGCGGCGCGTACACGCGAAGGGCGCCAGCCGCCCCGTCTTCCTGGCGGCGGACACCTGTTTCCCGCACACCATCGACGTGCTGCGCGGCCGGGCGGAACCGCTCGGCATCGAACTCGTCGTGTCGCCCGTAGCCGAGATGGCGTTCACCGACCGGGTGTTCGGCGTCCTGTTCCAGACGCCGGACGCCCACGGGGCCGCCCACCATCTGGGGCCGATCATCGACCGCGCGCATGCGGCGGGCGTGCTCGTGGCCGTCGCCACCGACCTGCTCGCCCTCGCCCTCATGACGCCGCCGGGCGAGATGGGGGCCGACGTCGTGGTCGGCAGCGCGCAGCGCTTCGGTGTCCCGATGGGAGCCGGCGGGCCTCATGCCGCGTTCTTCGCCACCCGGGAGGCGTTCGTCCGGCAGGCGCCGGGCCGCATCATCGGCGTGTCGGTGGACCGCCACGGCAACCGGGCCTACCGCATGGCGCTGCAGACCCGCGAGCAGCACATCCGCCGCGAGAAGGCGACGTCGAATATCTGCACGGCGCAGGCGCTGCTCGCCACCATGGCGGCGATGTACGGCGTCTACCACGGGGCCGAGGGACTGCGGGGTATCGCGTCGCGGGCGCACGCCCAGGCGCGGGCCCTGGCGCACGACCTGTCGGCCCTGGGCTGCGCGGAGCTCAATGGCGCCTATTTCGACACGCTCCGTCTGCGGCTGCCGGCCGGCCGGCGGGACGCGGTGCGGGCGGCGGCCCTCGAGGCCGGCTACAACTTCCGGTACGCGGCTGACGCCGACGAACTCGGCATCGCCTGCGACGAGACCGTGGACGACTGCGTGCGCCACGGCATCGTGAACGCCGTGGCCGCCGGCCTCGGCCTGCCGGCGCCTGTCCCGGTGGAGATCGGCCCCGACGACGCGCCGGCGCTGCCCGACGGCCTGCGTCGGACGACGCCGTACCTGACGCACGGCGTCTTCCGGATGTACCGGTCCGAAACGGCGATGATGCGGTTCCTGAAGAGCCTCGAGCGGAAGGACGTCGGCCTGGACACGTCGATGATCCCGCTCGGCTCGTGCACGATGAAACTGAACTCGGCGTCCGTGATGGAAGCGATCACCTGGCCCGAGTTCGGCAACGTCCACCCCTTCGCGCCGGCCGATCAGGCCGCAGGCTACGCGGAGGTGTATGCAGGCCTCGAACGGGCCCTGCGCGAGGTGACGGGGTTCGCCGCCGTCAGCCTGCAGCCCAATTCCGGCGCCCAGGGGGAACTGGCGGGCCTGCTCGTCATCCGCGCCTGGCACCACGACCGCGGCCAGGGACAGCGCAATGTCGTGCTGATTCCCTCGTCGGCCCACGGGACCAACCCGGCGAGCGCCGTGATGGCCGGCATGAAGGTGGTGGTGACGGCCTGTGACGCCCGCGGCAACATCGACGTGGCCGATCTCCGGGCGAAGGCGGACCAGTACCGTGACGCGCTGGCGGCGCTCATGATCACCTACCCCTCCACGCACGGGGTCTTCGAAGACGCCGTGATGGAGATCTGCCAGATCGTCCACGAGCGGGGCGGCCAGGTGTACATGGACGGCGCCAACCTCAACGCGCAGGTCGGACTCACGAGCCCCGCGCGCATCGGGGCCGACGTCTGCCACATGAACCTGCACAAGACGTTCGCCATCCCGCACGGCGGGGGAGGGCCCGGCATGGGTCCCATCGCCGTGGCGGCGCACCTCGCGCCGTACCTGCCCGGTCACCGGTTTGCCGACGTGGGCGGCGCCCGGGCCATTGCGCCCGTGGCGGGATCGCCGCGGGGCAGTGCCAGCATCCTGCTGATTTCCTACGCCTACGCCTGCCTGCTGGGCGCGAAGGGCATGACCGAGGCCACGAAGTACGCGATTCTGAACGCCAACTACATCGCGGCGCGTCTCGGCGGCCATTACCCGGTGCTCTACACGAACGCCCGGGGCCGGGTGGCGCACGAGATGATCTTCGATTTGCGCGGCTTCAAGGCCGCGGGCATCGAGGAAGGGGACGTGGCCAAGCGCCTGATGGATTACGGCTTCCACGCGCCGACGGTGTCGTTCCCGGTGCCGGGGACCCTGATGGTGGAACCCACCGAGAGCGAGCCCAGGGAAGAACTGGACCGGTTCTGCGACGCCATGATCGCGATTCGCGCCGAGATCCAGGACGTCATCGACGGCACGGCTGACCCCAGGGACAACGTCCTCAAGAACGCGCCCCACACGGTGGGCGAAGCGACGGCGGGCACCTGGACGCACCCGTATTCGCGCGAGGCGGCGGTGTACCCGCTGCCATTCGTCCGGGCGAACAAGTTCTGGCCGAGCGTCGCCCGCATCGACAATCCGTACGGCGACAGGAACCTGATGTGCACCTGCCCGCCGATGGAGAACTACAGCTAGAGGCTAGGCCGGCTTCGTCAGCCGGCCCGCCTTCTCGCGATACACCTCGAGCAGGCGTGTGGTGATCGGCCCCGGCCGGCCGTCGGCGATCGGCCGGCCGTCGACGTCCACGATCGGCACGACCTCACGCGTCGTGCTGGTCAGGAACACTTCGTCGGCGGCGAACAGGTCGTCGTCGCGGAGCACCGCGTGCCGCGCGGGCACGCCGGCGTCGTCGGCGACCTCCAGGATGAACTCGCGCGTGATGCCCGCCAGCAGGCCGGCGTTGAGCCGCGGCGTGAGGAGCGTGCCGTCCTTGATGACGAACACGTTGGACTGCGAGCACTCCGCGATCTCGCCGCGGTAGTTGCGGAGGATCGCCTCGAAGGCGCCGTGGCGCAGCGCCTCCTGCATGGCCAGCGCGTTGTTGAGCAGGCAGTTCGACTTGATCAGCGGGTTGACCGACCCGGGATGATTGCGCACGACGCTCACCAGCGACACCTTCACGCCGGCGTCGTAGATGCCCGCCGGCGGCGGCGCCAGCGGCTTCACGATGATCACCAGCGACGGCGACGGCGCACCCGCCGGGTTGTAGGTCATGTCGCCGACGCCCCGCGTCAGCAGCAGGCGGACATACAGTTCCGACGCCCCGTCGTCGCGGCCGGGGCCGGCGATCCAGGCCCCGATCGTATCGCGGACTGCGCCTTCGAGCGCCCGGTCGTCCATCGGGAGATCGAGCGCGATCATCCGGGCGGATGTGCGCAGGCGGCGGAAGTGCCGGTCCATCAGGAACGGTTCGCGGTGGTAGGTGCGCACGACTTCGTACACGCCTTCACCGAACAGGAACCCCTGGTCGAAGACCGAGATGGTCGCGTCCTGCTGCCCGCAGATCCGACCGTTGACATAGACGACGGCTGCCATGGTGTGTGCGCTCCGATGGGGCGAGACGGGCACGGGCCGCGGCCGGCGGCCCGCCGCAAGGCACTACCGTACCTCTTGTGGTAGAGTGCGCGCAAGGAGGGTAGACGGGCAATCCATGCGAGTGCTGACTGCCGCGCAGATGCGCGAAGCCGACCGGCGGGCCATCGAGGACATCGGCATCCCGTCGCTCGTGCTCATGGAGAACGCGGGTCGCGCCGTGGCCGCCGCCATGGACGAGGCCTTCGACGATCTCGCCGCAGCCCGCGTCGCGATCCTGGCCGGCCGGGGCAACAACGGCGGCGACGGCTTCGTGGTCGCCCGTGTCCTGCACGCGCGTGGCACCGACGTGTCGGTGTTCGTCGTCGGCGGCCGCGAAGCGGTGCGCGGCGACGCGCGCGTCAATCTGGGGATTCTCGACCGGCTCGGGCTGGCGCCCGCCGAGATCGCCACCGAGGCCGACTGGCGCCGGCACCGCCCCGACATCCTCGGCGCCGATCTGGTCGTCGACGCGTTGTTCGGCACGGGGCTCACCACGCCGCTGAGCGGCCTGCACGCCGACGTCGTGGCGGACCTGAACGACGCCGATGTCCCCGTCGTGGCCGTCGACCTGCCCTCGGGCATGTCGGCCGACGCGTGCGGCCCCATCGGCCCTCACATCGCCGCCACGCTGACGGTGACCCTCGGCGCGCCCAAGCTGCCGCTGGTCGTCCCGCCCACCGAGGGCGACGCCGGCGACGTCGTGGTGGCCGATATCGGCATCCCTGCCGCGATCGTCCAGGCGCTCGACGGCCCGGTGCTCCGGACGCTGGACGCCGACGACCTGCGCCCCCGGCTGCCACTGCGCCCCGACGACGCACACAAGGGCACGTTCGGGCACGTGCTGATCGTCGCCGGGTCGCGGGGCAGGACGGGAGCCGCGGCGCTGGCGGGCCGCGGCGCGCTGCGCTCCGGCGCCGGCCTGGTCTCGGTGGCCACCCCGGCCTCGTGCCTGCCGACCGTCGCCGCGCTGGGCGCCGAGTACATGACGATCGCCCTCGACGACGACGACGGCGCCTGCACGGCGTCCGCCCTTCGCACCGTGCTCGACGCCCCGGGCGACGTGCTGGCGATCGGACCGGGCCTGGGCACCGGAGACGGGGCCGTCGCCCTCGTGCGTGGCGTGCTCGAAGAGTCGAGGCGGCCGCTGGTGCTCGACGCCGACGCGATCACCATACTGGCCCGCCTGCCCGAGGCCTGGCACGCACACGGGGACCGCCCCGTCGTCATCACGCCCCATCCGGGCGAACTCGCGCGGCTGGCGGGCGTGTCGACTGCCGACATTCAGCGCGATCGGGTGGCCGCCGCACGCGCGACAGCCGCCCGCCATGGCGTCTGGGTGGTGCTGAAGGGCCATCGGACAGTGATTGCCACGCCCGAGGGCCACGTCTCCATCAACACGACGGGCAACCCCGGCATGGCCACCGGGGGCAGCGGCGACGTCCTGACGGGGATGGTGGCGGCGTGGCTCGCGCAGGTGAAGGACCCCGAGGCGGCGGGCCAGATCGCGGTGTACCTGCACGGTCTGGCCGGCGACCTGGCCGCCCTCGCGCTGAGCGAGACGGCGATGACCGCCGGGGATCTGCTCGACCATCTGGGCCCGGCGACGCGGATGCTCGCCGGCGGCGGCGACGACAACGGGGCCGGCCTGTCATGACGTGCGTGGTCTGCACGGCCAGTGAAGCGGACACGGCCGCCGTCGGCTGCCGCCTCGGCGCAGACGTGGGGCCGGGCACCGTCATTCTGCTGCACGGGGACCTCGGGGCGGGCAAGACGGCATTCGTGCGCGGGCTGGCGCAGGGCCTCGGCCTGGATCCCGACGAGGTAAGCAGCCCGACCTTCACGCTGGTGCAGGAATATCGGGGCGCCGTGCCGCTGTATCACGTGGACCTGTACCGACTGGCGGCCGGCGAGGTCTTCGACCTCGGCCTGGACGAACTGGCGCAGTCCGGAGTCCTCGCGGTCGAATGGGCGGAGAAGTGGGAACGTCCGCCCTCCGGGGCCGTGGTCGTGCGGATCGAAGACCTCGGCGACGCCAACCGGCGCATCACGGTCGGCGGGACGGGACAGAAGACAGAAGACAGGAGACAGGAGACAGGAGACAGGGGGCCGTAGGCCCGCCGCGTGCCGCCCGTCACTCCGATCGGTAGTTCGGTGCTTCCTTGGTGATGACGACGTCGTGGACGTGCCCTTCGCGCACGCCGGCGGGCGTGACGCGGATGAGGCGCGCGTGCTCCTGCAGTTCCGCCACGGTCGAGGCGCCCACGTAGCCCATCCCGGCGCGCAGGCCGCCCACCAGCTGGTGGATGACGCCCTGGACGGTCCCGCGGTGCGGCACGCGGCCCTCAATCCCCTCGGGCACCAGCTTCTCGGTGCCGGAGGGATTGGCGTCGAGGTCGAACTCGTCCTGGAAGTACCGGTCGCGCGCGCCGCGGCGCATGGCGCCGATGGAACCCATCCCGCGGTATTCCTTGAAGCTGCGGCCCTGGTAGAGCACCACCTCGCCCGGGCTCTCGTCGGTTCCCGCAAACAGGCTGCCCACCATCACGCAACTGGCGCCCACGGCCATGGCCTTGGTGATGTCGCCCGAGAACCGGATGCCGCCATCGGCGATGATCGGCACGCCGCCGTCCTTCGCGGCCCTGGCGCAGTCCATGACCGCGCTGATCATCGGCACGCCGATGCCGGCAATGACGCGCGTCGTGCAGATCGATCCGGCCCCGATGCCCACCTTCACGGCGTCCACGCCCAGGCCGATCAGGTCCCGGGTCGCCTGGCCCGTCGCGACGTTTCCTGCCACCAGGTCGACGTCGGGGAACCGCCTGCGCAGTTCCTTGACCGTGTCCATGACCTTCTGTGAATGGCCGTGAGCCGTGTCCACGACGAGCACGTCCACATGGGCCGCCACCAGGGCCGCGGCGCGCTCGAGGGTCTCCTTGCCGACACCGACCGCCGCGCCGCACCGGAGGCGCCCCAGCGCGTCCTTGCACGCGGCCGGGTACTTGATGATCTTCTGGATGTCCTTGACGGTGATCAGGCCCTTGAGCCGGTAGGCGTGATCAACGACGAGCAGCTTCTCGACCTTGTGGCGGTGCAGGATCTCGCGCGACTCGTCGAGGGTGGTCCCGACGGGCACGGTGATGAGGTTCTCCCTGGTCATCACCTCGGCGATGGGCCGGTCGGTATTCGTCTCGAACCGCAGGTCCCGGTTGGTCAGGATGCCGACCAGGCGCCCTTCCTTCTCGCCGTCCTCGGTGATCGGCACGCCCGAGATCCGGTACTTGTTCATGAGGGCCAGGGCCTCGTAGATCCGGTGGTCGGGGGAGAGGGTGATCGGATTGACGATCATGCCGCTCTCCGACCGCTTCACGCGGTCGACCTCTGAGGCCTGCTCCTCGATGGACAGGTTCTTGTGGATGATGCCGATGGCGCCGTGCTGGGCCATGGCGATGGCCAGGCGCGACTCGGTCACCGTGTCCATGGCCGCGCTGACCAGCGGCACGTTCAGGCGGATGTTCCGGGTGAAGCGCGAGGCCACCTCCACCTGGAGGGGGAGGACGCTCGAGCGGGAGGGCACCAGCAGGACGTCGTCGAAGGTGAGCGCGGTCGCCAGTTCACCGCCCGCCAGCACCATGGCCGGAGTCAGAGCGTTCAAGTCCATGTGCGTCACCTCCCGTGTCCACTCACGCCTGGGCGCCGTGGCACTTCTTGTACTTCTTGCCGCTGCCGCAGGGGCAGGGATCGTTGCGGCCCACCTTGGGCTCGTCGCGCCGCACGGTCACCACGGGCGCGTCGTCGCCGCCCGATCGGGCCGGCTTCGGCGCGGCGCCGCCGGCTGGCGCGGCGTCCTGGCTGGAGCCGAAGAAGCTCGTGCCCGACGACGACGGGGCGTTCGTCGTCATGGGCGTGGCCCGGCGCGCCGCCGGCCGGCGCAGTGGCCGCCCGTCGTCCTCGCCCGCCACGGGCCGCAGCCAGAACAGGTAGCGCACCGACTCCTCGTCGATGCGCCCCTTCATGTCCTGGAACAGCGCGAAGCTCTCCTTCTTGTACTCGACCAGGGGATCGCGCTGCCCGTACCCGCGCAGCCCGATGCCTTCCTTGAGGTGGTCGAGGCTGTACAGGTGGTCCTTCCACTGGGCGTCGACGATCTGGAGCATGATGTCGCGCGCCACGCGGTCGAGGACGTCGCGGCCGACGAGGGCTTCTTTCTCCTCGTACTTCGCCCGGGCGGTCTCCCAGAGCGCGTCCAGGAGGCCTTCGCGCGTCTGGCCGTCGAACTCGATGCGGCCCAGGTCGACGGGCTCCAGGGCGAACAGGCGGGCGGCCTCGCGCCGCAGCCCGTCGAGATCCCAGGCGTCGGCATCCTCGCCCTCGGGGCAGAAGGCCGCCACCGTGTCGTCCATGAGCCCTTCGGCGAGGCTCATCAGGTAGCCGCGGGTGTCGACCGTCTCGTGCTCGTCGATCCGGATGCGGCCGTCGAGCAGCTCGCGGCGCAGCGCGTAGATGTTCTCGCGCTGCTTGTTCATCACGTCGTCGTATTCGAGCAGGTGCTTGCGGATGGAGAAGTTCTGGCTCTCCACCTGCTTCTGGGCGCGCTCGATGGCCCGCGTCACCATGCCGTGCTCGATCGGGACGCCCTCCTCCATGCCGAGGCGCTGCATCAGGCCGGCGATCCGGTCCGACCCGAAGATGCGCATCAGGTCGTCCTCGAGCGACAGGTAGAAGCGGGACGAGCCCGGATCGCCCTGGCGCCCGGCGCGTCCCCGCAGCTGGTTGTCGATGCGCCGCGCCTCGTGGCGTTCGGTGCCGATGATGTGCAGGCCCCCGAGCGCCACCACGCGCTCGTGCTCCTCGTCGGTGTCGGCCTTCAGCTTCTCGAAGATCCGCTGCCAGTCGGGGCGCCGCACGCGGTAGAAGGCGTCGAGGTGGTGGAAGTAGACGAACTCGTCGTCGTCGACGAACTTCTCCTCGCCCTTCGGCAGCCGTTCCGCGAGCTCGTCGGCCAGGCACCGCTGGCGCGCCATGAACTCGGCGTTGCCGCCCAGCAGGATGTCCGTGCCGCGGCCCGCCATGTTCGTGGCGATGGTCACGGTGCCGAGGCGGCCCGCCTGGGCCACGATCTCGGCTTCCTGCGCGTGGTACTTCGCGTTCAGCACGACGTGCTTGATGCCGCGCCGGCGCAGCATGCCGCTCAGCTTCTCGGACTTCTCGATCGACACCGTACCCACGAGGGTGGGGCGGCCCTCCGCCTGCTTCTCCTGGATGTCGTTGACGATGGCGTCGTACTTCTCGCCCGCGGTCCGGAAGATCGTGTCGGGCTGCTCCTCGCGCAGCAGCCGCCGGTTCGGCGGCGCCACGATGACGTCCAGCTTGTAGATCTTCGCGAACTCCTCGGCCTCGGTGTCCGCCGTGCCGGTCATGCCGGACAGCGTGGCGTACTTGCGGAAGTAGTTCTGGAAGGTGATGGTGGCGAGCGTCTGGTTCTCGCGC
>CAYNDV010000102.1:0-16601 GCA_964396055.1 uncultured Vicinamibacterales bacterium | reverse complement strand
CTAGAGGCTAGAGGCTAGAGGCTAGAGGCTAGAGGCTAGAGGCTAGAGGCTGGAAAGAGCCGCGGGCGCGGCGTGGGGCAGGGCTGAAGCCCTGCCCCCCGGTGGCCGCGCCCGCATCGTTGAGGCGTGCGTATTCTTGCTTCTTGCTTCTTGCTTCCTACTTCTTCGCCCCCGCCCCCGCCCCCGTCCCCCCCGCCGAGACGATGCGGATGCTGCCGCTGAAGGAGGTCAGCTCGAGCGTGGCGGAGCCGTCGCCGTAGGTGCCGCGGATCGCCTGGCGTCTGGGTCCCCGGGGCTCGTCGGTGCCGCCGAAGCGCACCGTGAGCGGCAGCTGGCTGTCGATGTCGCCGCTGAACGAACTGGCAGAGACCTCGAAGCCCGCGGTGGCGGGCACCTTCACCCAGACGTCGCCCGAATGCGACTGCAGCGCGTAGCGCCCCGACTTGGCAAGGGTGCCGCTGAACTTGATGGACCCGCTCACCGACTTGCCTCCCACCCGCTCGCACGTCACGTCGTTGAGGGTGACGTCGCCGCTGACGGTGGACCCTTCGATGGCCCGGGCCTTGACGTTCCACAGGGAGACGTCGCCGCTCACGGACCCGGCGCCCAGGGTGCCGGCCGATGCGGCGCCCTTCACGGTGACGTCGCCCGACACCGACTTGGCCGCGTCGAGCGCGCCGGCCTGCGACACCTCGACGTTGCCGCTCACGGTCTCGGCCCGCAGTTCGCCGTCGACCGTGGACACGCGCACGTCGCCGGAAATCGACTTGACGCGCAGCATCGCCCCCCGGGGAATCGTGAGCGTGTAGGTCACCGACGAGTTGTCGTGGCGGTGTTCCTCCCGGTTCCACCTGGGGTACCGGGTGGCCACTTCCACGCGGCCCTCGGCGGCGATGACCTCGATCTGGATGGCCCTCAGGTCGTCGGCGGTCCGGCCCCGCTTGACCGCGTCGATGACGACCTGGTCGCCCGCGCCGCCGGTGACGGTGATGTCGCCGGCGATGTTCGTGACGACGACCGAGCCGGTCTTGCCGAGCGGCACCGTCTTCGAGAACTTCTCGACTTCCTGCGGCTCTCCCCACGTCCAGCCGTCGGTGAGGGCGGGCAGGGCGAGCGCGCGGGCGGGCGCGGCGGTGGCCAGGGTGGCCAGCAGCAACGTACCGATGATCGTGTATCGCGTCTTCATGGCGTCACCTTATGTCTTGCTCATGTCCCGGATGACCTTTGCCGTGCCGGCTTCGTCGCCCTTCCGCATCGTGTTGATGAGCGACACCGTGTCTTCCAGCAGGGCGACCTTGCGGCGGAGGGCCTCGAACAAGCTGTCCTGGGCCAGCTGGCTGGCCGGTTGCGCCTGGATGGCGCTCCGGCTCTCCTTGATGGCCTGGTCGATCACGCCCAGGTTCTTCTGGAGCGTGGCCGCCACGGCCGGGTCCAGCGCCGCCTGCTCCGACTTCGCGATCTGCTCGAGCCCCGCGATGGCCCGTTCGTAGTGCAGTTCGGCGGCCCTCAACTCCTCGTCGATGCTTTTGACGGGACTATCGTCTCCGGGGTGCACTGGTGCCGGCGCGACCGATGCGGCCTGGGGTGCCTGCTCGGGCGCCGCCGGCTGGCGGACCAGCCAGACCGTTGAGGCGACCGCGGCCAGCAGCACCGCGGCGGCCGCGAGGAACGCCCGTGACGAACCCCAGTGGCGTGGCCGGGCAGCCGGCGTGGCGGGCAGTTCCCGACTGAGGCGCGCGGCAATCTGCTGCCAGGCGTCGGCGCGGGGCCGGCGCGGCGGCAGGGCCTGGGCGACCCGACGGATCTGGGCCAGGTCCGCCGCGGCCAGGCGGCACGCCTCGCAGTCCGTCAGGTGGCGTTCCAGCTCCAGTCGCGCCGCCTCGGGCAGTTCGCCGTCGAGGTCGTCGTTGATGAGCGGCCAGTACGCGTCGCACGCCCGGCCGGCTGGCGGAACGTTCATCGCGTGCCTCCCTCGTCGGGTCCCGTCATCCGGGCGCCCCGCAGCACCGTCCGCAGGCGCTGCCGGGCCTTGTGCACCAGCGATTTCGATGTGCCGACCGCAATCCCGAGCATGTCTCCCACCTCGTGGTGTTCGAGGCCCTCCACGTCGTGCAGGACAAAGGCCGAGCGGTAGCTGGGCGGCAGCTTGCCGATCGCCCGTTCGAGTTCCATCCGGTCGAGCACGGTGTCGGGCCGCCACGATCCGGGCGCCACCGGCTCCACGTCGTCCAGGTCGTCGAGAAACGCCGTCGCCTTCTGCTGCTTGCCCTGCTTGCTCCGGACGTAGTCGAGGCAGCAGTTGACGGCGAGGCGGTAGAGCCAGGTGCCCAGGGCCGCGTCGCCCCGGAACGTGTCCAGCCGGCGGAAGACCAGCAGGAACATGTCCTGCAGCAGGTCATCCGCGTCCGCCGCGTTGCCGGTCATCCGGTACGCGACGCTGTAAAGCCGGCTGCCGTAGCGCTGGTAGAGCTCCTCGAAGGCGCCGAGCTCGCCGCGCCGGCAGCGGGCGACGAGGTCCCGCTCGCCGCGGTCGCCCTCTGGTTGTTGAGACGGAATCATGGTGGTGCCTGGTTGCCTGCTCACGGGTTGCCGGGCCTAAATCCCTGTGGGGGTGATACGGCCCGCGGCCCGGAGGGGTTCCCGGACGGCGGCAAACCGCCTGATTCGGTCGCCGGCCACGGGAATGCCCTCGGCCCGGAGCAGGGCAGCCTTGAGCGCCGGCAGACGCCCGTAGCCGCCCAGCCGCCCGCCGGCTGCGATGACGCGGTGGCAGGGCACCGTGGCGTCGTGGCACGTGGCCATGATGTGGCCCACGGCCCGGCAGGCGCGGGGCCGGCCTGCTGCCGCGGCCACGTCCCCGTAGGTCGCGACGCGGCCGGGCGGGATCCGCCGCACCGCCGCGAGCACCCGGCGCCGGAACGGTGAGTCCGCCGATGCCGCGCCGATGGCACTCATGGCCGTGCGAGCCTGGCCGCCTGGCGTCCCGCGTCAGAACCGGAAGCGGACGCCGGCCGACGCCTGCAGGCCGCCGAGGTCGATCGTGAACGCCTGGCCCGCCACCGGCTCGAGGTCCGCCGAGGCCCTCGAGTACCGGAAGAGGCCGCCCAGGCCGAATGTCCGCGTGAAGCGGTACGAGATGTCCGCGCCGACGGTGAAGCCGGTGGCCGACACCGAACGGGACACGCTCTCGACGTTGACGAACGTCGCGGTGTCGAACGGGTAGCTCTCGGAGTACTGCACCTTCACGGCCGCCTGTTGCGTCGCCTGGAAGAAGGCCGGCCCGGCGAACGCCGCCACGTCCAGCCGCGGCGTGACCGGGAACAGCCATCCGACCTCGGCATAGACGGCCGTCTCGTCTCGCTTCAGATCGCTGGCCACGCCGGTGATCTGCCTGGGCCGCTTGAAGAAGAACGGGTGCGGCAGTGAGGCGTCGATCTCGGCCGTGGCGTCCTTCGTGAGCACCGAGACGCCGGCGCCGACGGTCAGCCGGCGCCAGATGCGCACGCCGAGCCGGGCGCCGAAGACGGCCGCGGCCGGCACCTCGTAGTCGGCCTTCATGACGGCATCCTCGCCGTAGAGCTTGTAGGTGACGGTCGACTCGGCGGCGGACACGGTGGCCTGCATCCCGGCGTCGGCCGCGACGAACACCGTGGCGGGGCGTGGCGCGGGTTGCTGCGCGGCGGCCGTGCCGGCCGCGACGGTGGCCACGAGGCTGGCCAGCGTGGTGACGGTGGCGAAACGGGTCCCTCGAGTCATGCGCTGGGTTCCTTTGGTGGGCGGCATGGCGCTAGTTCACGCCGCACGCCGACCAGGCCTGGCCGACGGCACGTTCCACGTCACTGCCCGCGCCGTACAGGTCGCGCGCGGCCTGCAGGGTGGCGGCCCGGGCGATGGCGAACGTCGCGTTGGAGGGGAGCATCTGCGTGAACGCCCTGTAGAAGGTCTTCTCGACGCGTTCCCGATTGGCACCGCCCACGCCCTGCACGGTCAGGCCCGAGGTCCGGTTGGTGCCGCCCTCGACCGCCAGGTAGAACGCGTGGTTCGCGATGCCGGAGTTGGTGTGCACCCCGCCGTTGTCGCTCGGGCCGAGGTACCGCCGGGAGTAGTGGTCGGGGTGGCCGTACGCCTGGGGGTTCGACATCGACCGGAAGCCGGCGGCCGGCGACGTGAGGTCCTCGCCGATCAGATAGTCCGCGTTGAGGTAACCCCCGCCGGGGTCCTGGAAGAAGAACTCCACGCTGGCGCCGATGATGTCGGAGAACGCCTCATTCAGCGCGCCCGACTCGTTGCGGTAAATCAGGCCGGACGTGTAGTCGGTCACGCCGTGAGTCAGTTCGTGGGCCACCACGTCGAGCGCGCCCGAGAAGTAGTCCCACTTGTACCCGCCGGCGGTCAGGTTCGTCGGCAACCCCTCGCCATAGACCATGACACCGTTGCCCGCGTAGAAGGCGTTGAGATAGAAGAGCCCGATCACGCTGGACGGCTGGCTCAGCGCGTCCTCGCGCTTCACCGGGTGCACGAGGTTCACCATCCGCAGGTCGGCGCCGTTGAGGCCCTGGCGGTTGAACCGTTTGTACAGGTAGTCGTAGGTCCAGCCCGCGTAGGCGTGCCCGTCCACGGTGGCCGGGTCGTCCCAGTCGTTGTCCGTGTCGCTGCTGAGGTCGTTGTCGCTGAGCAGGATCTCGTTGTTCAGGAAGCGGAGCGTGCGTTGCAGGTCGCCCTTCATGTCGAAGGTGTGGATCCGGGCCGGGCGCAGGTCGTCGACGGCGACGAAGCGGCCCTGCGCGTCGCGGGTGCTGAGCTTCTTCGTGTCGCCGCGCACGCCCTTGCCCGTGCCGATGGCCGTCTGCAGATCGCTGTATTCCAGCGCTACCGCGCCCGTCCTGGCGTCGATGAAGAGCACCAGCAGGTTCTCGGCCGTCATGACGCGCAGGCGGTAGGCCAGCACGTAGCCGCCCTCGTCGCGGGGGAGCACCACGAGTTCGGGCGGCGCGCCCGCCCCGGGCGCCACGCCCGTCCGCCCGGCCACGATCCGGACGGCGTCGGCGGGGCCCAGAACCGGCTCGGTGTCGATTGCAATGCCCTCGTAGAGTTGCCCGAACACCGAGACGGTCTGCCCGCGATCGACCTGACGCACCACCTCGCCGCCGAACACGCGCACGCCGAGGTGATACTGGTCCAGGCGTTCGTGTTCGCGCCCGGGCACCAGGGCGTCCGGATCCACCCGCCTGACGCGCAGGTTGCCGTCACGGCCCAGGCGCGCGATGCGGCCGTCCCATTCGCGGATCGTCGCGAGATCGGCGGGGGCCCCGGTCTCGCCGGCCATGACGGCCAGAGGGCCGGACGGACCCTGGGCCATCGGGGTGGCCGGACCGGCGAGGCACACCACCGCCAGCGCGGCCGCCGCCAGGCTCATCCGAACGCGTACCGACATGACACCTCCAGCTGGGCGCTGCCAGGATCCAGCGTAGCCGGGCGGCGGGGCGAAAGCAACACGCGGCGGCGGGGCGCGCGCGCTTCAGGCTGCCCGCATGTCGAGATAGAGCAGGGGGTCGATTCCGGTCTCGGCCGGGTTCACGGGCGTCACGATCCGTGGGGTCGGTGCACCCGCCGGATCGGCTTCCCACAAGGCCAGGTCCACGGGCGCCGCCAGCGGCGTCCCGTCCGGGTCCACGATCACCCGCACGGCGGGGCGGGCGGGGTCGGGCGCGTGCGTCCGCAGGACCACCGCCAGCGCGCCCGTGTCGAGGCGCACGAGGTTGCCGGGCGGGTAGATGCCCATCAGCTGCGTGAAGCGGCGGACCAGGTGCTGGTCGAAGCGCGTCCCGTCGTTCTGCTGGAGGACCGCCAGGATGCGGTCGGTCGGGAACGCCTGCTGGTAGCTGCGCTGCGACCGCATCGCGTCGTAGACGTCGGCGATGGCACACAGCTGCGTCGCCACGTTGAGCACCGGCCGGCGGACGCCGCCGGGATACCCGGTGCCGTCGATCCGCAGGTGGTGCTCGAAGGCGACGATGGCGGCGAGTGGCGGCATCTCGATCTGGCGGCGCAGGATCTCCGCCCCGTCGACCGGGTGCTGCTTCATGATGGCGAACTCGTCGTCGGTCAGCTTTGCCGGCTTGGTCAGGATCTCCGGCGGGGTGCGGATCTTCCCGATGTCGTGCATCAGGCCGGCCAGGCCGAACTGGCGGAGCGCCTCGCCGTCCACGCCGAGGCTGCGGGCCTGGGCCATCGTGAGGATGCCCACGTTGACCATGTGCGTGAACGTGTAGTTGTCGTACTGGCAGAGGGCCGTCAGCGCGACGAGGGCGCGGCGGTTCTGGCCGACGAGGTGCGCGAGTCCGTCGACAACGTCGTGCGCCAGTTCCGGGTCGGGGACGCCGTCGGCGGCCGTCTGGTGCCAGAGCTGCTCGACCCTGACGACGGCGTCGGCGTAGGCGCGCCGCGCCGCCTGCATGTCGGTGGCCGCCTCGGCCCGGCCGGCATGCACGCGCAACTGGCCGGGGGTGATGTGATCGGTGCCCTCGAGATGGGGCCTGTCGTCCACCGGGCCCTTGTGGGCGCCGCGCTCGGCCAGCCGCCGCACGAATCCCTGCAGCTCGACCCGGGTCACGCCGCGCCGCACGGCCAGCCGGTCCACCCCGGCCGCCGCCAGGCGATCGAGCACGTCGACGGTGCCCGGGCCCACGTGGGCCGGGCGGCCGTCCACCACCAGCTGGCCCTCGATGATGCCCATGACCACCTCGCGCTGGGTGGACAGCAGGCGGGCCAGCACGTCGCTCAACTGCTCGATGGCGCGGGCGACGATCGGGTGGTCCGGCGCATACAGGTGCACCGCCTTCACGGCGCCGGCCAGACGCTTCGGCAGCTCGTCGAGCAGGATGAAGTCGCCCTGGTTCATACCACCCGCCTCTCGGACGTCGTGCGTGAACCGCCGCGGCGGGCGAGCGCGAGCGCCGCGCGCGCGGCTGCCCGCACGCCCCGGGATCCGTCACTGGCCGCGGCCTCGAGGGCCTGGGTGGCGTCCGGCGTGCCGATGGCCGCCAACGCTTCGGCGGCCTGTCGCCGGAGCAGCCGGGTGCGGAAAGGCGCGACGATCGAGCCTCGCTCGAGGGCGCGGGTCAAGGCTTCGACGGCTGCGGGGCCGCCCACCGTGCCCAGACGCTGCAGCACGCGTTCGTGCAGGGCGGTCATGTGGCCTCCTGTGGGCGCCTCGGTCACGATGTGCGCGAGCAGCCCGATGGTGCCGTCGGCCGGCAGCGTCCAGAGCGCGCTGGCGATGGCCGTGCGGGCGGATCCGCTGCCCGTCACCAGCGCCTGCGTGAGCGCGTGATAGGCGGGTTCGATGGCCAGGAGCGCGATCGCGCGCGTCGCCTCGCGCTGGACGTTGGGATCCTCGTCGTTCAGCATCGCGTTCAGCTTGGGCAACGCGTCGTGGCCGCCGAAGGCGCGCAGCAGTTGTACCGCCGTGCGGCGCACGGCGGAGTTCGAGGACTGCATCAGGCGCTCGACCGTCTGGCGCCCGGCGGCGCCGAAGGAGGTCAGGATGCCGATCAGGTGCTGCCGCGACCGGGATCGTTCCTCCCGGCTGAGCACCTCCGCGAGGTGCACGACCATCCCGGTGCCGATGGCCTGGCAGACCCGCTTCGCGGCTGCCACCACCGAGGGGTCGGACGTGTCGAGGTGGGACGCGACATGACGCATCAGGTCGGCGTTCAGGACGGTCGCCAGTGTGCGATCGGCCGCCTCGCGCACCTCCGGCACCGGGTGGGCCTCCTGCTGCAGCCGGATCGCTTCGACCAGGAACGCGGCGGCGTGGAAGTCGCCGACGACGACCAGCACCTGCACGCGGGCGACCGCCAGGGCGGCCACGCCCTGCCACGCCTCGAGATCCCGCTTCATCTGCATCAGGTCGACGAGCAGCTGGGCGTCGAGCTGACGCACCCGGTCGTCGTTCACCGAGGCGGTCCAGTCGCGGACGCGGTCGGGCGGGTCCGTGGCGTCGCGGTCGAGGTCGACCGCCCGGTCGGCGGCCCGCTGGAGTTCCACCGAATAGGTGTCGGAGATGAAGGGCCGGTCGTCATGGCTCGCCAGGATCTGCCCCACGTGGGCCTGCGCGGCGGTGCCGGCCGCACCCGCGGACGCCTGGCTCGCGATCACATGTTTGGCCAGCGCCACGACGGACGACCGGCGGTCGATGTCGGGCACGAGCAGCGCCAGCGTCTCGGCCAGCAGCGACGAGCCCCCGTGGCCGTCCCGGACGGCCTCGGCCAGACGATTGGCAAGGTCCGCGTCCTTCATGCGGGCGGCCAGGCTGGCGACAAAGGCGCCCATCTCCGCCTGGCCCGGCGCCCGGCGCGTCGCCGCAATCGGCGCCAGCGCCGTCAGCGGCATCCGCCCCGCCGCATCGGCCATGGCCACCAGCAGGGGCTCGACCTGATCCGGCTGGGTCCGCGCGGCGTACTCGGCCACCGCCCGCAGCACGCTGGCGACGACCACCGGGCCACGGCCGGCCGCGGCCGGGAGGCGTTCGTCGATCTCCGCCAGCAGGCGGCCCGCGCGCTCCGGGTGATTGAGGATCTCGAGGATGAGATCCACCATCCAGTCTTCGCAGTGCTCGGCGTCGCGGTCGAGACACTGCTCGACCACCGCGCGCCACGTGGCGCGATCGCCGCGGATCCGGTCGATCAGAAGGGCCGCGTAATCGATGGCCTCGATCAGGATGTGCGCTGGGCCCTCGGTGGCCCAGAGCGGCGCCAGGCCGCCGCGCACGCGGGACTGATCGGGCGTCAGGCTGAGCAGGGCGAGGAACCGCCTCCACTCGTCGGCGTCTGCGTGGGGCCGCAGCGTGAGGCGTCCCACCTGGTGGTAGTGGAGCCACGCGGCCAGTTCGGTGGCCGCGGCGTCCGGGCGTGCCAGCCGCCGGCCGCCCACCGACAGATCGTCGGGCAACACCGAGAAGACGATCTCCCCGTGCGCGGTGACCTGGCGGGCGGCCTCGACGACGTGCGTCAGGGCGGTGCCGACGGCCGGGTGTTCCGGCGGGTAGAGGGCGGTCACCCGCGCCGCGCCGCGGCACGCCCGGGCGAAGGCCATCACGGGCGCCGCCAGGGACGGCTCGATGGCCTCGAGGGGCGCCGCGGTGGCGTGGGCAGTTGTGCTCATGCCGTCAGGGCTGCGAGCGGACTGATGCCGGCTTCGTCCGCGTCCACGGGTTCCAGGATCTGCCAGAGCGGCTCGCCGCGATCCGAGCGCGCCGACGTGTCGACAATCGTGGTCTCGTACACCGGATCGCCCGATCGGCCGGACGTGAGCTTGATCCGGGGGTGGAAGGGATCGGTGGCGTGTTCCTCGACGACGACGCCGATCTCGCCCGAGGTCAGCCGCACGAAGGTGCCGACCGGGAACATCCCGACCAGCGTGATGAAGCGGCGCAGCAGGGTCGGCTCGAAGATGGTGCCCGAGTCCTTGTCGAGCATGCTGCGGATCCGATCCGACGGCAATCCACGGCGGTAGGCGCGGTTGCTGCGCAGGGCATCAAAGACGTCGGCGATGCTCACGAGCATCGTGCAGAGGTTGAGCGTGCGCGAGCCGATGTCGCGCGGGTAGCCGCTGAGGTCCTGCCGCAGGTGGTGCTCGAAGGCCACGATCGGCGCCAGCGCGGGCATCTCGGGGGTCTTGCGCAGGATCTGCGCGCCGTCGACGACGTGGCGCTCGATGATCGTCCGCTCTTCGTCGGTCAACGCGCCCGGCTTGGTGAGGATCTCACCGGGGATGCGCGTCTTGCCGACATCGTGCATCAGCCCGGCCACCCCGAACTCGCGGACGAGGCTGGCGGGCAGGCCCAGCGCCCGCGCCTGGGCCATGGTGAGCACCGACACGTTGATCATGTGGGTGAACGTATACGCGTCGTGCGACTTCAGGGCCGTCAGCGCGAGCATCGACCCCCGATCCTGCGATACGGCCTTCGCGAGGGCGTCGATGATGGCGCGGGCCGCGCCCGGGTCGGGGGTCTCACCCGCCTCGACGGTGTGCCACATCTCCTCGGCCCCGCCGACGGCCGTCTGGTACACGTGACGGGCGGCGAGCACGCCGAGGTGTTCGTCGGGTTCCTGCGGCTCCGGCTCGATGAGTCCCACCCCCACGCCCGTGAGGCCGGCCGACGCCAGCCGATCGCCGACGGGCCGGTCGCTGCGTTCGGCCAGCACGCAGACGAGACCGCGCACGTCCTCGACCCCCAGGCCGCCCGGCAGGGTGATCTTCTCGATCTGCTGTTCCCGGAAGTGTCGTACCAGGCCGCCGATGGTCGCCGAGCTGCGCAGCCGTACGTGCCCGATGACGACGTCGTCGCCGAGGCAGGCCAGCGTGACCTGAGGGGTGTGGCGGGCCATGTCCTCCAGGGACGCCGCCAGCGCCCCGGCGCTGCGGCGGGCCAGGGGATGGGTGGGCGCGTAGAGGTGCGCCGCACGGATCGCCGCCCCGAACCGCTGCACGAACGCGCTGGCGCGTGTGACGTCTTCCATGGTCAGTTCCCGTTCCGGCCCGCGGCCGCGATCGCCCGCCGCAGCCCGCGGTCGCCGAGGCGGGCGGCGTTGTCGATGGCCTGCCGCGCCTCGTCGGTCCTCATGGCCAGCAGGACGGCGACGGCCAGACGCTTCAGGCGCCCCGCGCGCCGCCAGCGCCGCCAACTCGTGAGATGCATCACGCGCTCGATGGCCGGCACCGTGCCCCGGCCGTCCACGCCGCGCAAGGTGGTCAGAATCCGCATCGCGAGGTCGTGGTCCCCGCCCAGGGCATCGAGGTTCTGGAGAGTCCCTGCAAGGAGCGGGCCTGCCTTTGGATGGCGGGCGGTCGCCACCGCATCGACCGTGGCGAGCCGTGCGGTGAGCGGGCCCTCCCGCAGGAGGTGGCCTAGGCACTCGCCGGCCGCCGGGTGCTCGGCGGCGACAAGTTCGTGAATCGCCGCACGGGATCGATCGCCCGCGCCGTGCCGCGCCACGCCGTACAGCACGGTCACGGCCCGGGGGCCCCCGATGCGCCCCAGCAGGCGGATCGCGAGCCGGGTCATGTCGGGGTCCTGGCCCGCGGCCTGCCGGGCCAGGGCGTCCACCGCGGCGTCGCCAACCCGGACGACGATGGACTCGAGGCGCCGGGCCGTTTCGGGAGCGGGCTTCGCCTCGAGGGCGGCCAGGAGGACGTCGGCGACCGGACCGCCGAGGTCGACGCAGAGGGTTTCGAACGCGGCCTGCTGGCGGTCGTCGAGATCGCCGGCGGCCGCGGCGATCTCGCGAAGCGGGGCGCAGTGCCGGACCGCGTCCAGCGCATGGCGTGAGGCGGCCGCGCGCTCGACGTCCGCCGTGCCGGTGCACTGGTGCAGCGCCGCGACGGTGCGGGCGGCCTCGACCGTGTCGCCAGCGAGGAGCAGATCTTCGGTGAGCGCCGCCAGATCCTGCGCCGTCTCCGCGATGGCCGCCGGGTGCCGTTCGAGGGCGAACAGATCGATCAGCAGCGTGGCCGACAGTGTGCGCACCGATTCGGCCGACACGGTCGCGGTCCACTCGCCGAGCCTGGCTGGCGCATCCAGCCTCAGGCCCTGCGAGCGGGCCTCCAGCTGCTCGAGGGTGTGCCCGTAGGTCCGCGACACGTAGGCTTCGTCGGCCGGCCCGTCGAGGAACTTCTCGAGCGTGTGCCACGCCGTCGAGACGTCGGAGGCGGACCGGACCACGGCCGTGGCCCGGGTCCGGGCCAGGCGCAGCACGCGGCCGCGTCGCTCGTCGCCCGGCGCCAGGCTGCTGAGGGCGGCGGCCAGGCGTCCCGAGGCCTTGCCTTCGGCGGCCAGCGACGTGGCGAGCAACGCCGCCACTTCGTCGTCGTTGAGGCGTTCGCCGACGGCCTTCATGAGGTCGAGGCCGAGACCCGACTCGGCCGCTTCGCCAACCACGCGCATCAGCAGCGCGGGGTCCATCTTGCGCGCCGCTTCGGCAATGTTGGCGATGGCCGCATCCACCAGTTCCGGGGCGCCGGCGCGGGCCGTGTCGGCGAGGCGCTGGAACGTCATCAGGACGGCGGCCGCCTTGGCCGATTCCTGCGCCTGGCCACCGGCCTCGGCGCTCAGCGCCGCCTCTTCCGACAACGCGCGGATGGCCTCGGCGTGCTGAACGATCTCGAGCAGCCGCTTCTCGCCGGCGAAGTCGAACACGGCCCGTCCCGTGGCGAGGGCCTGCACCAGGGCCCGCCAGACTCGGTCCCGGGCCTGGCACCCGTCACGGTCGGACGGAGGCTGATCCGCGCGGGCTCCTGCGGTGTCGTGGCCCACGCCCGGCGCCAGCAGGGCCGCGTAGTCGATCTGGTCGATCTGCAGCCAGTAATGGCCGTAGTTCTCCCACACGCGGGCCGGACCGCCCTGCCGGCGCAGCGTGTCGCCGTCGAAGGTCAGCAGGAGGAGGAAGTTCGTCAGTTCTGCCAGGGAGGGCTGGCTGATGAAGCGGAGCTGCAGGATGTCGTGATCGTTGAGCAGCGCGGCCGCTTCGCCGACGCGCGGATCGGCGGGGAGCGCCTCGCCGTTGACGAGCAGCACGTCGGGCGTTATGCCAACCGTCAGCCCCTCGTGGAGGGCGAGGGGGGCCAGGGCGTGTCGCAGCCGTTCGGCGGCCGCGGCGGCATTGGGATGCCCGTCGGAGTACATCTGGCGCGTGCGGGACGCGGCCACGAGCGCGCGCGCGAATACCGTGACGTCGCGGACGACGCTGGCGGGACTCGATGCGGGCACGGGCTGGGCCATTGACATCGCGCTGCACGGGGGGCACACGAACCCCTCCACCCGTAATATCGGCAAAGTGCGGCGGAACTTTGGCGCTGCTATACTGACGGCTTCATGCGCGCCGTTGACGTCATCCGCAAGAAACGCGACGGGTTGGCTCTCGAGCGTCAGGAAATTGACGCTTTCGTGGCGGGCTCGACCGACGGGTCGTGGCCCGATTACCAGATCACCGCGCTCCTCATGGCCATCGTCCTGCGGGGGATGAGCGACGAGGAGACGGCCTGGCTCACCGAGGCGATGGCCCACTCTGGATCGCGTTTCGATCTCGGCCGGGTGCCGGGGCGGAAGGTGGACAAGCACAGCACGGGCGGCGTGGGCGACAAGACGTCGCTCGTGCTCGCCCCGCTGGCGGCCGCGTGCGGCGTGGTCGTGCCGATGATGTCCGGCCGGGGCCTCGGTCACACCGGCGGCACGCTGGACAAGCTCGAGGCCATTCCGGGGTTCCGGGTCGACTGTTCCGCCGCCGACATCGTCCGTATGCTCGAGCGCGTGGGCTGCGTCATTGTCGGGCAGACGCGCGACGTGGCCCCGGCCGACCGGCGCCTCTACCGGCTGCGCGACGTGACGGCCACCGTGGAGAGCATCCCGCTCATCACGGCGTCCATCATGAGCAAGAAGCTGGCGGAGGGCATCGACGGCCTGGTGCTCGACGTCAAGGTCGGCCGCGGCGCGTTCATGAAGACGGAAGGCGAAGCCCGGCAACTGGCCGGCGCGATGGTCCAGGCCGGGCGCCTGGCGGGCGTGCAGACCGAAGCGTTACTGACGCGCATGGACGCCCCGCTGGGCCGCATGGTGGGCAACGCGCTCGAGGTCATCGAATCGATCGAGACCCTGAAGGGGCAGGGGCCCCCGGATCTGACGGAGCTTTCGCTGCAGCTGACCGCACGGATGGTGTGGCTGTCCGGGCAGGCGACCGACCCGGACGACGCCGGCCGGCGCGCGCGCGAAGCGCTGGCGTCCGGGGCCGGTCTGGAACGGTTCCGGCGGATGATCGAGGCGCAGGGCGGCGACCCGGCGGTCGTGGACGAGCCGGCGCGGCTGGGGGTGGCGGACGGCCGCGAGCTGGTGCGGGCGCCCCGGTCGGGTTACCTGACGGGCCTGGACGCGCTGCTGGTGGGCCGGGCCGCGGCGGCGCTCGGGGCGGGCCGGGCCACGGCCGAGGACCGCGTGGACCACGGCGTCGGTGTGCGGGTGCTCGTGTCGCGCGGGGCCCTGGTGCGCGCCGGCGAAGCGGTGCTGGAACTGGTGCACCGCGACGGGGCGGGGCTGCGCGATGCGGCCGAGATTGCCGCGCAGGCGATCGAACTCGGCGGCGCGCCGCCTGTGCCGCTGCCGCTGGTGGTGGGCGAGGTGGTGTGACGGACCGGCAGCGGGCGGCCAGACGCCGCTGCGCCGGCCCCTGGTTCTGTTTGCGGGAGCGCGCATGACGACGACACCTGAAGCCGCCGGCAGCCGGTGGCACCTGACGAGGATGGACGGGATCCTGATTGGCGCCGGCGCGGCGATCGCGCTGGCGGCGGTGCTGCTCGCCAGCTTCGGGGGCGTGCCGAAGGCGCAGCCCGTGGCCGGCGCCGTGGTGATCCTCGGGATCGCGTACGCCCTGTCCACGAACCGGAGGGCGATCGACGTGAAGACCGTGCTCTGGGGCTTCGGGCTGCAGGTGGTCTTCGCGCTGCTGGTGCTGAAGACCGAGGCGGGGCAGCGGGTGTTCCAGGTGCTCGGCGCCGGCATCAACCACCTGCTGGACTTCGCGAGCGTCGGGTCGTCGTTCGTGTTCGGGCCCCTGGGCAACAAGGAGGCCTGGCCGAAGATCATGACCGGAGCCCTGGGCGAGGCGGGGGCGCAGTACTCGATGATCTTCGCGTTCCAGGTGCTGCCGACGATCATCTTCATCGCCGCGTTGTTCGCGATCCTGTACTACTACGGCGTCATGCAGCTGGTGGTGCGCTTCTTCGCCTGGGGCATGCGGAAGGTGATGAAGGCCAGCGGCGCGGAGTCGCTGAACGTGGCGGCCAGCATCTTCATGGGCCAGACGGAGGCGCCGCTGACGATCCGCCCGTTCCTGCCGAAGATGACCGAGTCCGAGCTGATGACGGTCATGACGTCCGGGATGGCGCACATCTCCGGCGGCATCATGGCCGCCTACATCCTGTTCGGGATCGAGGCGAAGCACCTGCTGACGGCGGTCATCATGACGGCGCCCGGCACGCTGATGATGGCCAAGATGTTCGTCCCGGAGACGGGCACGCCCGAGACGATGGGCACGGTGAAGCTGCAGGTGGAGAGGACCGACGTCAACGTGATCGACGCGGCCGGCCGCGGCACCGGCGAGGGGCTGCACCTGGCCTTGAACGTCGCCGCGATGCTGGTGTCGTTCCTGTCGCTCGTGGCGCTGCTCAACGCCGGGCTCGGCCTGGTGAACCTCAGCCTGCAGCAGATCATGGGCTGGGTGTTCGCGCCGGTGGCGTGGGCGATGGGCGTGCCGTGGCAGGACGCGCCCACCATCGGCAACCTGCTCGGCACGCGCATGGTGCTCAACGAGTTCGTGGCCTACTCGCAGCTCGGGCCGATGAAGGCCACGCTCGATCCGAACTCGTTCACCATCGCCACCTTCGCCTTGTGCGGGTTCGCGAACCTCAGCTCGATCGGGATCCAGATTGGCGGGATCGGCGCGCTGGCGCCGGCGCGCCGCCACGACCTGGCGCGGCTGGGGCTGCGGGCTATGCTCGCCGGCACCCTGGCCAACTTCATGACGGCCACCATCGCGGGGTTTCTCCTATGAGCGCAGACGTCGAGCGTATCCACGAAGCAGCCGCGTTCGTGCGCGGGCAGCTTCCCGCCGTGCCGGACGTGGCCGTCGTCCTGGGATCGGGCCTGGGCGAGTTCGCGGACCACGTGTCGGACGCGGTCGTGCTGCCGTACGGGTCGATCCCAGGCTGGCCCGTGTCGCGCGTGGTCGGGCACGCGGGCAAGCTCGTGGCCGGGACGGCCTCGGGCCGCCGGGTGGCCGTGCTCGCGGGCCGGTCACACCTCTACGAAGGGCATCCGGTGGCGACCACCGTGTTCGCGGTCCGCGTCATGGCGGCGCTCGGCGTCAGGATGCTCGTCATCACCAACGCGGCGGGCGGCATCAAGACCACCTTCTCGCAGGGTGCGCTGATGGTGATCGACGATCACATCAACCTGACCGGCCACAACCCCCTGGTCGGTCCCAACGACGAACGGCTGGGGCCGCGGTTTCCCGACATGACCGAGGCCTATTCGACACGCCTGCGCGGCGTGGCGGACGCCGCCGCGGCCCGCATCGGTCTTGCCCTGGAGCACGGGGTGTACGCGGGCCTGCTGGGGCCCAGCTACGAGACGCCCGCCGAGATCCGCTACCTGCGGGCGATCGGCGCCGACGCCGTGGGCATGTCGACCGTGTCGGAGGTCATCGCGGCCCGCCACATGGGCGTCGAGGTGCTGGGCATTTCGTGCATCACGAACATGGCGGCGGGGGTTCTGCCCGAGCCGCTCGACCACAACGAAGTGATGGAGACGGCGCACCGGGTGCGGCACTCGTTCATCCGGTTGCTCGAGGAGATCATCACCCACGCATGACTTTTCGACGAAACCGCAAACCGTGAACCGCAAACCGTGAACCGTGACCCTTCGGCGATGCTCGGGGTCACCCCGCGCACCGTCGAGGGGTGAACCCCGAACCGCGAACCGCGAACCGCGAACCGTGAACCGTGAACCGTGAACCGTGAACCGTGAACCCCTATGTCCGACCCCGCCGATC
>CAYNDV010000101.1:0-16709 GCA_964396055.1 uncultured Vicinamibacterales bacterium | reverse complement strand
CAGCATCCGCCGCAGGCGTTCGTCCGCTTCCCTGGCGACGTCCTTGAGCGCGGGGTCGCCCCCCAGCATCCCGATCGCGGCCATCGGCGCCATGGCCGCCACGACGCTGCGGCCCGGCGACGTTTCGTAGACGATGACGTTACAGGGCAGCAGGAGGCCGATTTCCAGTTCCGCCTCGAAGGCCCGGTGGGCCAGCGGAGGGTTGCACGCGCCCAGGATCGTGTACTTGCGGAAGTCCTTGTCGAGCTTCTGCTTCAGCGTGGCCTGCACGTCGATCGTGGTCAGAATGCCGAACCCTTCCGCCTTCAGCTCGGCCGTGGCCCGATCAAGGGCCTGCTCGTAGGGCAGGGCGACGTCGACACCGATCCCGTAGCGCGTTTCCCTCATGATGGCTCTCCCGGGGCGGCGTCCGCCGCCCACGACGTCTGCTAGTTTACCCTCGAAGACCGGCTTTCTTCAGGATCGTCATCATCGGGCACCAGTTCGTGAACGCCGACTGGAAGAGGTTCAACCCCACAAAGGCGGTGAACCAGTAGAAGGCGGGATGGACATACATGCCCAGCAGCACGCTGGCCATCACGAAAGCACCGGCAATCATCCGCAACGCTCGTTCCACGGTCATGACACGCTCCTCCTGGCAGGGGGCACCCTGCACGGGTCGACAGGTTGACTAGGTGGCCCGGTTGGGCACGAACAACATGGGCAGTTCGCACTGGCGCACGAGGCGCTCCGCCGACTCGCCGAACCATCCGGCGCCGGGCGCGCCCCCGACGGCGACCGCCATCAGCGAGGCGTCCGGCGAGCATGTGAGGTCGCCCAGCGAGGCCACGGGGGTTTCGGCCACCACGCCGCCGAAGGCGGTCGCCAGCGCGGCGGCATACCCGCGGGCGTCACCGCTGAAGGCCGGGCCGGCCACCGCCACGGGGCGGGCGAACATTGCGCGCTCGTCGGCGGCCCCGGCGGCCCTGACGACGAGCGTGGGCACCGGGGCATCACGCACGACGCGCTCTGCCACCGAACCGAGCCACCACCGTTGCGGTCCGCGCCGGCCGTGCGTGCCCATCACGAGCAGATCGTGGCGGGCCGCAGCCGCGAGGATGGCGGGGACGGCTGGCCCGTCGATGAGCAGCGGCGTCGCCTGCGGTGCGTGGGGCTCGACGAAGGAGGCGAGGTACCTCGCCGCTTCGCGCCGGGTCTCGTCGCGCTGGCGCTCGACGGTCCGGATCTGATCGTGCGTGAAGTAGGGCGGAACCTCGATGGTTTCAGCATGCAGGGCCGTCATCGACGCATCGTGGCGTTCGGCCAGGACACGGGCGACGCGGAGCGCGCGGGCTGAGGCATCGCCGAAATCGACGGCGACGAGAATCGACCGGGGCGGATTGGCCCACATAAGCACTCCCTGGCGCCGGCGGTCAGGCCGGCACCTCCGTGCCGTCGGCGGCGGGCGCCTGGGGCGCCTGCGCCTGCTGGCGGCTGGCCGTCAGGTAGTAGAGCACCGGGACTGTCGCGCGCGAGAGCAGCAGGGAAGCCACCTCGCCGGCCATCAGCGAGATGGCGAGTCCCTGGAAGATGGGATCGAACAGCATGACGGCCGAGCCGACGACGACCGCGGCGGCCGTGAGGGCCATCGGGCGGAAGCGCACGGCGCCCGCGTCCACCACCGCCTGCTCGAGGGGCATCCCGTCCCGCACGCGCAACTCGATGAAGTCGACGAGGATGATCGAGTTGCGGACGACGATGCCGGCGCCGGCAATGAACCCGATCATCGACGTGGCCGTGAAGAACGCGCCCATCGCCGCATGGGCGGGCAGGATGCCGACCAGCGAGAAGGGAATCGCGGCCATGATCGTCACGGGGGTGATGAACGACTGGAACCACCCGACGACGAGGATGTAGATGAGCAGCAGCACGGCGGCGAAGGCCAGGCCGAGGTCACGGAACACCTCGTAGGTGATGTGCCACTCGCCGTCCCACTTCATCGCGTACTTCGTGCTGTCGAACGGCTGCGTGGCGTTGAACACGTCGAACCGGTACCCCTCCGGCAGCGTCAGGGCCTCGAGGGCCTTGTTCATCTGCAGGATGGCGTACACCGGGCTTTCGAACCGCCCGGCGACGTCACCAACGACATAGGTGACCGGCTGCAGGTTCTTGTGGTACAGGCTCGGCGGCTCGCTGGTGGATCGGACGGTGGTCAGTTCGCTGACGGCGATCGTCGAGGAGCCGGCGGCCACGCGGATGCTCCGCAGGGCATCCACGGAGCCACGATCGGACCGGGGCAACCGGAGGACGATGGGCACGTCGGCGCGCGATCGCTCATCGTGCACGATGCCGGCCACCTGGCCCGCCCCCGCCATGCGGACGACCGCCGCGACCGCTGCCGGCGGCACCCCCGCGGCCATCGTCTTCTGCGGGTCGATGTCGAGCGCCACCTTGGGCTGCGGGGTCTCCACGTACCAGTCGACGTCCACCACCCCGTCGGTCTTCGTGAGGATGTCCTTCACCTGGCGGGCGATGGCGAGGCGCCGATCGGGATCGGGGCCGTAGACCTCGGCCACCAGGGTCTGCAGCACCGGCGGCCCCGGTGGGACCTCGGCGACCTGGAGACGGGCGCCGGCCGCCGCGGCGAGGGGCTGGAGCGCTTCGCGCACGCGCTTCGCGATGTCGTGGCTCTGTTCGCCGCGGTCTTCCTTGGGCAGCAGGTTGACCTGCAGGTCCCCGTGGTGGGGGGCGCGGCGCAGGAAGTAGTGGCGGACCAGGCCGTTGAAGTTGTAGGGCGACGCCGCCCCGACGTAACTCTGGACGCTCGTCACCGTCGGCTGCTTGAGGGTCTCCCTGGCCAGCAGCGCCGTCACGCGCGCGGTCTCCTCGAGGGGCGTGCCCTCCGGCATGTTGACGATGACCTGGAACTCGCTCTTGTTGTCGAACGGCAGCATCTTCACCGTGACGAGCTTGAGCGGGACGAGGGCCACCGCGGCCAGGAGCATCACGGCGACCGAGACGAGAAAGATGGCGCGGGGCCTGGGCTCGACGATGAGGCGCGACATCCACCGGCGGTAGAGGACCGTCAGCCGATCTTCGTCTCCGTGATCGTGGTGCGACGGCTTCTTCAGGAGTCGGGTCGAGGCCCAGGGCGTGGCGATGAAGGCCACCACGAGGGAGAACACCATGGCGGCCGTGGCGCCCACGGGGATGGGCCGCATGTAGGGGCCCATGAGTCCGCCCACGAAGGCCATCGGCAGGATGGCGGCGATGACCGTCATCGTGGCCAGGATCGTCGGGTTGCCGACTTCGTCGACGGCCCTGACGGCCAGGGCCGTCAGGCCGTTGGTTTCGCCCGTGACCAGCCTGGCATGCCGGACGATGTTCTCCACCACGACGATCGCGTCGTCGACCAGGATGCCGATCGAGAAGATCAAGGCGAACAGCGTGATCCGGTTGAGCGTGTAGCCGTAGATGTAGAAGACGAAGAGCGTGAGCGCCAGCGTCACCGGGATCGCCACCAGGACCACGGCGGCCTCCCGCCTGCCCAGCGTCAGCCAGATCAGCAGGCCGACCGAGACGACGGCGATGAACATGTGCCAGAGCAGCTCGTTCGACTTGTGGGCCGCCGTCTCGCCGTAGTCGCGTGTGACCGTGAGGGTGAGGTCGGCCGGAATGAGCACGCCCCGCACCGTGTCCAGTTTGGCGTTGATGCGGCGCGTCAGGTCGATGGCGTTCACGCCCTTGCGCTTGGCGATCGCGATGGTGACCGCCGGGTAGGTCCGGCCGTCGGACGCGTGATGCATGACGACGGACGTCGGCTCGGCATCCTCGTCGCGGACGGCCGCCACGTCGCGGAGCCAGACCGACCGGCCGCCGCGCGCGTCCACGACCACGTTCTGGAGGCGGGCCGCGCTGTCCACCCAGCTGCCGGCCTCGACGATCTGGCTGCGGTTGCCGGCCACGACCTCGGCGGCCCGCTGGCGCAGGTTGGCCCCCTGGATGGCCCGCTCGACGCCGGCCGGGTCCAGACCGTACGAGGCGAGGCGGGACGGGTCGAGTTCGACCGTGACCTGGCGCGTGCGCCCGCCCGTGATCGTGACCTCCGAGATGTCGGGAATCTCCTTGATGACGTCGTGCAGTTGCTCGGCCACGCGGCGCAGTTCGAAGTCGCCGTAGCGGGGGCCCCAGAGCGTCAGGGCCATCACCGGCACGTCGTCGATCGAGCGCGGCTTGACGATGGGCGCCGAGACGCCGGGCGGCACGATATCCATGTTGGCGAACAGCTTCTGGTTGAGCCGGACGATGGCTTGTTCCTCGTCCTGCCCGACGTAGAAGCGCACGATCACCATGGAGAGGCCGGGGCTCGACGTGGAGTAGATGTACTCGACGCCCGGGATCTCCCAGAGCAGTTTCTCCATGGGCCGCGTGACGCGCTGCTGCACCTCCTCGGGCGATGCCCCCGGCATCTGCACCATCACGTCGATCATCGGCACGATGATCTGGGGCTCCTCCTCGCGGGGCAGCGCGACCACGGAGAGCAGGCCCAGGGCGAGGGACGCCACCAGGAACAGCGGCGTGAGCTTGGAATCGATGAAGGCCGCGGCCATGCGGCCGGCCATGCCAAAGGCGCGGCTCATCGGCGGATCTCCCCGCCGGCGGCCGACGCCGTGACCGGCGAGCCGTCGACCAGCGCCGCTGGCGGGTCGACGACGACCCGCTCGCCGGCGACCAGCCCGGACCGGACTTCAACCAGACCACCCGCCGCGTCCGACACGTTCAGGAGCCGCAGCCGGGCACGCGGCCCGTCGTCCACGACGAACGCGAAGGCCAGCTGGCCCCGCCGGGTGAGGGCGCCTTCCGGCATGGCGAGGCCGCGGTGGGTCTCCCCGGCGAACGTGGCCCGACCGAACATGCCCGACCGCAGGCCCGTCGAGTCGGGCAGGTCGATCTTGACCAGGAACGCGTGGGAGCCCGGATCGAGCATCCTCGCGACCTCGGCCACGCGCCCGCGGACCACGGTCTGGCGATCGGCCGGCGAGGCACCCGGCGCCGACCCCTGGTCGAGGCGCACGTCGACGGCGTCGCCCGCGTGTACGAACGCGGCGCGGGACTCGTCGATTCGAACTTCCAGCCGGAAGCCGCGGGTGTCCTCGACGGTGAGCAGGGGCGTGCCCGGGCTGGCCATGTTGCCGGGATCGACCATCTTCTCGGTGACCAGCCCGTCGAAGGGCGCCGTCAGCGTGGCGTACGACGCCGTGACCTGGGCGACGGCGGCGCCGGCCGACGCCGACTCGATGGCCGCCTTCGCCTCAGCGGCGCGGGCCTCAGCCACCTTCAGGCGGGCCTCGGCGCCGCGCAGGGCGGCGGTAGCCTCGTCGAGTTCGTGCTGGGTGGCCGAGTTCTTGGTGCGCAATCCGGATACGCGGTCAAAGGTCACGCGGGCCAGGGCGAGACCGGCCTCCGCCGCAAGCCGATCGGCCTCGGCGAGCGCCGCGCTCTGCTGCGTGGCGGTGAAGCCGGCTTCCGCGCGGGTCCGATGGGCCTGCAGTTCGCGGGCGTCCAGTTGTACGAGCGGCTGGCCCGCACGCACGCGATCGCCCGGCTTGACCAGCACCGTCCGCACCTCAGCCATGATGCGGGACACCACCGAGGCGACCGCCCGGGCGCGCACGACGCCGCCGGCCTCGAAGGGCTGGGCCAGATCGGCCTCAACCACCTGTGCGGTGCGGACGGCCACGGTCGGGAGGGCGGCCGCGGGTGCGGGTTCGTGCGACGAGCACGCGGCCGCGCCCACGGCAGCCAGGGCGAGTGAGGCGAAGAGGACCTGGAGTTTCATATGCGCTGCTTACTTTCCGCGCGCCCGCTCGAGCATGGCGGCGCTGATGACCACATCGACCGTCGACGCTGTGTACTGCACATCCGCGTCCAGCACGGCGTTGGCCGCGCGGAGCAGATCGTTGATGCTGGCCATGCCGGCCTCGTAACGATCGCGGACGATCCGGTGCGATTCCCGTGCCTGGGCCTGGATGGAGCGACCGACATCCTCGCGGGCCCGGGCTTCCTTCATGCGGGCGTACGCCTGGCGCACGTCCAGCCGGATCTGGCCCTCGGCGCGGCGGCGGTCGGCCCTGGCCCGCTCCACGGCCGCTCTGGCCTCGCCAAGCCTGGCCTGGTCGGCAAATCCGGCGAAGACGTTCCAGCGGAACATCACGCCCACGGTCCAGGCCGACGCGCGATCGTCGAACGTGTGGCCGTTGCCCTCCCACACGCCCTGGAGCCCTGCGGTGGGCAGAAAGCCGGCCCGCGCCATCGTGATGCCCTGCTCGGCCAGGCGCACCTGCGCCGCGGCGCGCGCGGCCTCCGGGCGGGAGGCGAGGGCCTCCTGCTCGAGCGACGCGAGCGCGTCATCCGCGGCCGGCGGCGCGGGCGTCACGTCGAGTTCGAAGCGCAGATCGAGCGGTTCACCCATCGCATCGTTGAGCTGGGCCCGCGCGATGGCCTCCTGGCTCGTCGCCCGGATCACCCGCTCGCGGATCTGGGCGTGGTGCACCTTGAGCGCGAGCACGTCCGCCTCGGTGGCCATGCCGGCGTCCCGCCGTCGCTCCACGCGCTGCACGTCCGCGTCGGCCGATTCCAGGGCCGCCCCCGCCGCGCGGCGGTTGGCCACCGCCATCAGCACCTGGCCGTAGGCCTGGGTGATGCCCAGCCGGATGCCGGACTCGGCGTCCCGCAACCCGACGCGGGCCAGATCCTCCCCCGTGGAGGCGGATCGGACGGCCGCGAGTGTCCGGACGCCGTCGAACAGCGGCTGCTCCACCGTGACGGCCGCGCGGAAGTTGCCGAGGGCGTCCGGGTGGTTCAGGCGGTCCAGCTGGAAGTCCTCCATCGTGAAGCGGCGCTGGGAGAGCAGCGAGCCGAAGACGAAGACCGGCTGGTTGCCCTTCATCCAGGCCTCGCTCACCTCGACACGGGGAAGCCAGCCCGAGCGGGCCTGCGTCACGCGCGCGCCGGCCTCCGTGAGGCCCGACCGCGCCGCGGCCAGCGAGGGGTGCTGACGGAGCCCCCGCGTGATGGCGTCATCGAGCGTCAGGCGCTCCTGGGCATAGGCAGCGACGCCGGCCACCGCCGTGAGCGCCGTCGCCAGGATACTGGTGCGGAGGAGTGAGTGGATGTGCATAACAGTCCCCACAGAGATGCAGACCGGCGGCGGAAGGTTTCACCGGCGGTCCCCGGTCGCGGGAATCGGCGTTAAGATGTCGGGTACTGTGACGAAACCCACGAAATCGAATCCTTCAGAACACGGCGGACCGAAGGCGCCCGAGACCGATTACGCATCGTTGCTGCGGGCCGCTCAGGGCGGCAGCCAGGCAGCGATGGAACGCCTCCTCATGCGTGCCCAGGAGGTGGCGTACCGGTTCAGCCTGCTGGTCTGCGGGAACGCCGACGATGCGGACGACGCGATGCAGGAGGCGCTGCTCAAGACGTATCGGTACGCCTCGCAGATTCAGCAGCCGGAGGCGTTCCGCACCTGGTTGTACCGGACGGTGAAGAACGCCTGCCTCATCAGCCGACGGAAACGGGTGCATGAACCCGACCGCGTGTGGTCCCTCGACGAGATGATGCCCACCGCCGACGGACGGGTGCAGACGATCGACGTGGAGGATCCGGGGCGCCGTCCGGACGAGGTCCTGGTGAATACGCGGCTGCGGCGCCGCCTGCATGGGGCGCTGCAGGCCCTGTCCCCGGAATACCGCCTCATCGTCTTCCTGCGTGAAGTCGAGGGGCTGTCGACGCGCGAGGTGGCCACCGTGGTGGGGATTTCCGAAGCGAACGTCAAGACCCGCCTGCACCGCGCCCGTCTGATGCTGCGCCGCCAACTGGAGGCCCGATGAGTTCCCCCCGTCAGACCCGCTCGTCGTCCCGTGACCGTTGCCGCGACCTGCTGCTGCGCCTGTCCTCGTACGTCGATGGCGACCTGAGCGGGCCCGAGCGCCGGGCGCTCGTCACGCACCTGAAGTCGTGTCCCTGTTGCCAGGCCATGGCCGACGATCTCAAGCAGACCGTGGCGGTGTGCCGCAAGGCCGGCTCGGCGCGCCTCCCCGTGGACGTGCGGGCGCGGGCGCGGGCGCGCATCGCCACGCTGCTCGCGACCGGCGACGCGCGCACCCGCTGACCGGGGGCTGCCTTCCAGCGGGGGCCCGGCCTACGCCACGGCCGACTCCGCCATGCCCGATTCCGCCAGCCGCCCGCGCCGCAGCGCGCGCCGTTTCATCAGGTAGAAGATCACCGGCGTGATGATCAGGACGTGGATGGTGGAGGTGACCATCCCGCCCAGGATGGGTGCCGCCACCGGCTTCATCACGTCCGCCCCGACGCCCGTGCTCCACAGGATGGGCAGGAGCGAGGCCAGGGTCGTCGCCACCGTCATCAGCTTGGGCCGCAGCCTGAGGACCGACCCTGCCATGGTCGCCTCCCAGATGTCCCGCTCGGTCAGGGGCGTGCCCTGCCGGATGCGCGCGTCGAGCGCTTCGTGCAGGTACACCACCATCACCACGCCGGTCTGGACGGCCACGCCGTACAGGGCGATGTACCCGATCCACACGGCCACCGAGAAGTTGTAGTCGAGCCACCACTGGGCCACGATGCCGCCGGTCATCGCGTAGACGACCGACAGCATCACGATGACGGCTTCGGAGGCCGAGCGGAACGTCAGGTACAAGAGCATGAAGATGGCGAAGATCACCGCCGGGATGATGATCTTCAGGCGCTCGCGGGCGCGGACCTGGAACTCGTACTGGCCCGTCCAGTTCAGGGTGTACCCCTGGGGCATGGGGACCGCGGCCGCCACGGCAGCCCGGAGGCGGTCGACGTAGCCGCCGAGATCCTTCTCGGCCGTGTCCACGTACACGTATCCGGCCAGTTGGCCGTTCTCGTCCCGGATCATGGCCGGGCCTGTGCGGAGCGTGATGCGGGCCAGTTGCCCCAGGGGGACCGAGGCGCCCGACATCGACCGCACGAGCACCCGTTCGAGCGCCGGCAGATCGTCACGGAAGGCGCGGGCATAGCGGACGCTGACCGGATACCGCTCGCGGCCCTCGATGGTGCGCGTGATGTTCTCGCCGCCGATCGCGGTCTGAATCACGTCCTGCACGTCCTCGACCAGCAGGCCGTGGCGGGCGATGGCGTCGCGGTCAATGTCGATGTCGGCGAAATACCCCTGCGTGACGCGTTCCGCGTACGCGCTGCGGGTGCCTGGCACCGCGGTGACGGCCCGTTCCACCTGCTGGCCCAGCCGCTCGATGACGTCGAGCCGCGGCCCGAGGATCTTGATGCCCACGGGCGTCTTGATGCCCGTGAAGAGCATGTCGAGCCGGTTGCGGATCGGCTGCGTCCACGTGTTCGGAAAGCCCGGGAACTGCAGCGCGGCGTCCATCTCCGCCTGGAGGCTCTCGAAGGTGACGCCCGGGCGCCAGGCGTCCTTCGGGCGCAGCAGGACGATCGTGTTGGCCATGCCCATCGGCGAGTTGTCCGTCGGGGTGGTGGCCCGGCCGACCGA
Source organism: uncultured Vicinamibacterales bacterium (assembly GCA_964396055.1). GTDB lineage: Bacteria > Acidobacteriota > Vicinamibacteria > Vicinamibacterales > JAKQTR01 > CAYJPV01. The sequence continues at coordinate 7,171 of CAYNDV010000101.1, read as the reverse complement.
CCCGAAGACCCGGTCGACCTCCGGGAACTGGCGCAGCACCTTGTCCTGGACCTGCAGCATCCGGCCCGCTTCGGTCACCGACAGGCCCGGCGGCGAGGTGGGCATGTAGAGCAGGGAGCCCTCGTAGAGGGGGGGCATGAACTCGCTGCCGATCGAGAGCAGCAGGGGGATCACCGCCGGCACGACGGCGAAATTCGCGAGGAGCGCCGTCCACCGGAACCGCAGCGCCAGCTCCAGCACCGGCCGGTACAGCGCCGTGAAGAACTGCGAGACCGGGTTGCGGGCCTCGGTCCGGAACCGCCGGCCGCGGACGAAGATCGTCATCAGCACCGGCACCAGCGTGATGGACAGCAGGGAGGCGGCGGCCATCGCAAAGGTCTTGGTGTAGGCGAGGGGCCGGAACATGCGCCCTTCCTGGGCCTCCAGCATGAACACCGGAACGAAGGAGATGATGATGATGGCCAGCGAGAAGAAGATCGCGCGGCCGACCTGCCGGGCGGCGTCGACCACGAGGGCTGGCTGCGCGTCGTAGGGCACCTGGCCGCCGCCCTCGGCCGGCTCCGAAAGCCGGCGGTAGGCGTTCTCGACCATGACGATCGACGCGTCCACCAACTCGCCGATGGCGAGGGCGATGCCGCCGAGCGACATGATGTTCGAACTGACACCGAGGTAGTACATCGGGATGAACGACGCGACCACGGAAATCGGCAGGGCGATAATCGGGATCAGGGCCGACCGGAAGTGGAAGAGGAAGACGATCGCGACCAGCGAGACCACGAGGCCTTCCTGCACGAGCGTGTCCGTGAGGGTGGCGATCGAATCACGAATGAGGCCCGATCGGTCGTAGACGGTCTCGAGCCGCACGCCGGGGGGCAACGAGCCCCGCACCTCCTCGAGGCGGGCCTTCACGCGGTCGATCACCTGCAGCGCGTTCTCGCCGAACCGCATGACCACGATGCCGCCCACCACCTCGCCGCGGCCGTCGAGGTCGGCGATGCCGCGGCGGATGTCCGGGCCGAGGCGCACGTCGGCCACGTCGCCGACGCGGATGGGCGTGCCGCGCGCGTCGCGGCCGACCGCCACTTTCTCGATGTCCGCGAGGGATCCGAGATAGCCGCGCCCGCGCACCATGTATTCGCGGCCGGCGAACTCCAGCAGCCGCCCTTCGACCTCGTTGTTGCTGCCCTGCACTGCCCGGACCACGTCGCGAGGCGAGAGGTGGTACGACGCCAGCTTCGCCGGGTCGAGCGTCACCTGGTACTGCTTGACGAACCCGCCGATGGTGGCCACCTCGGCGACGCCCGGCACCGAGGCGAGCCAGTACCGGACGGACCAGTCCTGCAGGCTGCGCAGGTCCGCCAGCGTGTGCGTCTGGCTGTCGTCCACCAGCGCGTACTGGAAGACCCAGCCGACGCCCGTGGCGTCCGGACCCATGACGGGGTTCACGCCCTCGGGCAGCTGGCCGCGGATCCCCTGCAGGTATTCGGTGACGCGGCTGCGCGCCCAGTACATGTCGGTGTCGTCCTCGAAGATGACGTACACCCAGGAGATGCCGAAGTCGGTGAAGCCCCGGACCGTCTTCACTCTCGGCGTCGACACCAGCGCCGAGACGATGGGATAGGTGACCTGATCCTCGATGAGGTCGGGGCTGCGCCCTGCCCACTCGGTGGACACGATCACCTGCACGTCGGAGATGTCGGGCACCGCGTCCAGCGGCGTGCGCAGCATCGCCCAGGCGCCCCAGACCGTGAGGGCCAGGGCGGCCGTGAAAACCAGGAACCGGTTGCGGGCGCACCAGTCGATGAGTCGCTCAATCATCCCGGGCTCCTCGCGTCACTTCGCCAGCAGGGGGAGGCGGGCCGTGCCGATGGCCTGGCCGCTGCGGTGCACCGTCACCGTCAGGTCCCACTTGCCGGACATCATCAGATCCGATCGCCCGCGGTAGACGCCGTTGCCGACGTGGGGCAGTCGGGCGTCCGAACGCATGGCGGGCATGTTCATCGATGGCATCGCGGGCATGAAGAAGACCACCGCCGCGTCGTCACCGGTGAGGGGCGCCCCGTCGGGGCCCAGCACGGTGATCTCGAACTCGTTGTCACCCGCACGAGGCGGGTCCGGAGTGGTCCGGAGCGTCGCGGTGATCGAGGACCCGGACGGGACGCCCGGGGGAGGCGCGGCGGCGAACCCGCCCAGGGCCGCGTTGATCTGGCTCTCGGAGTCGATGAAGAACGTCGCGGCCGCCGCGACGGCTTCGCCCGCCGTCAGGCCCTCCAGGACCTCGATGCGGTCCTCGAGCCGCCGCCCGATGGTGACGTCCCGCGGCTCGAAGTACCCGTCGCCCTGCGCGACAAAGACGATTCGCCTCGTGCCGGAATCGACCACGGCGTCGCGCGGGACGAGCAGCGCCGGGCGTGACGGGAGCGCCATCGAGACCGAGGCGAACATGCCGGGCTTCAGGCGGCCCCGGGGGTTGCCGAGCGCCAGGCGGACGCGCACGGTGCGGGTGGCTTCATCGACGTAGGGATACACGTAGCTGACACGACCCGCGAAGGTCTCGCCGGGGTAGGCGTCGAGCGTGATGTCGCCGCGGCTGCCGACCGCGATGGCTGCCGCCTCGCCTTCGTAGAAGTCGGCCTCCACCCAGACGGACGACAGGTCGGCCAGGCGGTAGAGGGTTTCGCCGGGCATGACGCGCTTGCCCTTGATGGCCTGCTTGTCGAGGACGATGCCGCCGACGGGAGCCCTGAAGGTGATCTCCGGCAGCGCCGAGCGCTCGCGCTCCAGCGTGGCCAGGTCGGCCGGGCTGACGTCCCAGAGCGCCAGGCGCTGGCGCGCGACGTCCACCAGGCGTGCGGCGTAGGCGCGGGCGTCGGCCACCTCGGAGGCCGCCGTGGCGTCGCGCGTCTTCAGCGCCAGCAGCAGCTCGTTCTGCGTCGTGAGCAGATCGGGGCTGTAGAGGGTGAACAGCGGGTCGCCAGCCGCCACGGCCCGACCGGTGTAGTCGACGTACAGCTCGCGAATCCAGCCCTCGACTTTGACGTTGACGTCGAACTGGCGTGTCTCGTCGTAGCGCACGGAACCCACGGCTCGAAGCCGCCCCGCGACGGTTTCGCGCGTGACCGTGGCCGTGCGGACGCCGATCAACTGCTGGCGGCGGGCGTCGAGTGAGACCGGCGCCCGGGCGTCCAGCGCCGGCGCCTCGACCGGCGCCGGCGTCGCTGCCGCGGGCGCTGCCGGGCGTTCCAGCTTCATGCCGCACGTGGGGCAGCGGCTCTGGACGGTGTCGGTCACCTCCGGGTGCATGGGGCAGACCCACACCTCCTGCGGCGGCCGCCAGCCGAGCCGGTCGGCCACCGAGGGCCACCAGGCGCTCCGGGTCAGCCAGGCGGTGGACGAGACAGCCAGCACGAGCACGACGGCCAGGACGAAGATGGTGCGGGCGCGACGCGTGGGAATCATGGGACTACTCCTGCTCGAAGCCGGACGCAGACGGGGCGCCGGGCCTGCCGGGGGAAGGGGGTAGTTCGTCGAGCGGGGCGCCGACCGCCGCCTCCAGCGCCGCGTGTGCACGGGCGCAGGCGGCCAGTGCCCGCTGCAGGTCGAGTTCGGCCTGCGCCAGCGCCCGCTGGTTGTCGAGCAGCGCGAGGAAATCGAGCCGGTCGGTCTGGTACGAGGCGATCGACACATCGAGGGCCTGCCGGGCCTGGGGCAGCACCGTCGTCCGCAGCAACGAGACCCGCCGCCGAGCCGTCGACACCTGGATGGCGGCTTCGTGCACCATCCGGCGCAGCGTGAGTTCGGCGGCCGTCCGGCGCGACTGGACCGTCCGCGCGCGCGCGTCCGCCAGGGCCGACTGGGATGCATAGCGGCCCTTCGACCAGGGGGCGTCGGGCCACGAGATCGTGATCGACGCCGTCAGCGCGTCGCTCATCCCCGGCATCACCATGTAGCCGCCCTTCACCATCAGGTCGGGCTTGCGTTCGGCCTGCCACATCGCGGCATCCCGCTGGAACATCACCAACTCGGCGTCCATGCCCGACAACTCGGCGTGGGAGGCGAGGGCGCGGTCCTGGAGTTCGGGTGAGTCCGGCGTTGGCGGGAGGTCTTTCAGCGCGTCGACGGGCCCGATGGCCGCGTCGGGCCGGCGGTTCATCAGCCCGTTGAGGCGGGCCTGAGCCATGCGTTCGGATTCGTCGGCCATCAGCGCGTCCTCTTCGAGCCGTGAGAGCTCCAGGACGGCCTTGAGGACATCCTGCTGCGACGCGCGGCCCGCCGCGTACTTGGCCTCTGCGACATCGGCCATGCGCCGCAGCACATCGGCCTGGGCGGCCAGCACCGCGCGGGTGGCCCGCGCCAGAGCAAGATCGGCGTAGGCGGCCCGGACGGCTTCCCGGATCTGGAGGGCGCGGGTCTGGCGCAACGCCACCGTGGTGGCGGTTGCGCTGGCCGCGGCGGCCGCGCGGGCGTCACGCTTGCCCTTCCACGGGAACTCCTGTTCGACCATGAACATGAAGGAGTTGACGTTGGAGGGATTGAAGCTGTTGATCGGCCATTGCCACACCTGGAATTCCCCCCGGGGGGGCATCAGCGCCCTCTCCGCGGACGGGCGGAGGCGGTCGGCGTCCACCTGCCGGTCGAGGGCCGCGAGGTCCGGGTGGGCGGCGAGGGCCGCGGCAATCGCGTCGCGCTCCCCGAGCGGGGCGACGTCGTCCCCGCGGGCGGCGGATCGAGAGGCCCCGAGGGTGGCGGTCAGGGCGGTGGCCCAGAGGATGACGGCAAGAGTGACGGCGCGTGCAGGCATATTCGAGCTCCCGCGCAAGGCACGAGGGACCGGATTCACATTGGGCGGAGATGGAGGCACAGCGGAGGGACGCTGCCGGCGTGCCCACCCGCACGGGAACAAAAGGCGAAAGAAGACGGGCTAGATCAGCAGGGCCGGCCTGAGGGCCGGCAAGTCGGCGGGAGACCAGTGCGTGGCGTGAAACGAGGCGAGCTGACAGGGCGTGGCCAGCAACGGCGCAGGCGCGGCCACGGTGGCCGCTGGCGACGCCCCGGAGGCGGCGTCCCGGGACGCCGTCGGCAGCGGCTGCGGCGCTGCCGGGTTAGCGGGTTCGTTCCCGCCGTCGCGGCAGCAGCAGCAGGGCGCCGCCATGCGATCGTCGCAGTGGTGCCCCAGCATGGCGCACCGCCGGGCGGGCGACGCTTCGACGGCGCCAGCGGCGACGGGCCAAGCCACTGCAGCCAGGAGCAGCAGGGCGACGGCACGGGCGCGCAGGGGGCTGACTCGCATACCGGGTAGACAGCAGTGTAACACGAGCCGCGGGGCCGGCCCGGCCCGATGGATGTCCATCACGGCCAGCCCGGCCCCGTGGTCGAGCACGAGCAGGGAGACGTGGCGGCCACCGGGGCCGCCGGTCGCCTACGACATCTGGAAGGTCTGCAGCAGGCGCATGTACTGCGCGCGTTCGAAGGCAGCCGGGCTGGGGCTGCGCTCGAGGCTCAGGCTGCCCTGGGCCTGGGCCAGTGACTCGTATTCGTGCTCCTCGAGCCACACGCGGACACCGTCGACCAGGGTCCGGATGTGCCCGGGCCCGTGCTTGAGCAGCGCCGACACCGTCTGCACGCCCTGGGCGCCGGCCATGACGGCCTTGAGCACGTCCTGTGGCGTGTGCACGCCGCCGGTGACGCCCAGCGACGCCTTGACGCGGCCGTGCAGGATGGCAAGCCAGCGCAGGCGGAGCAGCAGGTCTGACGAACTCGACAACGTCAGCGAAGCTTCCACCGTCAGGTCATCGAGGTTGATGTCGGGCTGGTAGAACCGGTTGAAGAGCACGAGGCCGTCAACGCCGATGGCGTCGAGTTCGGCGGCCATGTGGGCCACCGACGAGTAGAACGGCGAGAGCTTGACACCCACCGGGATGGTCACGCTCGACTTGACGGCGCGCGCGATGTCGAGGACGCGGCGCTCGACGGCGGCGCCGGTCTCGGCCGGATCGGCGGCGACGTGGTAGACGTTCAGCTCGAGCGCGTCCGCGCCCGCCTGCTGGATCTGCCTGGCGTAATCGAGCCAGCCCTCGGCGGTGGTGCCGTTCAGCGAGGCGATCACGGGCAGCTTGACGGTCTGCTTGATGAGCCGGATCTGCTCGAGGTACTGGTGCGGCCCGAGGCGGTATTCGTCCGCCCGCGGGAAGTAGGAGAGCGCCTCGGCGTGGCCGTGGTCCAGCAGCTCCATGTGGTAGACCATACCGTGCTGCTCGCGGGTGATCTGCTCCTCGTAGAGCGAGTGCATGGTGATGGCGGCGGCGCCCGCATCCTCGAGGCGCTTCACCAGGTCGAGGTGATCCACGAGCGGCGAGGCGCCCGGCATGACGGGATGCGGCAGGTTGAGGCCGAGGTAGGTGGTTGACAGGTCCATGATGCGATCTCCGGCGCCCGGCCCCTGGGGGCCGGGCGAAAAGGTCCTCTCGCTGCGTTATTTCCGCACGGGCATGGCGAGCTTCGACAACTGCTCGTAGATGCTGAACCGCGTGGCGACCTCGTGTTTGGCGTGCTCCATGAGGGCCGTGAAGCGGTCGTGATTCATCTGGTCGACGACGCGGTACCGCGACTCGTTGTTGACGTACTTCATCAGGTCGACCTTCGGCGGGGCCGAGTCGAGCTGCAGCGGGCTCTCGCCCGAGGCCGCGCGGCGCGGGTCGAAGCGGTAGAGCGGCCAGTACCCCGTGTCGACCGCCAGCTTCTGCTGCTCGAGGCCGAACGCCAGGTCGTAGCCGTGGGCGATGCAGTGGCTGTAGGCGATGATGATCGACGGTCCCGGGTACGCCTCGGCCTCGAGGAAGGCCTTGACGGTCTGCGTGTCCTTCGATCCGAACGCGACCCGTGCCACGTAGGTGTTGCCGTAGGCCATGGCCATCATGCCCAGGTCCTTCTTGCCCGTGGGCTTGCCCGCCATGGCGAACTTGGCCGAGGCGCCCAGCGGGGTGGCCTTGGACTGCTGCCCGCCGGTGTTCGAGTACACCTCGGTGTCGAGCACGAGGATGTTGACGTCGCGGCCCATGGCCAGGACGTGGTCCAGGCCGCCGTAGCCGATGTCGTACGCCCAGCCGTCGCCGCCGACAATCCAGACGCTCTTCCGGACCAGGTAGTCGGCCAGGCGCTCGAGCCGGCGCGC
>CAYNDV010000100.1:0-16801 GCA_964396055.1 uncultured Vicinamibacterales bacterium | reverse complement strand
CGGGCCCGGGCGCCGCTGGCGCCCGGCGTGCGGCGCGCCCCGGGGGGCGCCGCCGTGGCGGCCGTCAGTTCGTGAACCTCCGCATCCTCACGTTGAGGATGAGCCCGATGCCCGCGAGCGTCGCAATCACCGACGACCCGCCGTAGCTCAGCAGCGGCAGCGTGAGCCCCTTGACCGGGGCCAGCCCCGCGGACATCGCGACGTTGTACACCACCTGAAACGTGAAACTGGCCAGGACGCCAATCACCAGGAACGTGCCCAGGCGGTCCTTGGCCAGGCGCGCGGTCTCGAGCGCGCGCATGACGACAAACGCGTACAGCGCCAGCACGGCGAGCACGCCGGCGAAGCCGTGCTCCTCGGCCAGCACGGAGAAGATGAAGTCGTTGTGGGCCACCGGCAGGAAGCTCAGCTGCCCCTGGGTGCCCTGCTGGAACCCCTTGCCCCAGAGTCCGCCGGAGCCGACGGTGATCTGGGCCTGGATCTGCTGGTACCCCGCGCCGCGCGGGTCGCGCCACGGGTCGAGGAAGGTCAGGATGCGCCCCTTCTGGTAGTCCTGCAGGCCGTACGCCCACACCACGGGCGACGCCACGATGGCCAGGGCCAGCAGGGCGCCGGCCACCTTCAGGCGCATGCCGGCCACGAAGACGATGCCCGCCAGCACGGGGATGAGGGTGACGGCCGTGCCCAGGTCGGGCTGCCGCGCGATGAGCAGGAGCGGGATCGCCGTCAGCACGCCGCCGATCGCCAGGTCGGTGGCGGTGGGCACGCGCCGGCGGCTGTCGCCGTAGAGCCGGGCCAGCAGCAGGGCCAGGCCCACCTTGACGAGTTCGGAGGGCTGCAGGTTGAAGACCGGCAGCGCGATCCAGCGCCGGCCGCCGCCGCGCACCGCGCCGAAGAACAGCACGTAGAGCAGCAGGGCCAGCAGGGCGATGTAGAACAGGTGCGACCGGTCGGCCAGCACCCGGTAGTCGATCGACGCGCAGATGATGAGCGCCACGGTGCCGAGGCCGAGGGCGTACACCTGCGTCATGTAGAGCCGCGACGCCGTGGCGCGCGTGGGGTCGTTGGTGGCGGCGTAGATCAGAACCGTTCCGATGACGGCGAGCAGATAGACGGCGCTCACCAGGAGCCAGTCCACGTGCAGGTAGAGCCGTCGTTCCAGCATGGCGCGGCTCCTACTGCGGCCTCGGGGCGGCGCCCGGCACCGCGGTCGCGGCGGCCGCGACGGCCACGGGCCCGGGCACGGGAGGCGCCACGAAGACCGGCAGCGGCCGGCCCTCCTTGACGGCGTAATAGGTCTCGATCACGTGGCGCGCGATGCGCGCCGCCTCCGACCCGTGCTCGCTGTGCTCGGCGAACACCACGCCGGCGATCTCGGGGTTGTCGCGCGGCGCGAAGAAGGCGAACCAGCCGTGGTCCCGCAAATCCCGGTCGGTCTTGCCGGCGGCCTGCTTGCCGCCCTGCAGCGAGATGACCTGGGCGGTGCCGGTCTTGCCCGACACGTCGCGGCCCTCCACGCGCGCGTTGCGGCCCGTGCCCGCGCCGTTCACCACCGCCCAGAGGCCGTCGTGCAGGGTGGACACCGTCTCGGCGTGCAGGCGCACGGGGGCCGTCGGCGGCGGCGGCGGCGTCTGCATGCGCCAGCCGGACCCGCTGTCGAACGCCCGCAGCAGGTACGGCGTCACCCGCGACCCGCCGTTGGCGATCGCCGCGTAGGCGGCGGCCAGCGAGATGGGCGTCACGGACACCTGCCCCTGGCCGATGGCGACGGAGATCGTCTCGCCCGCGTACCACTTCTGCCCCGTCCGCGCCTTCTTCCAGGCGGTGGACGGCACGAGGCTGTCGGCCTCGTTGGGCAGGTCCACGCCCGTCTGCCCCGCCAGCCCGAGGATCTCCGCCCACTTGTGGATGCGGTCCACGCCCAGCATGTTGCCCAGCGTGTAAAAGTACACGTTGCACGACTTCTCGATGGCGCGCCGCATGTCCACGTAGCCGTGGCCGCCCTTCGTGTTGCACTGGAAGAACCGGTCGTAGAACGTCGCGCCGCCCAGGCACAGGACCTTGTGGTCCGGCGTCACGATCCCCTCCTCGAGGGCCGCCGTGGCCACGATGGCCTTGAAGGTCGAGCCGGGCGAGTAGCGGCCCTGGATCGCGCGGTTCTGCAGCGGGCGCAGGCGGTCGGTGTTCAGGCGCGACCACGAGACGCGGTCGATGCCGGCGGCAAACGCGTTGGGATCGTAGGCGGGCAGGCTCACGAGCGAGAGGATCTCGCCCGTGCGCGGGTCGAGCACCACGGCCGCGCCGGCGAACCCCAGTTCCCGGAAGGCCGTCTCGGCCGCGCGCTGGACATCGTAGTCGATCGTCAACTGCACGCGCTGGCCTTCGGTGGGCATCACTTCCTCGAGGGTGTTCACCTCGCGGCCCACGCTGTTCACCATCACGCGGCGCTCGCCGTCGATGCCCATCAACTGGCGGTTGTAGGCGCGCTCCACGCCCGACTGGCCGACGATGGCCCCGCTGCGCAGGCCGCTCGCGCTCACCTGCGCCTCCGTGGCCTCGCCGACGTACCCGATCAGGTGGGCCGCCAGGCCGCCTTCGGGATACCGCCGCGTGGGCACGCGCTCGACGACCACGCCCGGCATCTCGTGGTCGAGCCGCCGGGCCAGCACCGCCGACACCTGCGCCAGCGTGGCGTCGTTGATGACGACGACGGGCCGGTACGACGGCTGGCCGCGGTAGCGGCCCACGGCGGCGCGCACGTCGCTCTCGGCAACGCCGGTGGCCGACGCCAGCATCTGGATCGTCCGGTCGAGGTTCGTGGTGTGCTCCCGCAGGATGGAAATCGAGAAGGCGTCGCGGTTCTCCACCAGGACGCGGCCGCGGCGGTCGAAGAGGATGCCGCGCGGGGCGCGCAGCGGCAGGCGCCGCTGGTGGTTGTTCTCGGCCATCACCTGGTACTGCTGGTGGCGGACCACCTGGAGGTACCAGAAGCTCACGCCGAGCGCCAGGAACACCACCACCGTGGCCACCTTGAGGACGAGCAGGCGGACGTTGATGCGGCGGCGATCCTCGGTAACTCCGGGCACCATCGTCAGCGGAACCTCGCGCGCTGCCGGTACTCGCGCCGCACGCGCCAGCGCTCGCGCATGCCGGGCAGGACGTCGGCCACCTCGAAGATCATGGCGCCCACCAGCCCGTTGCTGGCGGCCTGCAGCAGGATGTCGAGCCACGCGCGGTCGAACTGGCGCAGGCCGAGCATCGCGTAGAGCGCCATGAAGAGCCCCGAACTCACCGCCGTCGCGCCCATGAACACCAGGACGCGGGGCAGGGTCTGCGTCACGATGAACTGCGTGCCGGTGACCCCGGCCAGGAACCCCGCCAGGCTCTTGGCCAGGCCGCTGATCCCCAGGACGCCGCCGCCCGCGGCGTCCTGCGCCAGGCCGGCCAGCGTGCCGCCGAGCAGGCCCGCCACCCGTCCCCCGGTCAACGCCGTCCAGACCACGGCGACCAGGGGCAGGTCGATGTACAGCCGCGCGTCGCCGAGGCCCCGCGCCAGCAGGCTCTGCAGCACCAGCGCCGCCCCGATCGCGCCGAGGACACGGGCCGCCTGCTTCACGGGCGCCCCGGCCCGACGACCGGCGCCGGCGGCGTCGTCACCACCAGCACCAGTTCGAGGCTCGAGAAGTCGACCGCCGGCGCGACGACGACCCGCCGGATCGACGGCCCGGCGCGCTCCACGCGGCTCACGCGGCCGATCCGGATGCCCTTCGGGTACACGCCGTCGAGCCCGGCGGTGACCACCTCGTCGCCCTCGTGCACGTCGGCCACCGCCGACAGGTACTCCAGGCGCAGGCTGCCGTCGCCGGCGCCCACCACGATGCCCTGCGATCCCGACCGGGCCACCATCGCCGCGGCGGCGGCGTTCTGGTCGGTGAGCAGCTGCACCGACGAGGCGCGCGGCGAGGGATCCACGGTGCGGCCCACGACGCCGGCCGGGGCGATGACGGCCATGTCGTCGCGCAGGCCGGCGGCGTGGCCCTTGTCGATCGTGATGGCGCGGAAATCCGGCGACGCGCTCCCCCCGATCACCTCGGCGGCCTCGGTCGTCCACGCCAGCTGCTGGCGCAGCCCGAGCAGCTCGCGCAGCTCGCCGGCGCCGCGCGCCAGGGCCCGCTCCTGCTGCAGCTGCACGCGCAGGTCCGCCGCCTCACGCGCGAGCCGGTCGTTCTCCGCGCGCAGGCCGCGCAGGGCGACGTACGAGTCCCACACGTGGCGCACGCCGCCGACCACGCCCCAGGCCACGCGCTGCGTCTCGACGACGGCCAGCGTCAGGGCCTCCTGCAGCAGGGACACGCCACGCTGCGAGTTCACCTGGGAGGAGATGAGCAGGATGTGCCCGACCATGACCGCGGCAAACAGATAGCGGACACGGTGGCGGATGTCCGGAAGGGCCATGCGTTGCCCGTCGCGCCCGCGGACCGGCCCGTCCAGGCCGGAGCCCGCGATCCGCGCGTCAGTCGATCGAGATCTTGCGCAACAGGTTGAAGTCCGACAGCATCTTGCCGGCCCCGTAGACGACCGACGAGAGGGGATCCTCGGCCATCGCCAGGGGCAGGCCGGTCTCCTCGCGCAGCCGCTTGTCCAGGTTCTTCAGCATCGAGCCGCCGCCCGTGAGCACGATGCCGCGATCGACGATGTCGGCGGACAGCTCCGGCGGGGTCCGCTCGAGGGCCACGCGCACGGCGTCGACGATCACGTTCACGGTCTCGGCCAGGGCCTCGCGGATTTCCTCGTCGCTGATCGTGATGGTCTTGGGCACGCCCTCGATCAGGTGCCGGCCCTTGATCTCCATCGTCAACCGCTCGTCGAGGGGGAACGCCGAGCCGATCTCCATCTTGATCTGCTCCGCCGTCCGCTCGCCGATGAGCAGGTTGTAGTTCCGCTTGATGTACTGGATGATCGCCTCGTCCATCTCGTTGCCCGCCACGCGCACCGCCTTGCTGTAGACGATGCCCGCCAGGGAGATGACCGCGATATCCGTGGTGCCGCCGCCGATGTCGACGATCATGTTGCCCGTCGGCTCGGTGATGGGCATGCCCGCGCCGATGGCGGCGGCCATCGCCTCCTCCACCAGGTGCACCTCGCTGGCCTTGGCGCGGTAGGCGCTGTCCTTGACCGCCCGCTTCTCCACCTGCGTGATCTCCGACGGCACGCCGATGACGATCCGGGGCCTGACCCACATGGCGCCGTTGTGCGACTTCTTGATGAAGTAGGTCAGCATCTTCTCGGTCACTTCGAAGTCGGCGATGACGCCGTCCTTCATGGGCTTGATCGCCACGATGTTGCCGGGCGTCCGCCCGAGCATGTCCTTGGCTTCCTTGCCCACGGCCTCCACCTTGCCGTTGACCTTGTTGATGGCCACGATCGACGGCTCGTTGACGACGATGCCGCGGCCGCGGGCGTAGACGCAGGTGTTCGCGGTGCCCAGATCGATGGCCAGGTCGCTCGAGAACAGGGAAAACAGACTTCGCAGGCCCAAACTCGTTACTCCAGAAAGACCCGGCGTCAGACGCGCGGCGCCAGGCAGACGTTGTTCTTGCCGGTTTCCTTCACGTGGTACATCGCCCGGTCCGCCGAGTCGAGCAGTTCCTCGGCCGACCGCCCCATCTCGGGCAGCGCGGCCACGCCCACCGACGCCGTGAGCCGGCAGCCGATGCCGGCCGACGCCAGGAAGCTCTCGGCCGCGATGCGGTCGCGGATGCGCCGCGCCACCACCAGCCCGCCGTCGCTGCCCGTGTCGGGCAGCACCACCACGAACTCGTCGCCGCCGTACCGCGCCACGATGTCGCTCTCGCGCGCGCTCGAACGGATGATGGCGCCCACCTCCACGAGCGTCCGGCTGCCCGCCAGGTGCCCGTGCGTGTCGTTCACGCTCTTGAACCCGTCGAGGTCCACGAACAGCACCGTGACCGGCCGGCCGTAGCGCATCGCCCGCTTCGCCTCGCGGTGCAGCGCCTCCTTGAGGAACCGCGAATTGTACAGCCCCGTGAGGTCGTCGGTCACCGACATCGCCTCGGCCCGCTGCAGGCGGAAGGCCTGGTCCAGGCCGTAGGCCACCGTCTCGAGGGCCGCCGTCAGCAGCCCGCTCACCCGGGCCGACAACTGCGGCGCCCGCGGGCTCGGCGCCGCCTCGATCCCCACCACCGCCCCGATGATGTGGCCGCGGCAGAACAGCGGCAGCGCCAGCACCGTGGACGGCATCGCGCCGGCGATGCGCGGGTCGCGCGCGAGGTTGCCCGAGCGGAACGGCTCGCCCTCCTGGATCACCCACGTGCCCACGGCCAGCAGCGGCCCGTGCAGGCCGTCGCGCAGGCCGCGCGCCCCCGCCAGGGTCACCTGGCCGAACCCGTCCGCCATGACGACGCCCCAGCCTTCGAACGGCAGCCACACCGACAGGCGGTCGATGAACACCGACGCAATCCGCCCCGGATCGGACTCGCCGAGCGTGTCGCGCAGCAGGTCCGTCAGCGTGCCGCGCTGCGCGAGCGCCGCGCGGGCCGCCGCCTGCGTGCCGCGGATGCGGGCCGCGGGACTCGCGTCCGGCGACTGAGCGCGCTGGGTCGTCCTTCCGGCGGGCACGCAGCCTCGCAGTCACCCGGCCGGCCGCGCCCCGAGGGGATGTCGCCGGCGCCTCCCAGGATCGGTACGGAGCCGGTGCGCCTGCACGCCGGGTACAGACTTTGGTTATGGCGGGCGTCAGGCTGGGACCGGATCCCGGCCGTGGCACGCTAAGTACCTCAGTTCTCAGCAAATATAGCACACGGGCGCACCTTGACGGGTCCCGAAGCCCGCGCCTGGCGCCAGCGGACCGCCGGGGCGGCAATCCCGGTCGGGGACGCCGCGGTTAACTGGTTGCGGCTGCGCGACTTCTGGCGATACACTTAGGAGTTCCACCACCCGTGCAGGTCGGTGGCGGGGCGCCGTCGCGCGCCTCCGGGGAGGGTGCGCCCGGACCTGGCACCCCTGGAGTGACTCGTACCATGACGATGCTCGACCGCATGCGGCGTCACAAGGGCTGGCTCAAGTGGAGCCTGGCGCTCGTGGTGCTCGCCTTCATCATCTTCTACATTCCCGACTTCCTCGGCAGCGACGGCAGCGGCACCGCGGCCCCCACCGACGAGGTGGCCCGGGTCAACGGTCGATCGATTACGGCGGCCGAGTTCTCGCGCGTCTACCAGAACCAGATGCAGGCCTACCGCAACGCCTACGGCCAGGGCATCAACGAGCAGCTCCTGCGGCAGCTGGGCTTCGACCAGCAGATCCTGCAGCAGCTGGTCGACCAGGAGGCGGCGATGGTGGAGGCCGAGCGCCTCGGCATCACCGTCACCGACGACGAGGTGCGCCACCGCATCCTGGCCATGCCCGAGTTCCAGGAGAACGGCCAGTTCGTCGGCGAGCAGCGTTACCGCCAGGTGCTCGACATGGCGCGCCCGCCCCTGACCACGTCCCAGTTCGAGGCCAGCCTGCGCCGCCAGCTCACCGTCGAGAAGCTGCGCGCCATGGTCACCGACTGGGTGACCGTGACCGACGCCGAGGCCGACGCCGAGTACAAGCGCCGCAACGAGAAGGTGAAGGTGCAGCTGGTGCACGTCTCCGCCGACACCTTCCGCGCCCAGGTGACCGCGACCGACGCCGAGATCGCGGCCTACTACGAGGCGCACAAGGACACCTACCGGGTGGGCGAGCGCCGCAAGATCCGCTACGTCCTCGTCGACGAGGACCAGCTGCGCGCGGGCGTCACGGTGCCGTCGCGCGAGATCGAGCGCTACTACAACAACAACCTCGACCAGTACTCCACGCCCGAGCAGGTGCGCGCGAGCCACATCCTGCTGAAGACCGAGGGCAAGGACGAGGCCGTCGTCCGCGCCGCGGCCGAGAGGGTGCTCGCCGAGGTGAAGCAGGGCGGCGACTTCGCCGCGCTGGCGAAGAAGTACTCCGAGGACGAGCAGAGCCAGGCCCTGGGCGGCGACCTCGACTACTTCTCGCGCGGCCGCATGGTGCCCGAGTTCGAGGAGGCGGCGTTCACCCTGGCGCCGGGGACGGTCAGTGAGCTGATCAAGACGTCCTTCGGCTTCCACATCATCAAGGTGGCGGACAAGAAGCCCGCCGCCACCCGCACGCTGGACGAGGTCCGCCCGGCGATCACCGAGCAGCTGAAGACCGAGCGGGTGCAGCGGCAGGCCTCGGCCCTCGCCGCCGAGATTGCGCCCACGCTGAAGGTGCCGGCCGACCTCGACAAGGTGGCCTCGGCCCGCGGCTGGAAGGTGCAGGAATCCGGGTTCTTCACCCGCGAGGAGCCCATCCTGGGCCTGGGCGCCGCGCCGCAGGTGGCCGCCGAGGTGTTCGACCTCGAGGACGGCAAGGTGACCGGCGCCGTCCGTACGCCCCGCGGCTTCGTGTTCGCCGCCCTGGCCGGGCGTCAGGATCCGTCGATCCCGAAGCTCGATGAGGTGAAGGACCGCGTGCGCGACGACGTGACGAAGGAGAAGGCCAGCACGCTCGCCACCGAGCGGGCGGCCACCATGGGCGCCACCCTGAAGGCCGCCGCGGACTTCGAGGCGGCGGCGAAAAAGGCCGGCGTCGAGGCCAAGACCAGCGAGCTCATCGCCCGCGGCACGCCGCTGCCCGAGGTGGGTTACAACCAGACCGTCGAGAAGGCCGTCTTCGGCATGGCCGTCGGCGCGGTGAGCGACCCGATCGCGACCCTCAACGGCACCACCATCGTCAAGGTGCTCGAGCGCAAGGACGTGCCGGCCGACGAACTCGCCGGCGCGCGCGACGGCATGAAGCAGGAACTGCTGCGCGAACGGCAGGGCCAGTTCCTGGCGTCCTACATGTCGAAGGCGAAGCAGAAGATGACGATCGTCATGAACCCCGAGGTCCTGCAGCGGCTCATCGGGGGCTAGAGGCTAGAGGCTAGAGGCTAGAGGCTAGAGGCTAGAGGCTAGAGGCTAGAGGCGAGGACGGGCGCGGCGAGGGGCAGGGCTGAAGCCCTGCACTACACGTCGCGCCCGTTCTCCTTGAGGCGTGTCTATTCTGTCTTCTGTCTTCTGTCTTCTGTCTATCGAAGTACCCCAAACGGCATCAGCGCCAGCGGCTCGCCGCGGCGGAACAGCAGCGCCGGGGCCGACAGCACGCGCACGGCCTGGCGCTCGCGTGCGCCGACGAGGCCCCACACGCCGCCGCCGCTCTCCATGCCGTCGAGCGACTCGGACACCAGCTCGAAGAGCGACTTGCGCGGCGGGTAGACGACCAGCTCCACCTGCTGCGCGGCCGGGATCTTCGCGCGCTCCTTGGCGATCGCGATGGCCCGGTCGAGGCCGCCCAGGGCGTCCACCAGGCCGTGCTGCTTCGCCTGCAGGCCCGTCCACACCCGCCCCTGGGCCACGGCGTCCACGGCCTCGGGCTTCATCTTGCGCGACTCGGCCACCTTCTCGACGAACTGCTCGTAGAAGGCCTGCAACTGCGCCTCGAGCTTGGCGCGTTCGTCGGCGTTGAACGGCCGCACCGGCGATCCCATCTCGGCGTGGCGCCCGATGCTGAGCGGCTCGATGCGCATGCCGAGCTTCTCGTAGGTGCCGCCCAGCACCAGCTTGCCGCCGTAGATGCCGATCGAGCCGGTGAGCGTGCCCGGCTGCGCCACGATGTCGGGGGCGGCCATCGCCACGTAATACCCACCCGACGCCGCCAGGTCGGACATCGACGCCACCAGGGGCCGCGTATTGCCCCGGCGGGTGCGCATCAGCTCGTGCCAGATGACGTCCGACGCCACCGACGACCCGCCCGGGCTGTCCACGCGCAGGATGATGGCGCGCACCGACGCGTCCGACCGCGCCTTGCGGATGTACTCCGTGATCGTGTCGGACCCCGCCACGGGGCCGTTCATCGGGTCGTAGCCGCTGCGGCCCGACGTGATGATGCCCACCACGTTGATGACCGCGATGCGCGAGCCGCCTCCGAGCCCGGCCGATGACGCGCTCACGCGGCGGTAGGTCTCGCCCGTGACCCGGCGCTCCGCGTTCGACAGGCCGAGTTTCACCTTGTCGTCAATCTGGTCCTCATAGACCAGGTCGTCCACCAGCCCGGCCTTCAGGGCGTCTTCCGGCAGGAATGGTCCGTCGTCGATGAGCGCCCGCACGTCGTCCGGCGTGCGTTTGCGCGCCTCGGCCACGGCCGCCACCAGCTGCTCGAAGAGGTCGCGGTTCAACGACTCGCGCATCTCACGGTGCGCCGGCGTGAAGCCGGTTTCGGTGAGCTGGTTCGGCGCGGTCTTGTAGTCGCCGATGTGGGCGAAGTCGGCCCGGGCGCCGATCTTGTCGAGCGTGCCGCGCAGGAACAGGTCGTAGGTGGCGATGCCGCTCAGGTCCAGCGGGCTGGTCGGCAGCAGGAAGATCTTCTCGCAGCCGGTGGCGAGGAAGTACTCACGATCGCCGCCGTACTCGAGAAACGCCACGGCCTTCTTGCCCGAC
This sequence comes from uncultured Vicinamibacterales bacterium, assembly GCA_964396055.1. Lineage (GTDB taxonomy): Bacteria > Acidobacteriota > Vicinamibacteria > Vicinamibacterales > JAKQTR01 > CAYJPV01. Next base: position 6,272 of record CAYNDV010000100.1, on the reverse strand, counting down.
TTGCGGAAGTCGACAATCGCGTCGCGGACCTCCTGGAGCTTGGCCCAGCTGGGCGTGCCCAGCGCCCCCGGCGTGATGACGACGCTCGAGATGCGGCTGTCGGCCTTCGCCTTGCGCAGCATGTCCACCACCGACCGCAGCGTGTCGCGGCTGGCCGACGACAGGCCGAAGAGGGTCTCCGGCGGCACCTCGTCGAGATCGCCCGCCACCTTGAGCGTGAGCACCGAGCCCTGGGCCACCCGCGGTTCGCTGCCGGCCATCAGCACCATGAAGAGCGTGCCGGCCATCGAGACGAGAATGCCCGCGACGATCAGGGCCACCACCACGCCAATGCCACGTCGTCCAGCCACAGGCCAGCCCTCCTTCGGTCCTGGCGGCGAGTATATCAGCCCGGCACGGCCGGCGCCGGGCGCCGGCGCGCCCCCCCGGCGGCACCGCGGCGGCGTTCTGGCGTATGCTGCTGTGCGCACAGGGGGCACGGGATGACGATCGCACGAGTGTGGCTGGGCCTGGCAGGAGTGGTCGGGATGCTGGCGGTAACGCCGGCCGGCGGACCCGTGGCGGCGCAGGGGCCGGGCGTGCCCGAATGGCAGGACCCGGCCGTTGTCGGCGTGAACAAGGAGGCGCCGCGCGCGCACTTCACCCTGTTCCCGGACGAGGCGTCGGCCCGCCGCGGAGATCGGTCGGGCTCGCCGTGGTACCGATCGCTGAACGGCCCCTGGAAATTCCACTTCGCCGCGCGCGTGGACGCGCGCCCGCAGGGGTTTCACGCCGTCGATTTCGACGACGCGGCGTGGCCCACGATCCGGGTGCCGTCGAACTGGCAGTTCGAGGGCTACGACATCCCGATCTACATGAACATCCCCTACCCCTGGGGCACCAACACGCCCCCGTACATCCCGCCCGACATCAACCCGGTGGGGTCCTACCGGCGCACCTTCACGGTGCCGGCGGAGTGGAAGGGCCGGCCCGTGTTCGTGACCTTCGAGGGCGTGGAGTCGGCGTTCTACCTCTGGGTGAACGGCCAGCGCGTGGGCTACAGCGAAGACTCGCGGACGCCCGCCGAGTTCGACCTGACGAAGTACCTGAAGGACGGCGAGAACCTGATCGCCGTCGAGGTGTACCGCTGGTGTGACGGGTCGTACCTCGAGGACCAGGATTTCTGGCGGCTGAGCGGCATCTTCCGGGACGTGTGGCTGTGGTCGCCAGGCACGGTCCGTATCCGTGATCTCGAGATCGGGGCCACGCTCGATGACCAGTATCGGGACGGAACGCTGACCGTGACGTCGTGGGTGACGAACGCCGGTGCCGCGGCGGTCTCGCCGTCGATCCAGGTGGCCCTGGTCGATCAGTCGGGGACGCCGGTCTTCCCGCCGGTCACGCAGCAGGCGACGGTCGGCGCCGGTGCCGAGGCCCGGGTCACCGTCACCGAGCGCGTGGCCACGCCGCGCCGGTGGTCGGCGGAACACCCGACCCTGTACCGGGTGCTGGTCACGCTGCTCGACGACCGGGGCCGGACCCTCGCGGTGGTGCCGCAGCAGGTCGGGTTCCGCCGCGTCGAGGTGGCGGACGGGCAGCTGAAGGTGAACGGCGTGCCGATCCTGATCAAGGGCGTGAACCGCCACGAGCACGACGCCGACACGGGCCACACGATCTCACGCGAGTCGATGCTGCGCGACATCCGCCTGATGAAGCAGCACAACATCAACGCCGTCCGGACCTCGCACTACCCCAACGACCCCGCGTGGTACGACCTCTGCGACGAGTACGGCCTGTATGTGGTGGACGAGGCCAACATCGAGTCGCACGGCATGGGGTACGACGCCGACCGGACGCTGGGGAACAACCCGGCGTGGAAGACGGCGCACCTGGATCGGACCCAGCGCATGGTGGAGCGCGACAAGAACCACCCGTCCGTGATCATCTGGTCCCTGGGGAACGAAGCGGGCGACGGGGTGAACTTCGAGGCGACCAGCGCGTGGATCAAGCAGCGCGATCCCTCGCGGCCCGTGCAGTACGAGCAGGCCGGCGAGCGGCCGCACACCGACCTCGTGGTGCCGATGTACACGCGGCCCGCGCAGGTGGCGACGTACGGCAGCGTGCCCCAGTCGCGGCCGATGATCCTGTGCGAGTACGCCCACGCCATGGGCAACAGCACGGGGGCCCTCGACGAGTACTGGAAGCTGTTCTACAGCCGGCCGCAGCTGCAGGGCGCGTTCGTGTGGGACTGGGTGGACCAGGGCATCCGCACGATCATCCCCGCCGCCGGCGAGCGCCAGATGAACCCGAAGCGCCGGCTCCTGCCGGGCCCCGAGTTCATGAACGGCACGCGCCAGGTCGATCGCGCCAACACCTACATCGCCTACGGCGGCGACTTCGGGCCGGTCACCATTCCCACCGACGGCAACTTCTGCATGAACGGCCTCGTGTCGGCGGACCGCGAGCCGCACCCGGGCCTGCTGACGGTGAAGAAGTACTACCAGTACGTGCACACGGCGCCGGTGAATCTCGCCACCGGCGACGTCGAGATCACCAACTGGCACGACTTCACGAATCTCGAGGATGCCGTGGCCGGGTTCTGGAGCGTGCAGGCCGACAACGCCCTGCTGGCGTACGGGCCCATGCCGCCGTTCGCCATCGCCCCGCGCGGGAAGCAGGTGGTGCGCATCCCGCTGCCCACCATCACGCCGAAGCCCGGCGTGGAGTACTTCCTGAACCTGTCGTACCGCCTGGCGCGGCCGACGGCGTGGGGCGGCCGGACGGGCGACGAAATGGCCTGGGAGCAGTTCGTGCTCCCCGTGTCGGCACCCGCGAAGCCCGCCGACGCCTCGGCGGCGCCGCCCGTGACGCTCGAGGACGCGGACGGCCGCATCACGGTGACCGGCGGCACATTTGCGGCGACGTTCAACAAGGCCGACGGCACGCTGGCATCACTGACCACGCGGGGCGTGAACGTGCTCCAGCGCGGGCCCCAGCCGGACTTCTGGCGCGCGTGGACCGACAACGATCGTGGCGCGCGCCTCAACGGCCGCCTGGCGGTGTGGCGCCAGGCCACCGAAGCGTGGGCGGCAACTCGCGTGACGGCCACGCGCCTGGGCGCCGGCACGGTGCGCGTGGACGTGGAGGGCAGCCTCGCCCCCGTGCAGGGCACCGCCACGGTGTCGTACACCGTCCACGGCACGGGCGACATCATCGTCGACGTCCGCGTGGTGCCGGGCGCGCCGAACCTGCCCATGATGCCCCGCGTGGGTACGCAACTCGTGATGCCGGCCGGGTTCGACCGGATGACGTGGTTCGGGCCAGGCCCGGAGGAGACCTACAGCGACCGCAAGGTGGCGCGGGTGAACCTGTACCGGGGCACAGTCGATCAGCAGTGGACCGAGTACTCGCGGCCGCAGGAGAACGGCAACAAGGCTGACGTGCGCTGGATGGCCCTGACCAACGCCGAGGGCGTGGGGCTGCTGGCGTCGGGCCTGCCGCGCCTCAGCGCGTCGGCGCGCCACTACACGCACGCGGACCTCGTGCCGGCGCACCACACGTGGAACGCGCGCAAGCGGCCCGAGGTGTACGTGAACCTGGACCTGGCCCAGATGGGCGTCGGCGGGGACAACAGCTGGGGCGCCCTGCCCCACGAGGCCTACCAGCTGCCGGCCAGGACCTACGAGTACCGGTTCCGCCTCCGCGCGTTCTCGACCGCGCAGGACGGGCCGCCGCAGGCCCTGGCCAGGCAGGGTTGGCAGTAACGCCGCCGCGCTACTGGAGCGCGATGGTCTTCTGGACGGTGCCGCCCTTGGCGCTGGCATACTTCACCATGAAGCTGCCGGCGCCTTTCACGAGGTACTGCAGCGTCTTCGTGGCGTGGGCCGGGTGGCCGCTGCGCACGAGGATCCGCTTCAGGTCCTTCTGATCGATCATCTGCGCCACGCCAGGGCGCCACTTGCTGGGCACCCAGCTGGCCGACAACACCTCGACCGCCTTGCCGTCGACCGAGATCAGGTCGGGCGGCACCACGTTGTTGGCCGCGGCCTTCGCGAGGATCGTGGGCACGGCCTTGTCGTTCACCAGGTCCACCCACACCTTGAAGACGCCGTCGGCCACCTTCTCCACCTTCGTGGCGCCGATCTGCATCAGCGGCATCTCGTCAGCCTGGTACAGCGTGAACGCCATGTTGCGGTGGCACAGCTCCTCGTTCATGAAGCGCGGCGGCACGCGGCCGAACGTCTTTTTCATCCCGCCCAGCTCGACGGGCCCGTACTGCGGGTGCTCGAAGGCCTTCCACTCGATGAACTGATCGCCGAACTCGAGGTGGTCGTTGAAGAAGTAGTTGGCCACCCGCGGCGCGATCGGGCTCTCGGGGTCCTTCTGCTGCTCCTTCAGCTCGGGGCTGGTGAAGTACTGGCCGCCGTTCCACAGCTCGTTCGAGAACGACATGATGCCCAGGCCGTCGTTGCCCCAGTCGGTGACGCCGCCGTGCACCGTGTACAGCCCGCTCCAGATGACGATGTAGCGGTAGTACGGCAGCATGCGCTCGCCGGTGCGGCCGATCTCGTCGTAGGCCGCCACGTCGCTGCGCGGGTACTCGCCCGTCTGCTCGGCGCCGGGGCTGCGCAGGATCATGCCGCCGCTGTTGTGGTACGTCTGCAGCCCGGCGATGTTCGGGTGGGCCACCAGGAAGTCGTTGACGGCCTTCGCCTCGGGCAACTGGAACGGGTAGTCCATCGCGCCGCTCTGCACGTAGTTCGGCTGCCAGTCGGACGCGAAGTTGCGGTTGGGGTCGTAGCCGCCCGGGCCGTCCTCGTTGATGCGGCCGTCGCCGTCGTTGTCGAGGCCCTCCTGGCCCAGGACGATCCAGTCGCCCTTCTCGCCCAGGCGCACCGGCTCCATGATGCGCGGGTCGAGGGCGCTCACGCGATGCGTGCCTTCACCCGGGACGTATTTGCGGATCTGCTCGATCGTCCCGTTGCTGTTCAGGTCGTCCGGGCCGTCTTCTTCGAACAGGCCGTCCCCGTCATCGTCCACCGGCACGTGGCCCGTGCGGGCGCCGGCGCCGGTGCCGAACATGAAGTAGTCGCGGCCGTCGGGATTCACGGTGGGGACGATGTAGAAGGCGCGCTCGTTGACGAGCTTCGTGATGCGGTCGATCTTCCCGTAGTGCTCCATCAGGTACCAGATGGTGTAGAGGCAGACTTCGCCGCCCTGGACCTCGTTGCCGTGGATGTTGGCCTCGATGTACATCGCCGGCTTGGAGGTGTCGGACCCCGTGTCGGGGTTGTTGACGATCATGGCCGCGATGTCGCGGCCGCCGTGGCTTCTGCCGAGCGAGATGTACTTCAGGAACTTCGGGTAGGCCTTCTCGAGGGCCTTCATGTCGGCATACAGCTCGGCCGTGGTGTGCCAGCGGTTGAAGTCGAGCTTCACCGTGTAGGCGCGCTCGGACGACACGGCGGCCACAGGCGTGCCCGCCGAAGCCTTCGCGGCCGGCGCCTGGGCCGGTTTCGTGGCCGCCTGGCCGGCGGCCGTCGTGGTGCCCACCGCGCCCGCGAGCAGCAGCGCGCCGGCGGCGGAGATGAATCGCTGAATCGTCGTGTTCATCGGTCCTCCTCGTCGGCTGCCTAACGCAGCGTGATGGTGGCGGTGTCGGTGCCGCCCTTCTGGGCCACGGCTTTCACCGTGACCGTGGTGCCCGGCTTTGCGCTGACGACCCAGTCGAAGACCTGCCGGCCACCCGATCCGGCGATCGTCGGCACCATGACCGTCTTCTCGCGGCCCGTGATGATCGACTCGGGCGGCACGCCCAACTGGACCATCACCGGCAGCACGGCGCGCGCGGTGACGGCGTGGGCCAGGGCCGTGGGCAGGAACCCGCTGTTCTCGACCTCGGCCTTGATCCGGTAGATGCCGGCAGCCAGGGCTGTCGCGTCGGCCTTGACGACCTTCACCTTCGGGAAGAGGGACGTCAGGTGCAGGGCGAACTTCGTGTGACTGGCACCGAGTTCGGCGATCTTCGCCGGCGGCGGATTCACGGCAGCGTAGGGCTTGAAGCCGCCGATCTCGACCTCGCCGAGGGTCGGGTGTGCGAACTTCGTCCAGGCCACGAACCCGTCCACCTTGTCGGCGTCCATCCACTGCAGCAGCCGCTGGTCGAGGCTCTCGGCCGCGGCCGGGGTGTCACCCGTCGCACGCGCCGCAGCCTGGGCGCCGGGGCCAGCACCGCCCCCGGGCCTCTGCGCGAAGGCCGCAGCGCCGCCGGCCATGCCGGCGGGCGGGCCGGC
>CAYNDV010000099.1:0-16919 GCA_964396055.1 uncultured Vicinamibacterales bacterium | reverse complement strand
CGCCTCCTGCCGATTACTCCCCTGACTCTTTGGCGGGAGTGTACCTGTGTCGACCCAGCTCATCGAACTTGCCCTGAACCAGCCCCAGGACGCCCGGCGCGCCCACGCCCTCCTCTCGCTCGCCGACCAGCTCCTCTACCTCATCGGCCAGCACCTCCCCGAGGCCGCCACGCGCAAGGCCGCCACCCTCCGCCAACGGATTGACGCCTGGCGCTCCGCACTCCAGAAAGAACAGGACCCCTTCGAACTCGCCGCCCTCGCCCGCGAAATCGTCCAGGACTGCGAGGTCATGCTCAGCCGCCTCCGCGCCGAGGCCGCCGACCGCGAAGCCGAGTTCGTCGACCTGGTCGCCACCCTCCGCTCCGTCGTCGACGCCATCCGCGGCGATTCGTCCAGGTTCGACGCCGAGATGCAGCGCTCCGCCCAGGCCATGGAAAAAATGGTCGACCTGCAGGACATCCGCGAGCTGAAGCGCAGCCTCATCCGCGAAGTGGCCATCCTGCGCGCCACCCTCGAGGAACGCCAGAAGGCCGAGGCCAAGACCACCGCCCGCCTGGCCGGCCAGGTGAAAACCCTGGAAGAGAACCTGAAGAAGGCCCGCGCCGAGGCCGCCACCGACGCCCTCACCGGCATCCCCAACCGCGGCGGCTTCGACATCGCCCTGCGCGAATGGCTGGCCCGCGCCACCAGGGAGAACACCCCCTTCACCCTGGCGATGATCGACCTCGACGACTTCAAGGGCATCAACGACAGCCACGGCCACCAGGTGGGCGACCGCGTCCTCATCGCCGCCACCCAGCTGCTCAGCGACGCCCTGGAATACGGCGAGGTGGTGGCCCGCTACGGCGGCGACGAGTTTGCCGTGCTGCTGCACACGCCCGCCCTGGCCAAGGCCCGCACGCGCGTGGGCGCCGTGATGCAGCAGATCGCCCCGTCGTACGAATACGAGGTGAACGGCGAGAAACGTTTCGTCACCTTCACCTTCAGCGCCGGCGTCACCGAGTACGCCGCCGGCGACACGCCCGAGGCCATCGTCAAACGGGCCGACGAGGCGCTGTACGACGCCAAGAAACGCGGCAAGAAACGCGTGGAGGCCAAGACGCGCAGCTTCCTGCGCGCCCTCGTCAGCTGATAATCAATCCCGGATTGATTTTGAGGCGGGCCGGCCGCCCCCGCGCCTACAGCCCGGAGTGACGCACCTGGCGGTGCATCAAGACGCCCGCCGTCCACGAGGCCGCCGCCAGGCTCCAGAACGACCAGACCAGGCCGGGATGACGCCCCCAGAAGACGAACTGCGCCCCGCCATCGCCAAACGTGAAGGTGAGCGGCAGCAGCGTGAACACCACGCCCCACGCCACGAACATCGTCCGCAGAAACAGGAACTGACGCGTGTGGCCCAGCGCCCGCAGCTCGGCATCGGGCGCAGCCGCCGGCGCGGCGGACTCCAGCGACACGTCCCGTGCCGCCGCCAGCCGGCGCGCAAACCCCGCGTCGGCCGCGGCACGAGCCTCGACCAGCGCCCGCGTGGCCGCCGACGCCTCTCCCGCCAGGTACACCGTCAGCAGGTCGGTCATCACATCGTCGTGCAACGTCATCGCACTCTCCCCCGTCATCGGTCCAGGACTGTCGCCAGCATGACGCGCGCGCGGAACACCCGGATCTTCACCGTGCTCAGCGGCAGGCCCAGCACCCCGCCCGCCTCCTCATAACTCAGGCCCGACGCCACCAGCGCCAGCGGCTCGCGATACTCGGCCGGGAGCTGCGCCAGCGCCTCGGTCACGCGCGCCAGCTCGAGCGCGGGCTCGGCGTTGCCTTGCACCGCCCGGTCGGGCACCGGCGCCTCCACCCAGCGCCGGGCGTGGCGCCGCCGATCGCGCACCAGGTTGCGGGCGATGGCCAGCAGATACGCCCGCGCGGTGGACACCCGCACGCTGCCGCGCCCGGCCCACGCCCGCAGGAACGTTTCGGCCGTCACGTCTTCGGCCGTGTCCTCGCTGCCCGACAGGAACCGGGCAAAGCGGTAGACGTCCCGGGCGTGGGCTTCGTAGAGCTGGTGGAACGTCGTCGTATCCATGCGTTGCCTACACTACGCACCACCGCCCGGGGAGTTACACGGGCGAATCAATCAATCCCGGATTGATTTATCCAGCGGCCGTCAGGCCCAGGGCCGCCGCACACACATCGGCCTTCACGGGCGCGCCGGCGTGGCGCGGACGGCGTCGTAGTAATGATTGCCCCCCTCGTCGACGTGCTCGCCGGCCACGTCGAGGCCAGCCTCCGTCAGGGTGCGCCGGCAGGCATCGTCGCCCAACGATACCGACGGGCGGCCGGTCGTGGCGTCTGCCCAGACCGCGGCCTGCACGGGAGCCGTGAACAGGAACCGGCCACCCGGCTTCAGGGCCGCGCCGACCCGGCGGATCAGCGCCTGCTGGGCTTCGGGTGGCAGGAGGAACAACAGGCCGACGGCCACGACCCCGTCATACGTCCTGCCGAAGAAACCGGATTCCTCCGCCGGCTCGCAGGCCACCAACGCGCGGGGGAAGCGACGCCGGAATTCGTGGCGGCGCCAATGCTCGAACGTCGGGCCATGAACTGCGCGGCCACCGCCTCCCAGCCGTTAGATCGATCCACGCGCCCGAGCATAAATCAATCCGGGATTGATTCATGCATTTGCCACGAGGCGCAGAGCCGCCGCATACGCGTCCGCCTTCACGGTCGCCCCGGCGCCAAACCACTTCGCGTGCAACTGGCGCTGGGCGGCCGACATGCCCGCCTTGCGCAGCGCGCTCGTCATCGGGGGCGGCGGCGCCGGGCGCACGCCACCCGGCCGCGGCGCGGGCGGATGCACGCCGCCCCAACCCGCCACGCCGCCAGGCTCGACCCCGGCGCCCTGCCCGGCCAGCCGCGCCGCGCCATGATCCACCAGCTCCGTGACGCCGTTGTACGCCGCCCACAGGCTGCCCCGCACGTCGGGCGCCTGGTTCCCCTCACCCTCGGCAAACAGCGCCTCGGCCCAGTACCGCCGCGCGCGCGTCTGCTCCCGGCGCCGCGCCACGGCGGCGGCGTCCCCGTCCGGCACCGCGCCCGGCGCCGGATCCGGAAACACCGTGGCCAGGTACTGCTGCAGCAGCACCTGGTCCAGGCGGAACGCCCGCATCCGCTCGAAGGCCTGCGCCGTGTCGTGATAGTGCCGCAGCGCCCGCAGCACCACCTCCCGCGCCCCGGCCATGCCGAACTCGAGGTCACGCGTGTGCGGCACGCGCAACCCGCGGCCGCGCTCCAGCGCCTGGCTCAAGGTGTTCTGGCACACCACCCGGATGGGCGTGAAGAGCACCTGCACCGCCCCGCTGCCGTCGTGCGTGGTGGTGAGCAACAGGAACTTCTCCACCACGTCGTCGCGCCCCACGCGGATGACGTCGGGCAGGCGCACCAGCACCCACACGCGCTCGCCATTCCCGAGGGCCCCCGCTGTGTGGTACTCGGCCCGGAACTCGCGCACCAGGGGGTCGAAGAACCGGAAGGCGTCGCGGTTCTGCAAGGGCTCGTACTGGCCGGTGACGATGGCGAAGGCCGGGCACTGGTCGGCGCCCAGGCGGTCGGCGCGCACCAGGGCATACCGGTTGGCCACCGTATGCACGCGGTGGCCCGACACCACGTAGAGCGGCGCCTTCACCACGCGCCAGTTCAGGCCGGCGGCCGTGATGGCCTCAGCGGCCGTGGGCGGCCCGTCCAGGCGCACGCCCAGGCCGTGCCAGGGGCGCTCGCCCACGTAGAACATCGCCGCCTGCCGCGCTTCGCCGTCCCGCATCATCAGATCGTGCGACATGGCCAGCATCCTCCCCGGGGGGCCAGGCCACAGGATCCGGGGTGGATGCGACAACCGGGGTCACAGCCGGGCGACAGCCGGGCCTCGCGCGGACGCGCGGCGGCCAAACCGGAGTAGGATACCGGCGTGCCAAGCCCCGCCTGGCTCTGGATGCTCACGGCCGTCTGGCTCCTGTTCGGGCTGGGCGGCCTGCTGCCGTCCGTCATCCCGGCGGTATTCCGCTCGCCCGACGCGCTCAACCTCTTCTACCCCGTCAAGAGCGCCGCCGAATGCGCCGTCTTCCTGTGGGCCGCCCGCCGGGCGGCGCTGGGGCCCAGGCTGCGTCTCGCCCTGCGTGTCACCGCCCTGGCCTACGCCGCCAGCGCCGCGCTGGCCGCGTGGTGGGCCCTGGGCGCCCTGGCCCCCGGCCTGTCGATTCCGCCCGCCGCCGACACGCTGGGCACCTTCGCCACCTACGTCCTCGGCGTCGCCGGCATCCTGCTCATGCCCACCGTGGCGCGGCGCGCGCCGTGGTGGACGCTGCTCGTCGACGTCAGCACCACCGTCCTCGGCTTCGGCGCGGCACTGGCCGTCGTCGTCACGCTGCCGCAGCTGCAGGGCGCCGCCGAGGGCGACCGCGCCTTCTTCTGGGTGTACGGCGCGGCGCAGGTGCTGATGCTGATCGGGCTGAACCTGCTGGTCTTGCGCGGCGACGTGCGTCCCGGCCGCCGGGCCTTCTGGCTCTTCGTGGCCGGCATCGCGGGCAACCTGATCACCGTGATCGTGGCGCAGCTCGAAATCGGCCACCCCGCCCTCGGCACGGCAGCCAGCAATCTCACCGCCGTGGGCACGTCGCTCTGCTCGATCTGGGCGGGCGCCGCCTTCGCGCGTCATCCGATCGCGCCCGGCTCGCGCGCGCCGGGCCCGTCCTGGTTCGCCACGCTGAATCCCCTGCCGATGGCCGCCACCCTGGCCGTGGCGGCGCTGCTGCTGCGCTCGGCGTTCGAGCCCGGCACGCTGGCGCTCAGGGCGCTGGCCGTGACGCTGGTGGTGCAGTCGGCGCTGCTCGTCGCGCGGGTGATGGCCACGTCGCTCGAAAACGCGCGGCTGCTGTACGAGGAGCACGACCGGCGGCACCGGCAGCAGGAGGACAAGGCGCGGGCCGTCGGCCGGCTCGCCGGCGGCGTGGCGCACTGGCTGAACAACCAGCTCACCACCGTCATCGGGTACGCCGAGCTGGGCGCCGAGGACGCGCGCGCGGGCAGCGACGCGGTGCAGCAGGACCTGGTCCACATCCGCCGGGCGGCGGCCGAAGCGGCGCAGGTGGTGGACCGGCTGCTGTCGTTCAGCGGCCGCCAGCTGCACACCGTGGCCACCGTGCCCCTGGGAGCGCTCCTCTCCGCCGCCGACGGCCTCGACGGCCGGCGGATCGCGGTGACGTGCCCGCCCGACGTGGCGCGGCTGCACGTGGGGGTGGACCAGCGCCTGATGGAGTACGTGGTGCGCGAACTGCTGGTCAACGCCCACGACGCCACGCCGGCCGAGGGCCGCGTCGATCTGCGCGTCTCGGTCGTCCGCCTGGAGGCGCCGCTGGACGGCGCCACCCTGCCGGTGGGCCCCGGCCGGTTCGCGGTCGTCGAAGTCGCCGATTCGGGGCGCGGCATCGCGCCGGGGATGCTGGCCGTCCTGTTCGATCCGTTCGTCTCCACCAAGCCCGCGCACCAGGGCGCGGGCCTCGGCCTGCCGGCCGTCTACGGCATCGTGGCGAGCCATCGCGGCGGCCTCACCGTCGACTCGTCACCCGGCCAGGGCACCCGCGTGCGGGTCTACCTGCCGCTGCCCGAACCGGCGTAAACGCCAAGTTCCGAATCCTCTTGACTCGTCGTCGATGACGATGGCACCGTCGTCGTCGTCCCAGGGAGGTGTGTCGATGTTGATGAAGGCGTGCGCCGAGGGCGGCGGCGGCGCGGGCACGGTGCCGGCGGCCGACGACCGCGAGTGGCTGGCGCGCGTGTGTGACGACGCGCACGTGGATGCGGAGGCAATCGCGCTCGACTTCCGGGAGTTCGAGGCGGTGTTCGTCCGCGAGCGGGCGGCGTGCGCGTATGGCGCGACGATCGAGGACAAGCTGGCGACGCTGGAGGTCTGCCTGGCCCGCCTGGTCGAACTCGCCGGCACGGATCCCGACGTCTTCGAGCGCGACTGGATCCGGCGCGGCGCGACTGAGCGGACCTTCGAGCAGACGATCGAGCTGTGCGCCGGCGTGGTGCGCCACGCGCTTGCCGAGCGCGGGCTGCGGCCGCCCCGGTCGATGGCCGAGGCATTCGCCATCGCGGGCGGCGCATCGCTGCTGCCGGCCGATCTCGTCGAGCGCCTGGTGCCCCTGTGCCGGTTCCGGAACCGGCTGGTGCACGACGGGGCCGGCGTGGACGCCCCGGCGGTGCTGGGCGTGGTGCGCGCGAGTGTGTCCGACTTCGCGCGGTTCACCGCCGCGGCGCGGGGGTGGAGCGCTACTTGATCTCGTCCTGCGCCTTGCGGGTCTTCAGCAGCGCGGTTTCGGCTTCGATCTTCTGTGCCTGTAGTTTGAGCGATGCGACCTCGCGCTCGAGGTCGGCTGAGGGCCCAGCGCGGGAGTTCGATGTATCACGCGCTCTGACCGTTGTGTGATAGCCAGTCCCCCCTCTGCGCTCGCAGCGTCCATAGAGCGGAACTGCGTCAACGCCAGCTACTTCTTCTCGCCTTCCAAAGCCTGCCTCGCCTTCAGTACGGAGAGTTCCTGTTGGAGCCGGGCGAGTTCGGCCTTCAGCTTCTCGACCTCAAGCAGAGTCTCCTGCGTGGCCTGCGCGGAGACCTGCGTTTGCTGCACCTTCAGCAAGTCAATCTCAGCCTGGAGCGCCTGCTGCTTCAGCGCCAGGTCGTAGGTCGCGGTTGTGCCGGCGAGCTTCGCCTGGGCGTCCAGCAAGTCCTTAGCCTTCGTCGCGGCCGCGATCTTCGCGTTGACGTCCGCCAGGGCCAAGTCCTGCTGCGATTTCTGGATGTCTACCATCTTGTCCAGTGTCGTCGCGTACGTGTCGCGCAGTTGCTGGGCGCCATCCGACAACGCCGACACAAGCGCTGCGGCACTCGCCGTGGACGAGAGTTCGAGCTTCGCAGGGCGCCCGTGCTCGTCGAAGACCAGCGCCAACTTCCGATCGGACCACGCCGATGGATCGAACTGGATGTATGAGGAAACGGAGCCTGCGGGGACGACGTCCGTGAAGACCCGGTCCTGGAGCGCGAACGTGCACTTCTTCTCGGTACCGATCGGCAACGAATCAGGTATGCCTCTGGGACAGGTACGAAGCTCAAAGAGATACGGTTGGCCCTCCCGGAAGTAGATGCGCTGAGACTTGCCCGGTTTCTCATCGGCCGGCGGGAGTGGTTCGGCTACCTTGTCTCCCTCGGCACCGTTCCCCCAGACCGGCCTTGCCGTCACCGCAACGCCACTGCGCGCGGCGAACTTCTCGGCAAGCGTACAGGGCTTGTCGAGGTTGAGTTTCTCGCTGTCCACGTTCAACTGGCCCGGAGTGAAGACCTGGGTGAACTTCTCGGTCTGCAGCTTCTCGCCAAGGTCGTTGGAGGACGCCCAGTCCCCAACAAGCGCATTCAGCCTGGCCTGATACCCACTGAGCGCTTTCTGGGTTGGCTGGAGTTGTTCGTCAATCTCTGCGAGCTCCACCTTGAGCTTCTTCAGTTCCTCTGGGGAAGCCGACGAGACCTTTCCGGCCCGAACCTGCCGGGCGTCCTGCAGCTCGTCTACCGTGTTCTGACTAGCGAGTACTCTGAGGAAGAGTTCACATCCCTCACCAGAGCTATGCAAGAACGCCCGCAGTCTGATCGGCAGCAACGAGTACGGAGGTTCCATGGGGTCGCACACCGCTACGGGTGGAGTTGCCGCCCCAGCGATGTAGTCGGCAGCGGGATCGCGCGCGGTCGACGCGATGTTGTACTTCCCGGCGACCGCTTCACCGAGATACTTCCTGATACGCGGGTCTTTCGCGAGGTTCGTGAACGAGTCACGCGACAGCTTGGAAACAGGAACAGGAATGCCTGCCGCCGTTGCAGCGACGGTCGCCACGAATGTCGCCACGCTCTTGGTGATGTCGCCGCCCCGACCACGGCTGTAGGGCGCGACCGAACGCAGCAGTCCACCGGGCGACACCTCAACGACAAGACCGACATCTTTCGTCTTCATGGGTGGCATGTCCAGCACGTGTGCCGGCTTGCTTCGATCAGCGACGGCGCTGATCCCGAGAGCACCCTGGTAGGTGACGCGGGTCTGAGGCCTGATCTCGAAGGGCCCTTCGTCCGAGCTACAGGGCTTCTTGGGCTCTGTACCCCCGGGGTTCGAGCATGTCCTCACGACCACTTCACGAGTGGTCGTGGTGGTCACGGTAACGTCAACAACGACGACATCGGCAGGAAGCCAGTATCGAAGGCCCCGGATTTCGGTCGTGCTTCCGCCCTGTCCTGGCTCGGTCGTGGTTGCGCCCGCGAGCAGGGGAGCCAGCACGCAGATCAGTGCGATGACCTGAAACACCCAGGGGCTTTGTGAGCGAATCGACGTGGTCGTATCCTTCGCCATCGGGGCTCCTTCGATCGGAGGTTGTCCGGGATCCGCACAGACGGTGCCGCGCGCCCGACCACGCGACTGCAGAACGCGCGAGCGGTCCACGTCGTGATCGGCGATCCTGGCGCCCGCACCCGCCCCGCCGCCGATCTGCTTCGAGACTGCTTGTGTGCCCACGAACCTAACGGCAGCGCATAGGCGTGTCAACGGGAATCCGGCCTCGTGACGAATTCTCTGTGCAACGCGGACGGCTGGCGGGCGGCGCCCCGGCACCCGCAGAGCCGGCCTGCGCGTCGCCGCAGGGATGGAGGTCGCTTGCGGCTCTACAACCGCAGGTCAGCCGCACACAATTACGACAGGTGAAGTCCGGTGCTCAGCCGCCACGTCTCGTCGAGCAGGGCAAACTCCCGGGCGTCTTCCGCCGCGTAGTTCCGGAACAGCGACAACGACGACAGCTCATTGATCTTGAGCGAGACCACGCCAACCACGTAGATCGTGTTCGACGTGTCCTCGATTCTGATCGTCGTCCCCTGAGAGCTGTTCCTTATGCTCTGGAAGTCCGACGCCGAGGCTCCGCTCGCTCCGAAGCGGAACGGCCCGAGCGAGAACCCCCCACTCGCCGAAGCCTGATACCAGTTCCGGAAGTAGTCGTAGGAGGTCTGCCTGGTGTCGATGTCAATCGAAACGCCGCGCCCGAGGATAACCTCCTGTGGCACCAGAGAGAGCACTCCGGACGGTCCCCAGTACTCAGCCGTGTCTACCAACCGGTGATAGGCCTGCACCAAACCGTGATCGAACCATGGCCCCCGCACTACCGGCAGCTTGACGAGGTTCCGGAAGCTGACGCGGACGGCAAGGCTCTCCTGCCGGATGTGATGGTCAACCGTGCCGCCGCTCGCCCCTCCGCCGAAGCCCCAGAAGCCGTAGCCGACCGATGCACTGCCGGACCAGCGCGTCTCGAAGTGCGTCGAAGTGGACGTTGACTGGTCGATGTGGAGCACGGAATTGTTGTCCGTGGACAGGAAGGCCGCGATGTCGCCATCGAGATAGGTCTTGAGGAAGTCCGACCAGACGTGGGGGTCACCGACCTCCGACTCGGCCATCGGCAGCGGAATCCTGGCCCGGGGATCATAGAGGGCCCGCAGGGCCTTGGCCACACGCGCCAAGTCAGGGTATGCGTTGATTTCGGCCCTGTACTCGCCCCAGGCGTCTGCAGCGGCTTCCTCGCGCACTTGCCGCTCGTACGGGTAGCCGGTCGTCACCTCCCAATCCTGCCGTGACAAGGACGGATCTTGTTCCTTCGCTCTCTTCCACCGTCTGCGCGATTCTTCGAGGAACTCCTGGAGCCGCTCCTGGGCCTTGCGGAACCTCTTGAGCAGCCGCTCAATCACCTTCTCGTCGGCATCGGGGTACTTCCTGCGGAGCAGGCCGTTCAACTGCTGGAGGTACTGATCGTATCCGTCCGACACGCGCGTCGACGTTCCGGTGTAGACCCCCATGTTCAGCGGACAGTAGGCGGGAAGCGAATCACCGACGAGCAGCTTGCGAAACGTGTTCAGCTGTGTCGTGCCAGTCGCGCAATACAGAGGCCGCATGATGGAGTTGGCCTGCACTATGACCGGAGGTTTCGGATCCCCGGCGAAGAGCTCAACTGAACGCGTCCACAACGACCACGCTCTCGAATCTTCGGCAAAAATCGGCATGGGAGCCTCCTGTGCGCACGCTTGGCTGCCGACGCCTGCGTCACGCAGCACTGTTGGTCTTGCAGATACCGTGTGCCCTCTCCTTGGAGATAACGTCGTCTCGCACCGGTCCGAACAACGTCGAGGAGGTCGGCGGACTTCGCGCGCTCCACCGCCGCGGCACGGGGCACCTCGGGCATGCCGATGCCGGCAGACGTGTTGCTGCGGCCAACCAAGCGCCGCTGCCATTCGGTGTTTCACTGGATACAACGTCGCGGACGGGTCAACCGAACAACAGTCGAGCCCGACGCGGCTGCGACGCAGGAATCAGGGGTCTGCCGAGGTCAGGCGCGGGTCTGGCGAAGGTCTGGCGGGGGTCAGTCAGCGGTCGGCAGGAGGGTAAGGCCGGCGGTCGGCTTCAGCGCGGACACGGCTCCGCCGCCCGGGCGAAGGCATCCGACTTCTCCACGATGCGCGCGGTGGCGAACGTGTTGCCGCACATGGGCCCCATCGGCACGCGGCTCCGGAACAGCACGTGCGGCCCGGCCGCCCCCTCGAACCGCGTCCGCTCCACCACGTTGCCGCCCAGGTCGTACCGGGGTTCGTCGGAGGCGATCTTCAGGTTCACGCCGCGACTGCCCGACACCACCGAGTCCGCCACCGTGTTCGCGTGGCCCCGCAGTTCGACGTTGCTGCCGCTGAACTCCACGGGTTCGTCGTTGGCCCGGCACTCGACGCGCACCAGGCGGTTGTGGTGCGCGTTCTCCTTCACCTGGAAACACTCGGACCCGTAGGTCACAATCACGCTGTCGCGCACCTCGTTGTCGTGGCTGGCATCGTTCAGGTGCATCGGCTGCGTCGTCGACTTCGGGCTGGTGCCGATGTACACGCCCTCGCCGTTGTGATACCGGTAGCGCGCCACACCGTCGCCGCCGCCCTTCACGCCGCACCACCGGATGACGACGTTCGACACCACGTTGCCGTGGGCGTTGTTGCGCAGCCGCACGCACTCACCGCCGGCACCGTGCAGCCACAGGTCGTCCAGCACCACGCCCGTGATGTCGCGCGAGCCGGGCGCGTAGCCCACGTAGATCAGCTTGCTGTTCGACGCCTCGGCCTGCGCCGCGTCCTTGAACGCGCGCGCGGCGTCCAGGCCGGGATCGCGCGGAAACCGCCCGGGCGGGATGCCGGGCTGCCCGTCCACGGTGAGGCCCTGCACGCGATAGTGGCTGTGGTTGATCTGCAGGACGATCTTCCCGCCGCGCACGACCGTGCGGAAGCGACCCGCCTCGTCGCGCCCGGTCTCGACGCCGCGAATCACGATGGGCGCGCCGGGCACGCCGGGACGCCGCGTCTCGGCCGCGTCGTAGACGCCCTCGGCCAGGCGGACGACCGACCCGGGGCCGGCCAGATCCAGGGCTCGCTGCAACGTGCGCAGCGGCCGGTCCGGCGTGCCGGGATTCGTGTCGGCGCCGGCAGGCGCCACATGGATCTCGCGCGGAGGATCCGGTGCCGGCGCCGGCGCCAGGACGGCCGGCCCTGCGGAGGGCACCAGCAGCGGCAGGGCGATGGCGCACGCGACCATCACCCGGGCGAGGTTCGTCGACACAGCTCCCATTCCTCGCGCTCCGTCAACCCGCCCGCCGCACCCCCACGGCGAACGCCGCCGCGGGATTGGCCACGAGCACCTGCGCCACGTCGGCCGTGGTCCAACCGACGTCGCGCAGCGCCTGCACGAACCGGGTGTGGACCACGTCGAAGCCGCGGAACGCGCCGCCGCCGGGCTCACCCGGGCGATACCAGCCGGCGTCGTGCGACACCAGGACGCGGTGCAGCAGGCCACGCTGTTTCAGGGCATCCACGCGGCCGACGCACTCGGCCACGTTCGCGTCGCCCACGTTGTCGATCTCGATCCACGCGCCCTTGCGCGCGGCCTCCACGCGCGTGTCCAGGCCCCAGTCGTTCTGCGCGTGCACCCAGATGAACGCGTCGGGCCGCACGCCCGAGCGGGCCAGCACCTCGAACTGATCCAGTGCCGCCCGCGTGTCGCCCGTGTGCGACGCGATCGTAAGCCCCGTCCGCAGGTGCGTCAGGGCGGCGGCCTCGACCAGCTTCCGATCGATGACCGAGAGCGGACCCGCATCCACACCGGTCTTGATGAATCCCGGCCGGATGTCCGTGCCCTCGATGCCGTCCACCCACTCCACCGTCCACCGGTCCGCGAGCCGATCGGCGGATTCGTCGTAGGCGTGGCGCGGCACGTACTGGTCCTTCGCGGCGCCGTAGTACCCCGTGTTCGTCAGCATGTGCAGGCCGCTCTCCCGCGCCAGGCGCTCGAGCAGCCGCGGGTCGCGCCCGAGGTACGCGGGCGTGCACTCGACGAACCCGCCGCAGCCCACCTCCCTGGCCCGCCGCAGGTGCGGCAGGACCGCGTCGAACACGGCCTGGGGATCGTACCGGTCGCGGCTGATGCGGTCGGCGCCGATGAAGTCCACCAGCACGTGTTCGTGCGCCAGCACGCTCCCGAACGCAGCCGGGTCCACGGGGCCCAGCACGGTCATGACGCGGCCGCGCCCGGTCTGCGGCGCGGCGGCGAGCCGCCGCGCGGCCAGCGCGCCGAGCCCGGCCAGCAGGCCGGCGGACGACAGCCGAAGGAATCCGCGCCGGTGCATGCCCGGCCGCCCGGTGGCGTCGTGGTTCATCGACGGTACCCTACCACCGCGGGCGGGTGTCCGGGCAGGGTTCGTGGCGCCGGCGCGGGCCGTTGCACACTGATTTCGGCAGCACCCCCCCGATCCGTTGACAGGCGCCCGCGGACCTGCGAGAGTCTCCCCATCCAAGACCATCTGGTGGTGAGGCCGGCACCCTCAGTCCCCACAACCGGCCAGGAGGGTAACGCGCGTGAGACACCGTGTGTGGTCCGTCGTTGTGTTCGCGTCGGTGGCCGTGGCTGCGGCACCGACGGCCATCGCCCAGGAGGCTCCGGCGGGGCCGCAGAGCTTCGCCGCCGTCGCCAGTCAGCCCGTGAAGTTCGACACCATGCGGATTCCGCTGCGCGAGATGGCCGACACCGACTCGCCGACGGTCGCCCGCGGCGGCCGCAGCTTCGAGCCGGGGCGTCCGTTCCCCGTCGGCAACCGCAACCCCCGCGTGGTCGATCCGCTGGCCGCGCAGGGTGAGGGCGTCACCTCCGCCGTCGTCTCGCCGAAGGCGTTCACGGAGGGCACGCCCATCGACCCGACCCGCCGCGTGGCCCCGCCCGACACGACCGGCGACCTGGGCCCGAACCACTACGTGCAGTGGGTGAACCTGCGTTACTCGGTCTATACGCTCACGCGCAGCGGCGGCACCATCACCGCCTTCAACCTCGTGCCGGGCTTCCCCAAGAACGGCAACGTGGTGTGGCAGGGCTTCGGCGGCGCGTGCCAGAACTACAACGACGGCGACCCGATCGTGCAGTACGACCAGCTGGCGGACCGCTGGATCCTGACGCAGTTCGCCGTGTCGGCCACGCCCTACACGCAGTGCGTGGCGGTGTCGACGACGGGCGACCCGACGGGCACCTACCACCGCTACGCGTTCACCTACGGGACCGACTTCAACGACTACCCGAAGATGGGCGTCTGGCACGACGGGTACTACATCACCTACAACATGTTCCGCCGCGGGCGGACGTTCTCGGGCAGCCAGGTGTGCGCCTTCGAGCGCAGCAAGATGCTGCTGGGCCAGGCGGCCCGCCAGATCTGCGCGAAGACCAGCAGCAGCTACGGCAGCCTGCTGCCGGCCGACCTCGAGGGGACGACGCTGGCGCCGGCCGGGACGCCCAACTACCTGCTCAGCATCGGCACGTCGGCGCTGGCGTTCTGGAAGTTCTCGGTGAACTGGACGACGGCCAAGGGCACCCTGACCGGGCCCGTGGCGGTACCGGGCGCGGCCACCTTCGCGCGCGCGTGCAGCGGCGGCACCTGCGTGCCGCAGCCGGGCACCACGCAGAAGCTCGACTCGCTGGCCGACCGGCTGATGTACCGGCTGAGCTACCGCAACTTCGGCACGCGCGAGTCGCTGCTGGTCAACCACTCGGTGTCGTCGGGCGGGGTGAGCGGCATCCGCTGGTACGAAGTGAACGTGGCGGGCGGCTCGCCCTCCGTTCGGCAGCAGGGCACCTACCAGCCCGACACCAGCTACCGCTGGATGGGCAGCGCCGCGATGGACAAGACCGGCGGCATCGCCATCGGCTACAACGTGTCGAACGCCTCGACGGTGAAGCCGGGCATCCGGTTCGCCTTCCGCGGGCCGTCGGACACGCTCGGCACGCTCGGGTCCGAGACGTCGATCCTGATCGGGCCCGGTGTCCAGACCACCACCCTCTCGCGCTGGGGCGACTACAGCACGATCAGCGTCGACCCGGTTGACGGGTGCACGATGGTCTTCACGTCCGAGTACATCCCCTCGGACGGCACGTTCAACTGGGCCACGGCGATCTCGTCGCTGAAGCTCAGCACCTGCCAGTAGCCTGACCGAGGGCCGGATCCGGGCTCGCGCCCGGGTCCGGCCCCGTGTCGTCCCGCCCTACGCGGTGGCCAGCGCCTCCAGCCCGGCCGCCTCTTCCCCACTCAACTCGAGGTCCGCCGCGGGCAGGATGCCGTCCACCTGCGCGGCATTCCGGAAGCCGACGATGGCGGCGGTCACCGCGGGGTGGCGCAGCGTCCAGGCCACGGCCACGGCGCCGGCGCTGGCGCCGCCGTGCCGGGCGCCCGTCGCCGCCAGCGCGTCCACCAGGGCCAGGTTCTTCGAGAGCCGCGGCTCCTGCAGTTCGGGGTGTTTCGACCGCCAGTCGTCGGCGGGCAGCGCCGCCGCGCGTGCGCGCGTCATCGACCCGCTGAGGATGCCGGCCGCCATCGGCGAATAGACGATGACGCCGATCTGGTGGGCCTGGCAGTACGGCAGGATGTCGGCCTCGATGCCGCGGCGCAGCAGCGAGTACGGCGGCTGCAGGCTGGCCACCGGCGCGATGGACCTGGCGCGGGCCATGTCGTCCACCGAGAAGTTCGAGACGCCGATGTGGCGGATCTTGCCGGCCTGCCGCAGGTCGGCCAGCGTGCGCCAGCCTTCCTCGATGTCGGTGGCCTGGGCGCCGGGCTCGAACCCCTTCGGCCAGTGGATCTGGTAGAGGTCGATGACCTCGGTGCCGAGCCGGCGCAGGCTGTCGTCCACCTCGCGGCGCAGCGACGCGGCCTTGAGCGAGTGCGAGATATTGGCCTGGTCGTCCCACACGAGCGAGCCCTTGGTGAAGACACACGGCCGGCGGCCCGGGCCCAACTCCTTCAGGGCCTGGGCCACGACGCGCTCGGAGCGGCCGAGGCCGTAGACAGGCGCGGTGTCGATCCAGTTGACGCCGCGCTCGACGGCGCGGTGGATGGCGGCAATGGAGTCGCGGTCGTCCTGGCTGCCCCAGCCGAAGGCGTAGCCGGGTCCGCCGATCGCCCAGGCGCCGAGGCCGATGACGGTGATGTCGAGATCCGTGGTGCCGAGCCGTCGCGTGCGCATGAGACCTCCCGTGAACGTTGGCGCGCCCGCCATCCCTGACGGGCCGATCGCGCCGCCGTCGGGACGATACCTGTGCCGCGCGGCTGGTGCAAGCGCGGCGGCGATGGCGCGGGCGCGCGCGCGGGCACCCGAACGCGCGGCGTGCCGTATAATGCACCCGCCCCGGGCAGCCGCGTGGATTCTCGGACGGAAGGAGGCCGGCATGGCGTTCCAGTCGTTCGGCGGGCGGTTCGTGCTTTCCTGTGTGTGCGCCGCGCTCGTCGCGGGCCTGGCCGCCTGCGGCGGCCCCTCGGCGTCGGGCGACCTCGACAAGATCGACGTCGCCATCTCGCGTTTCGACGTCACCGTCACCAACAACGCCGGCCGCGCCCTCATGGAGGTGCGGGTGGAGATCATCCCGGTGGGCCACGCCACGGCCTACTCGGCGCGTATCGCGCGCATGGAGAACGGCGAGAAGCGCAGCCTGGGCTTCACGATGTTCTCGGACCGCTCGGCCATCCAGTTCAGCCCGCGCACCGCGAAGCCGAACGCCGTGGTGGTGTCGGCCAACGACATGGAGGGCAAGCCCCTGCGCGTCGAGGTGCCCTGGAAACAGCCGTAACGCAGTGAACCGGGGGCCTCCGCGGTTCGTCTATTCCCCCAGACGGCCCGGGACAGCCGTCGCTCCGGCAACAAGGAGGCCCCCATGTTCGATCTCTCGTTGTACGCCATCGTCCTGCTCGCCCACATCACCGCCGGCTTCTATCTCGTGGGCGGCGCCTTCTTCGCGCCGCGCATCCGGCAGGCCATTGTCGCCGCGCCGTCGGTGGATGCGCTGCGCACGTGGCTCGGCTTCGCGCGCGCGGCCACCGCGGCCAACCCGCCCGTGGCCCTGGTGCTGCTCGCCACGGGCGTGTATCTCGGTTCCGCCGGGTGGTGGAGCACGGGCTGGTTCTACGTCGCGCTGGCGGCCTGGATCGTGAACTGCGCGCTGGCCATCGGCGTCATCGGGCGCACGGCCGCCGCCCTCGGGCAGGCCGCCGCAGCGGCGCCCCACGGGCCCGTCGGCGCCAACCTCGACACGCTGCGCCGGTCGCGCGCGTGGGACCTGGCCGAGCAGGTGATGCGCGCCAACGACCTGGGCATGCTCTACGTGATGTACATGAAGCCGACGGTGCTCGAGGCGGTCCTCGTCATCGCCGTGATCCTGGCCGCCGGTCTCGCCCTGCACGCCGGCTTCACCCGACGCCACGCGCCGGCCGCGGCCTGAACCCCGGGGCTACGCCCGGCCGCGCGC
>CAYNDV010000098.1:0-17317 GCA_964396055.1 uncultured Vicinamibacterales bacterium | reverse complement strand
CTTCAGCCCTGCCCGTGGCGACGCGGTCCCTTGCTGGGAGTGTGGGACTACCGGTCGGGCTTGACGACCCGGATACGGTACACCTCCACCCGGGTGACGGGCGCCTCGCCGTTGCGCTCGACCTTCTCGATGGCCTCGACCACCTCGAGGCCCTCGACCACCCGCCCGAACGCCGTGTACTTGCCGTCGAGCGCCTGGCTGCGTCCGGTCACGATGAAGAACGAGGTGGTGGCGCTGCCCGGGTCCTCGCCGCGGGCCATGGAGAGGATCCCCCTGTCGTGCACGGTGTCGTTGAACTCGGGCGGCAGCGGCCGGACGAGCTGCTGCTGCCCGTCGTCCATCGGCGACGTGCGTGACCCCAGGTAGCCGCCCTGGATCACGAACCCGGGTGCCACCCGGTGGAAGGCCGTGTCGTCGTAGACGCCGGCGGCGGCCAGCCTGAGGAACTGCCGCACGTGGCCCGGCGCCTTGTCCGGGAGGAACTCGACGGTGATGTTGCCCTTGCTGGTTTCCACCACCGCCCGGTAGGCGCCGAGTTCGGCTGCCGACTCGGTGGAGAACGGCTCGGGTCCGGTCGGCTTGTCGCGAATCGTCACCGACGTCATCTCGATCCGCTCGGCCGCCTTCCCGGCAGCGTCGGCCGGGGCCTCGGAGATCCGGGTCACCACCGCAATCCCCTCGACCACCCGCCCGAACACCGTGTACTGCCCGTCGAGCGCCGGCTGTGGCGAGACGCAGATGAAGAACTGGGCTCCGGCGCTGTCGCGTTTCCCCGGCACCAGCACCGCCGACACCGCGCCGCGCACGTGCGCGCCGGCCCCGGGCTCGGCCCGCAGCACGCCCAGCCCGCCGGTGCCGTAGAGGTCGGCCTTCGACGGGTCCTTCGACAACGGGTCACCGCCCTGGATGATGCCGTGGCGGATCAGCCGGTGGAAGGTCGTGCCGGTGTACGCCCCCTCCGCGGCCAGCTTGATGAAGTGCCCCACGTGATGGGGGGCCTGTTCCGGCAGGAGGTCGATGACGATGCGGCCTTTCGGCGTCTCGATGACGGCCTGCTTGCCCGCCAGTTCGGCTGGCGTGAGCGGGGTGGTGAAGAACGCCGGAGCCGCCGGCGTGGCTGTCGCCGCAGGTTTCACCGGCGCCTTCGGCTTCGCCTGCCCGGCAGCCACCCGATCGCCGGCGGCCAGCCCACCGACGACGATGCCGGCCATCAGGGCCACGATTGTGCGCGCGATCCGTCGTCTCATGGCTCCCTCTCCGCCCGGCCCCTGGCGCACGTGCGTTGGGTGTCTCGTCGTGGCGTCCGGCTTCAGCCGGACGCGGCTCGCCCTCCAGCGCTAGCGCCCCGGGCCCAGAACAACCGCGTTGACGAACAGCAGCCCCGTCGCCGGCGCCGCCGCCCGGAAGTTCGGATCCTCCGCGAATGCGATCACGTGCCCGCGGCCGAGCGGCTGGTGCATCAGGTACGCCTTCTGCGGCAACTGGTTCTGCGAGGCCTCCCAGGCGTAGCCCCCGGCCACCAGCCTGTCCTTCGTCGCGTAGATGCCGACGTTGCGGCCGCGATCCAGCTTCACCGGCGTGAAGATCCGCACGCCCTCGACGATGGCCTGCACCTCGCCGTCGAGGCCTGCCGCGAGCCAGTGTTCGCGATCGAGCGTCACGCGCAGCAGGGCGCCGGGCACGGCCTCGGGGTCTTCCTTGTCGGGCTGGATGGCCTTCTCGTAGTCGAACGCTTTCTTCTCATCGGCCTTCTTGTCGCCGCCTGCGGCGGCTGACGCCGCAGCGGCCCCGTCGCGCGATTCGAGCTTCGCGGCCAGGAGGCCGACCTTCTCGCCGGCCGCCCAGCGCGAGGCATCGGCCAGCGTGACCAGGACGCCGCCGGCGGCAATCCAGTCCTTCAGCCGGCGCACGTCCTCGTCCCCGAAGAGGCCGTAGGTGCCCGACGGCAGAACGAGCACGTTGTAGCGCCGCAGGTCGACGTACCGGAGGCTGGCGGTGCGCACGGCCGTCACCGGCTGGCCGAACTGCCGCTCGAGCCAGAAACGGGCCCAGCCCGCCGACTGGCTCGACACCGGCGCATCCCACGCCATCAGCACACGCGGCGTCTTCAGCAACGCCGCGTCGCTGCTGCCGAGCGACATGCCCTCGTCCACCCAGGTGCTGTCGAGGGGCACCACGTCGGCGCCCCAACGCGCGGCGATCGCGCCCAGGGTCGCTGGCAGGTCTGGACCATGTTCGGCCGTCCGGATGATGGCGGTGCCGACATCGTAGACCCGGCCGGCAATCGTGAAGGAGCGGCCCGCGCTGTAGACGCGCAGTCCCCGCTGCAGCGCTTCGACGGTGGCCCCGGCGGCGCCGGTGCCCCAGGGCAGCAGGTACGCGGCTTTCGCCCCCGGCAGCGCAGGCGCCTGTCCCTCCCGGACCCGCGGCGCGAAGGGCACGGACGGCACGGTGACGGGACGGTCGCTGCCGACCACCTCGATGTCGTACAGCAGCGGCAGGCTCCAGGCGGTGACGTCGTAGATCTGATCGCCCAGCCGCTTCTGGCGCCGGCGTGCCTGCTCCTTCAGGAACGTCTCGTCCATGCGGATGTCGGACTCCATCAGGTTGCGCAGGAGCCGGGACATCGGCTGCGCGGACGACACGGCCAGCGTGCCGGCCGGCAGCGTCCGCGTCCCGACGCTGACGGGCTGCTCGAGGCGCCGCACCTCGATGCCGTGATCCGCCAGGGCCCGGCCGAAGGCCTCGGCGCGGGCGGCGTCCGGGCCCGGCGGCACGAGATACTCCCGCACCGCGGCCCGCTCGCCTTCCGCCACGGCCGAGCGCCGGTACTCCAGGTAATCGCGCAGCAGGCGCTCCCGGTTCCGCGCCGCGGTGTCGAGCGTCGTCAACGCGGCCGTGAAGTGGCGGACCACGCCGTCGCGATACGTCAGGATGCTCTCGTCGTCGCGCCGGTAGGCCAGGCCCCGTGTCGAGGCCTGCTCGTAGGTCATCGAAATCGCGCCCTGGAACATGGGCCACGAGTCGCCGTAGCCGGGATAGTAGGCGTCGAACACCTCGCGGACGAAGTACGCGAATCCCCGCGCGTCGAACGCCCGCGCGTTCTCGCGGCCGAAGGCCGTGAGCCACTGGCGCTGCGTGGGGGTGATGTACGGGTTCGCGGGTTCGGCGGGCGGCGCGAAATAGTAGGTGGCCTCGCCGCTCATCTCGTGCAGGTCGACCACCACCTGGGGATTCCACTCCAGGCCCAGGCGCGCGCGGCCCCGGGTCTCGACCTGCGAGAGGGCGAGCCAGTCGCGGTTCATGTCGAACAGGTAGTGGTTCGGGCGCCCGCCTGGCCAGGGCTCGTCACGCTCGACCGCCGCCGGATCCGGGTCCGGCGCGGGCCCCTGCCCCTGCTGGTTCGTGGCGATGAACCGGGCGCGCCCGTCGGGGTTCTGGAGCGGGTCGACGAGCACCAGCGCCTCGCGCAGGATCGTGTCCACGCGCGCGTCGCCCCGGGCGGCCAGCAGGTGATACGCCTCGGCCAGCGCGGCGTCGGACGACGAGATCTCGTTGCCGTGCACGGCATGCATCAGCCAGACGACCACCGGCAGGCTGGCCACCAGGCGCTCGGCCTCGGCTGGCGGCAGGCCGCGCGGATCCGCGAGGCGCCGCAGGCCGGCCCGGACCTCATCGAGACGCGCCAGCCGATCCGCCGACCCGATCATCAGGACGTGGAGGGGCCGACCTTCCCACGACACGGCGTACGGCACGAGGCGCGTCCGCTCCGGCGCGGCCTGGTGCAGGGCCTGCAGGTACGCCGCGATCTGTTCGGGCGTGGAGATGCGGGCGCCGAAGTCATGGCCGACGGCGGCCGTGAGGGTTGGAATCCGGCCGTCGTACGTGGCTCCGGGCACGAGGTCGCGCGGCGCCGGCGGTTGCGGAGGAGCCGACGCCATAGCGGCGGCCAGCACGAGCGTGGCAAGCATGCCC
Source organism: uncultured Vicinamibacterales bacterium (assembly GCA_964396055.1). GTDB lineage: Bacteria > Acidobacteriota > Vicinamibacteria > Vicinamibacterales > JAKQTR01 > CAYJPV01. Next base: position 13,342 of record CAYNDV010000098.1, on the reverse strand, counting down.
CTAGCTTACCCCGGCCGTCGGGCCGATGGGGCAACGGGCTGCCCGCCTCCCGGCCGATTCGGCTACCGCGGCGAGGTGAGCACCTGGGTGAAGCCGAGGACGTTCACGTCCCGGAACATGGGCGTGCGCGGCGGCAGCAGGTTCATGTTCAGGAAGTCGATGTCGAACCGGTAGTCACGGGTGTCCGGGAAGTCGTACGTGTTGCTGCCGTCCTTGAAGACGCCGACGCCCTGGCGGCTGTAGTAGAGGCTGGCCATCGACCCGCGGTAGTAGACCGTGTCGTTCGCCCAGCTCTCCAGGAACCGGAGGAAGTTGTGCACCCCGCCGTCGGTGCCGAAGTTGATGGGCGGCGACCCGGCGCTCGGCTTGGGGAACGGGACGCCCTTGCCGGACAGGATGGCCGTGCGGTACCACGTGTTCGTGGCGGGCCGCGACGCAGCGTTGTGGGGGAACTGGAACGAGATGCGGTCGTTCCAGTTGTTCGACAGCAGCGTGACGGCGTCGGCAATGACCGAGCACGACGCGTGCGGGTTCCCGAAGCCGCCGTTCGCGTTGTAGTCGCCCTGGATGTAGACCGGGTTCTCGGAGGCCACCGTGAGGCCGGCGGCGATGATGTTGCCCTGCCGGCCGTTGGTCAGCTTGAGCGCCCGGCGGAAGAACCGCGGCGGGTTGACCTGGGCGATGGCCGGCGCCACGGCGGTCCACGGCCGGACGGTGTTCAGGAGGGGCGACGACCAGACGACGTTCATCCCACCAGCCGTCGATCCGTAGGTTTCGAGGGTGCCGTTCTGGTTGACGTCTTCCCCGGTGTCCAGAACGCCGTTCGGCGTGCCGGTGGAGCTGGCCGGGTTGACGAAATCCTCGAAACCGTACTCCCCCGTTTCACGGCCGGCCGCATCACGGTTGCCGCGCCGGTCCGAGAAATACACCGTGTAGCCCGTGACGTTCAGTGCGCGGTTGCCGTTGGACCCGATCTCGCCCCTGAACCACCGCGACAGGTTGTTCACATCGAGTTCGATGTAGTGCATCACGCCGCCGAGGTACACGTTCGTGTTCCCCGTCGGCTCGTCCTCGCGCCGCTTCGCCTCGCGCGTGTCGTAGAGCACCAGCGGCCAGTAGTCGGACGGCGTCGTCGAGCCGCCCGCCGCGCACCCGGGCATGTGGTCCCCCAGCCGCTGGAACCGGATGATGGCGTTGCGGTCGGGGTCCGGACAGGTGGCGGCGTTCAGGTTGTGCCCCGCAATCCCCTGGTCGAGGACCTCCAGGGTGACGTCCTGCCACACGCCGTCGGACACCTGGATCTCGATCTTGAGGAAGCCGCCAATCACGCTGGTGCTGAACGGCACACGATAGTTGCCCTGGACGCTGGGGTGCGAGGCGGCGATGGGCGGGTGAGACCCGCTCACCACGTACCCCGGGATGCCGCCGGCCACCAGCTCCACGGGCGAGGTGCCCGTCACGCCCGGCAGGGACGTGATGTCGCTGGGGTTGTCCGACAAGAGGATGCGCACGCTCGCCAGAGAGAAGAACCGCTGCTGGTACACGGTCGACGTGGCCAGTTCACTCGCCGGCGGTCGTCGGATCAGCTCGATCGGATTGGCCCCCTCCTCCACGATCGGCAGATCCAGGCGCCTGGCGCCGGTCCGGCCGTTGCGGATGTTGCCGTTGTAGGTCCCCACGGACAGGTTCGTCCACTTCGGCTCATTCTGGGCGGATCCGATGGTGTTGACGAGACTGCCCTCGGTGGTGGTGAGCGTCCGGTACGACCCCGGCGCGGTGATCGGCCGCACGGTGCCCGGGTAGCTGCCGGAGATCGACGACCCGTTCATCAGGTGCGTCCGGACCACCTCGCCCACGGCCGTCACCTTGTCGGCGAGCAGCAGGCTCGTGCCCGCCGCGAGGAAGAGGTTGCCGTTCGTGTGGACGCGGCCGCCGAAGTCGAAGTCGCCGCCCGAGTGAAACCCCAGGTTGGTTTCGGAGAACTGGCCGAACTGGAAGATGGGGATGCCGACCGTCTGCACCTGCCGCTGCAGGCGCACTTCGCCGCCGTCGGCCGTCCGCGCCGTCACCGACAGGACGTAGGGCGTGACGAGGCCGGTGAAGCCCTGGAACGGGCCCGAGGTGATCGAACGGGTCGTCGACGCGGGATTGCCGCCGGCGTCCGGCGTGAAGGTGACGCCGTACCCGATGCCTTCCGACGTGGTCGGGAACGTGACGCCCGGCAGTTGAGGCAGCGCCGTCGAGAGCGCCGCAATCTCGCTCGCACGCGGCTTGTAGGTCCGTCCGAAGAGGGCGCCCAGGTCCGAGGTGAGCTTCTCGAGGCCGCCGTGGGCCGCGTAGAAGGCGTCCGACCGCCCGCGCTCGATCACCTGGAGGCGCTGTTCGTTGAGCAGGACCGACGCGAACCCGGCCAGCACGGCCGAGGCCAGCATGAGGAGCAGCAGGACCGCGATGAGCGCCATGCCGCGATCCGATGGACTGGTGCGCGTGCGCATGTTCACCTACCGATACCGGTCCCGGAACGACATGCTCCGGAGGCTGACCTGCGTGGCCACCGAGGACCGCATGGCCCGGCCGGTCTGCAGGGACCGCTGATCCGACCGGCGGCCCAGGAACAGGTTCAGTTTGCGGATCTGCGAGGCGCTGTACGGCGCCAGGGCATCCACCTGGTTGGTGGGGTTCACCGTGCCGTCCACGATGTCGTAGGTCGCCTGGAGGTTCTCGATGCCCACCCCCACGAGGCGCGCGGTACCGAAACCCTCGCGGCGCATCAGCCGGGCCTGCCCCGGAGCCGTCTGCGTGTCGAGGTAGTAGCTGATCATCACCACGCGGGTGGCCGACGTCGTCGGGAACGTCGTCCCGGTGCGGATCTGCATGATCGATCCGGACGTGGCGGTCCGCTGGTTGAACCGGAACGCATCGTTGACGTCGCCCGACGCGAAGGTGATGTTCTGGCTCGACACGGCCGTGACGGTCTGGAGGGCGTTGCCCACACTGTTCGAGAACAGAATCAGGTCGCCGGGACGGATCCGCGTCTGCGGGTCGTTGATGTTCGTGCGCGTATCCACGGTCGCCCGCGATCCGTCGGCCGCGATGGACGTCAGCGGGAAGGCGTTGAGATCCAGCGTCGAATCGGCATAGAGCACGGTCACGATGTCGGTGCGGACGCCGTTGAGCGTCGGGCCGAGATCGGGGCCCGGACAGATGGAAGGCAGCACCGTCCAGTTTCCGGGAAAGGTCAGGTTCGACCCCGGCGGCCCGGGACGGCCGATGGCCGCCACGCCGGTGCCCCGCGGGATCGGAATGCCGCCGTTCGGCAGCTCGCGCCCGGTCTGGATCGCATCCCGCGTCATCAGTACGACGGCCATGCGCAGGTTCTGGTTGCCGTCGGCCAGCATCGCTCCGGCTTCCGCCGCGCGCCGCGCGTCGTCGAACGCCCGGAACGCCCCGCCCAGGACGACGACCATGATCGCCAGCGAGATGAGCACCTCGGCCAGGCCGAAGCCGCGGGCGTCACGCCACCGGAGGCCACGAGGCGGGTGCGGGTGCGGGCTACGCATAGGAGGACATCAGCGTGGTCACCGTATAACTGCGGGTGCCGCGCGCGCTCTTCACGATCACCGTGACCTGCACCTCGCGCAACGTGCCCGACACGTCGCGGATCCGGATCTCGCGGGTGTACTGGGACAGCGGCACCTGGATGTCGTCGTCCGTGCCGAGCAGGCCGTCGGCGCCCGGCTCGACCAGCGTCTCCACCTCGCCGTCGTCCTCGGTGTTGACGAGGCCGTCGTCGCCCACCGTGCGCAGGGGCTGCGGCCCATCGAGGAAGATCCCCCCGTCGGAGCCGGTGGCGCCGCGGACGTTGCGCACATCCGCCCAGTGCAGCTTGCCGGTGTCGCGTGCCATGGCGACCGCCTCGATCGCCTCGGAGATCTTCTGGCGCGCCAGCAGGTCCGTGGGGGCTTCCGCCAGGCGGTTGAGCCCCGCGGCCAGGACGCCGGCGAGGCCGAGCAGGCCGACCGCCAGGACCGACAGCGCGACGAGGCTCTCGAGGATCGTGAAGCCGGCCTGTCCGCCGTCCTGCCGTGTCTGATGCGCCTGCATGATGCCCTACTGCTGCCTCCACGCCCGCCCGTCCCAGCGGTAGCCCGTCACGCGCCCCGTGGGACCGAGGACCGTCACCGCCCGCGCCGACAGGACGCGGACGGTCCCGAGAAACACCGTGCCGCTGAGGGGCAGGTTCGTCGTGTCGGTCAGGCTGCCATCCGGCTGGAAGAACACCGTCGTCGGCCCGCCGAAACCGACCGCGCGCGCGGCCCCGAGCGACTCCGGCGTGTCGGGCACCCCCGGCGTCAGGCGGAAGGTCATGCCGTTCTCGAGCACGGTGCGCTGCAGGACGCGGCGCGTGGTCCCTTCGAGCCGCGTGCTCACCAGTTCGTTGGTGCCGACAAACTGCGTCTCGACGACGCGCCGCTGCGCGATGGCGGCGTCGCGCGCCCCCCGCAGGTGCCCCTGGACGGCGCGCATCCCCGCGTTGGCGCGGGCATCGGTGAGGGCCGTGCTGATCGACGGGACCGCCACGGCCATCATGATCCCGGCGATGGCCACGGTCACCAGCAGGTCGATCAGCGTGAACCCCGATGCCTTCATGAGTTCCCCTGCACGCCGCCGGCCCGCGGAAACGGCCGGCGGACTGCATGGACGTGCCGCAGCCTGAGACGCAAAGATCACGCCAGTCTTATCGGCGCCAGACCGTGCGGGTTTAGGCGAAGAACCGGCGCATGACTGCCCGACTCGAGTCGCCAGCCTGTCCAGAAGCGGGACACGGCGCCCGGTTATCGTACACCGGCGCTACCGCGGCGGCGTCAGGACCTGCGTGAACCCGATCGCATTGACGTCACGGAACATCGGCGTCCGAGGCGGCAGCAGCGCCGGCGTCAGGAAGTCGAGGTCGAACTGGTAATCGCGCGTGGACGGGTTGTAGACGTTCGTGCAGCACTTGAAGGTGCCGACGGCCTGGCGGTTGAAGTAGAAGGTGGCCAGCGACCCGCGGTAGTGAATCGTGCCGTTCCAGTCCTCGAGCAGGCGCAGGAAGTTGTGCACCCCCCCATCGGTGCCGAAGTCCTGGTACGGGCTGCCGGCCGTGGGCCGCTGGAAGGACGGCCCTTTGCCGGCGATGATCGCCAGCCGGTACCACGTCTCGGTGCCGGGCCGGAGCCCGGGGTTGTGCGGATACAGGAACGACCGGTGATCGTTCCAGTTGTTCGAGAGCAGCGTCACGGCGTCGGCGATCACCGACGTGGCCACGTGCGCGCCCACGAACGACCCGCTGGCGTTCCAGTTGCCCTGGATGTACACCGGGTTCTCCGACACCACCGTCAGGCCCGTGTCCGGCAGGTTGCCGGGACCGCCGTTGACCAGCTTGAGGGCCCGCCGGAAGAAGAGCGCCGGGTTCATCTTCGCGTACCGGCCGTCCACCAACGAGTCCGGCGTCCAGCCGAGGAACGTGTTGTCGCGCAACCCGACCGGCGCCACGGCCGTCCGGCCGTAGCGGTCGAGCTGGCCGTTGCCGTTGACGTCTTCTCCTCCATCGAGCGTGGCGTTGGGCACGCCGGCCGCCGAGGCGGGGTTGACGAAGTCTTCGTTGCCGTATTCGCCGGTCTCCGCGCCGGCAGCGTCGCGGTTGCCGCGCCGGTCCGAGAAGTAGACGACGTGGCCGGTGACGTCCATGGCCTGCGGCCCGCTGGTGCCAATCTCTCCGCGAAACCACCGGGCCAGATTGCGGGCGTCGAGCTCTACGTAGTGCATCGCCCCGCCGATGAACACCGTCGTCTGGCTGGTCGTGATGTTGTCGCGCAGGTTGCCCTCGCGCGTGTCGTACAGCACGTTCGGCCAGAAGTCGCTCGCCTGCAGGACCGTCGACGAGGGGTTGGTGCCGCAGGATCCGCCGGCCGAGGGCACGTCCCGCACGCGCTGGAACCGGACGACCGCGTCCGGACTGACGTTGGCGCAGCCCGCCACGGACAGGTTCCGCCCGCCGATGCCCAGGCCCAGAATCTCGGCGGTCACGTCGTGCCAGACACCGTTGCGGTCCTGCATGTCGATCTTGACGACCCCGCCGAGCAGCGGCGACCCCGGGTGGGTCATGTGGTACCCGCCCTCATCCCGCGACAGGGCGAAACGCGGATGCGCGGCGTCCACGGTGTACCAGCCGGGCATCGTGGCTCCCAGTTCGACCGGGGCGCCAGCGGTGCTGGCCGGCAGCGTCGTGATCGACCCGGGCGTATCCGCGAGCAGGATGCGGAGGCTCGCCAGCCCGTAGTACCGCAGCGGGTAGAGCGGCACCTCCGTCGATTCGCTCGGCTCCGGCCGCCGGATCATGTCGATCGGCGTGGCACCGATGGTCACCAGCGGCAGGTCGAGCTGCCGGGCCCCGGTGCGTCCGTTGCGGATGTTGGCGTGGTAGGTGGTGATCGACAGGTTGGTCCACGCCGGCTCGTTCACCGCCGTCCCGATGGTGCCCACGAGGCTGCCCTCGGTGCGGGCAAGGTTCCGGTAGGATCCTGGCGCCTTGATGATCCGGACGTTGCCGGTGTAGCCGGACGAGGTGGCCCAGCCGTTCGACAGGTTGGTGCGGATCACCTCGCCGCGGGCGGTGACGCGGTCCGCGAGCGTCAGCGTGGCACCCGAGGCCAGGTACAGGCTGCCGTTGGTATGGACCCGGCCGCCGAAGGCGAAGTCCGGGCCGGCGAAGAAACTGAGGTCGACCTCGGAGAAGATGCCGAACTGGAAGACCGGGATGCTCACCGTCTGCAACTGCCGCTGCAGCCGCACCTCGCCGATGTTGCCCGTGCTGGCGGTCACGCTCAGGGTATACGGCGTCATCAGGCCCGTGAACCCCTCGTAGGGGCCCGTGGTGATCGTGCGTGACACCGCCGTCGGGTTGCCGTCGGCATCGGCCGCGAACGCGATGTCGTAGCCCGGTCCTTCGTTGGTGGTCACGTAACGGACGCCGGGCACGATCGGGGCCTGCCCCTCGAGGGCCGTGATCTGCGACCCGCGCGGGGCGTAGGTCGTGGAGAAGAGCACGCCGAGGTCGGAGGTCAGCTTCTCCAGCGCGCCGTGCGCCGCGTAGAAGGCATCCGTGCGGTCGCGGTCGACGGTCTGCAACCGCTTCTCGCTGAGCACCACGGCCGAGAATCCCGCCCCCAGGGCGGCCACCAGCGTCATCAAGAGCAGCACGGCCAGCAGGGCCATGCCCGCGTCCCGGCCCATCCGCGCGGCATCATGACGGCCTCTGCGACTCATCCCCACGCTCCCTTCCCGCTCCCGGCGGCCTGCCTCACCGGTACCGGTCCACAAACGACATGCTGCGCAGGCTGATCTGCGTGCCCACCGACGACCGCACGGGCTGGCGCGACTGCGAGAACCGATCGCGCGTGACGGCCGAGACGAACAGGTTCAGCTTGCGCACCTGCATCGGCGAGTTGGGCGCCAACACGTCCTCGACATTCGTCGGGTTGGTGGCCCCATCCACGAGGTCGTAGCTCACCTGCACCGCGTCGATCCCGACCGCCAGCGGCCGCTCCGGACCGAAGTTCACGCGCCGGACCAGCCGGGGCACCCCTGGCGTGGTCACGGTGTCGAGGTAGTAGGACACCATCACCACCCGGGTGGCCGACGTCGGCGGGAACGTGGCGCCCCCGCGGATCTGCAGGATCGTGCCCTGCTCGGCACCCCGCTGGTTGAAGCCGAACGCGTCGGCCTGGCCGTCGGCCGCAAAGACGATCGACTGCCCCTCGACGGAGGTCACGGTTTGAATCGCGTTGCCCAGCCCGTTGGTGAACCAGATCAGGTCCCCAGGGCGCACGCCGGTCCGCGCGTCGCCGATCGGCGTGCGATTGTCCACCGTGGCCCGCGACCCGTCGGCGGCCACCGACGCCAGGGGCCAGGCGTTGAGCGGCAGCGTCGGATCGCCGTACAGCACGGTGACGATGTCGGTGGGGACGCCGTTGAGGGCCGGCCCAAGGTTCGCGCCGGGGCAGATCGCGGGCAGGACCTCCCAGTCCGCGGGGAAGGTCAACGCGGTGCCGGGCGGGCCGGGTCGCCGGATGGCCACGGCGTTGGTGCCGAACGGCACGGGAATGCCGCCGGTCGGGATCTCGCGCCCCGTCTGCAACGCGTCGCGTGTGATCTGGGCGATCGCGGCGCGCAGGTTCTGGTTGCCGTCGGCGATCATTGCGGTCGCGTCGGCCGCGCGCCGCGCATCGTCGAACGCCTGGAAGGCGCCGCTGAGGACCGTCAGCGTGACCACCGCCGTCACCATGACCTCGAGCAGGCTGAACCCGGCTTCGCCGTCGCGGGACGCATGCCCCACGGTCCTTGAACCCGCCTGCACGAACGGAGACGCGCCCTGGATCGTCATCGAGGCACCCCGCTAGGCGAACGCCGAAATGAACGTCCGCAGGACGTAGCGATGCCGGCCGCTGCCCGACTGGTAGGTGACGGTCACGACCAGTTCCCGCAGCGTCGTCGACACATCGCGGATCCGGATTTCGCGCGTGAAGTGCGACAGCGGAACGCGGACATCGTCGTCGGTCCCGAGCTGGCTGTCGGGGCCAGGCGCCACCAGGGCCTCGGGATCCCCGTCGTCGTCGGTGTTGGTGAGCCCGTCCGGGCCGGGCAGCCGCAGGGCCTGCGGTCCGTCAAGGAAGACTCCGCCGTCGCTGCCCGAGCCGCCCAGCACGTTGCGGATCTGCGCCCAGGTCAGGCCGCGCGTGTCCCGGGCGGTGTAGACGCTCTCAACCGCCTCGGTGGCCTTCTGCTTGGCCACCACGTCGCCCGGCGCGTCGGCCATCAGGCGGACGCCGGTGCCGAGCAGGCCGGCAAGCGACAGCAGGCCAACCGCCAGCACGGACACCGCAATCATCCCTTCGACCAGGGAGAATCCCGCCGCGCCTGCGCGGGCGGGGTCTGCACGGCGTTGCATGAGCCCCTCCCCTACCGCCATTGCGAACCGTCCCACCGGTAGGGCTGCACGCGGCCCGTGGCGCCGAGCACCGTCACGGCCCGCGCCGTCGCCGGCTTGTGCGGGCCGCTGAGGAAGACCGTGCCGCTGACAGGGATGCCGTCGTCATCGGTAAGGCTGCCGTCCGCAAGAAACCAAGCACGGGACGTGCCTCCGAAACTGACGGCCCGGCTGTGGCCGAACGCGTCGGGCGTGTCGGGCACGCCGGGCTGCAACAGGAAACGTATGCCGTACTCCAGCTGCAACGATGTCACCGTGGTGCGCGTCGACCCCTCCACGCGCGTCGCTGTCATGCGGTTCTCGCCGTCGAAGGTGATCTCGATGGTGCGGCGCTGGGTCATCGCCGCATCGCGCGCCGCCATCAGGAACCCGGCCGTGGCACGCATCGCCGCATTCGCGCGTGCGTGCTCGAGGCCGGATCCGATCATCGGCACGGACACGCCCAGGAGCACGCCGGTGATCGCCACCGCCGCCAGCGTGTCGAGAAAGGTGAAGCCCGCGCCACTCCGCGCGACCAGACGGACTCGTCGTGTGTCCACGCGTCGGCCAGGACGCAAACTCCCTGCCGCGCCGCAGTCCACCGCGGATGGGCCGGTTTCCTCCCAAAAAAGAGACAGGGCGGGTCCGGGACAACCCGGACCCGCCCTCGTGTGCCGATCGTCGACCTGCAGGATCGTGATCGCGGTGACGTTTCTACGCTTCGGGGTCTGCCGGTCCCGACAGCCGCCCCTGCCGTTCGGCCCTGGCCTTGAGGTCGCTGTAGATCAGCCACGCCCCGACGGCCATCAGCCCCAGCGGCCACCAGTCGGCCACCCACCGCAGCGACCACCCGAACTTGGTGTGCGTGAAGAGTACCGCGCCGACCACGACGAAGAGGACGCCCCCGCCGAGCGAGCCGAACCGGAGGGGCTTCATGAAGTCATCGGGCATGTCCATCGCGCGCAGGCCCGCGAGCGCCTGGTTGTACAGGCTCGCGCGTCGCACGGCATCGACGATGTTGTAGAGCCAGAAGAAGGCCAGGAAGATGCCCACCGGCGGCTCGATCCCGTCCACGGCCCCGGAGCTCAACAGCAGAATCGCCACGCACACGGTGACGATGTTCTGGAATCCCTGGCGGTAGTATCCCACGTAGACCTGCCCGATCCCCGGCATCAGGGACAGGATGCCGGCCCACCAGACCGACTTTTTGCGCGGGTCGTCGACGAACCGCTCGCGGGGGGTGACGTACGGCAGCGCGGCGTGCGAATCCGGAATGTGCTGGGCGGAATCTGTCTGGCTCATGCTGGCTCCTTGGTGCTCCGTTCACTTGCTGGAACGCACCGGCTGAGGCGCGGGTTCCGTCGCCGCTGGCAGCGGCGCGACAAACAGGCCGACCAGCCAGTCCGCCACGTCCTGCCACGCCGAAGTCAGCCATCCCCAGACCGCGGCCGCGACACGTTCTGTCCACGCCGCCGCACGCGCCTGCAGCCCCGCGGCGGTCCCCGCGGCCAGTGCCCTGGGATCCGGCACGGCGCTCACCACCTGGCTCAGTTCCAGCGACAGGCGATCGCGCCAGGCCTGCACACGCGCGCCGGCCGACTGCACGGGGGCGGGCAGGTCCCGCTCGGCCACCGCACCGACCCGGGCCGTGGTCCAGTCGAAGGTAGCGATCGGATTGCCAAACACGAGCAGCCAGCACAGGGTCAGGACGTACGCCGCCTCCCAGGCGAACCGGGGGCGCGCCAGCCACCCGCGGCCGACCGCGCGCGCGCGGTCGGCCCAGGTGCGACGGGGCGGACGACGGCTCGTCCGGGCGAACACGGCCGCCGCAAAGGCCGGGCCGGGATCCGCCTCTGCGAGGTCGGCCAGTCCGGACCGGGTGGCGGTCAGCAGCGCCTCAACCAGCCGGCACTCCTCGCAGCCCGCCAGGTGGGCAGCCACTCGCGCCGCGGCCGGTGCCTCGAGCCGCTCGTCCCAGGCTGCGGCCAGCGCGTGCTGCGCCCGGTCGCACGGCGATCCAAGCGTGCGCGCCAGCACCGCCTCGTCCAGCGGCGGCCGCGCAGGATCCTGGTCCCAGACCCGCGCCCCTTCGACGAAGGCGTCGAACCACGCCCCGCAGTCGCGGCAGCGCTCCCGGTGGCCCGACAGGCCGCCGTCCGCGTCGATGGCGCGACCGGGGGATTCGGCGGCGATCACGGCCGATCGAAACCGATCGCAGGTCATGGTTCCACTCCTCCGACCCGGGCACCGCCGAGGGCCCGGACGCGGGCGATGAGTTCGAGGCGCGCGCGGCTGGCCCGCGACTTGACCGTGCCGACCGGCACGCCGAGCACCGACGCGACCTGCTGCACCGGCAGCCCGTGCACGTCGCGCAGTACCAGGATCTCGCGGCTCAGCGCCGAGACCCCCTGCAGCGCCTGGTGCAGCAGCGACCGCTGCGACGCCGCGACCGCCCGGGTCTCCGGGCTGGGCTGACGGTCGGCGATCTGGTACCCCTCGTCTTCGTGGACGGCCACGGGCGGCCGACGCACCTTGCGCCGCCGCAGGAAGTCCACCGACCGGTTCCGCGCGACGTGAATCAGCCAGGGCATAAACTCGTCGCCGACGGCCCAGCGGTCGCGGGTTTCGAACAGCCGGATGAAGATTTCCTGGGCGAGGTCGCGGGCGTCTTCGCGATCGCCGACATACGAGTACGCGAGGGCGTAGACCCGGCCCTGGAACCGGCGGACGAACGCCTCCCAGGCCAGGTCGTCGCCGGCACGGCAGGACTCGATGAGCGTCGCGAGGTCGGTTGACTCCACTGTGCACCCGGGGTCGGGCTCACACGCCTGCCCCCGATGGAAGTAACGCACACGCCCGGCCAGCGGTTCCCTCGGCGCGGCTCAGACGAGGATCCCGCCGTCCTTCATGATCAGGCGGTCGTCGAACCAGACCGACGGGGACGTGATCAGGCCGTCGAGGTGGCTGGCCACGCGGACCGAGCCGCCCATCGACTTGTTGTCGCCAAAGGCGATGTGGATGGTGCCCATCACCTTCTCGTCCTCGAGGATGACGCCGGTGAGGATGGCCTTGTCGTTGGTGCCGATGCCGAACTCGGCGACGGTCCTGGCGTCCAGGCCGTGAGGCTCGAGCAGGGCCACGAGTTTCGCCGCCGATTCGCCCCCCGTGATTTCAGTGGCGTAGCCGTCCTTGACGACAATCCGAATCGGGCGGTCGACCATGCCCACGCCCGCCATCGACCCGTCCACCACCACGACGCCGTTCGACAACCCCTCGAGGGGAGCGAGGTACGCTTCGCCGGTCGGCAGGTTGCCCCACTGCCCTTTCTCGCGGAAGAGCCCGGAGCTTGCGTGGGGCTCCCGTCCGGCAATCGGCATGGTGATGTCCGTGCCGGCCGGCGCGGTGACGCGGATGCTCCTGGTCGGGCGCATCAGGTCGCACAGGCGGAAGGTCCGCTCGGCAATCGCGTGGTAGTCGGCGTTCATGCAGCGGACCATGATGGCCTCGGTCACGCCGGGCAGGGTGGCCACCCGGACGCCCCTGGCGCTGGCAGCCCGCCGCGAGTCGGTGTGCGTCAGCGACTTCGACGTCGGGCAGAGAACCACGTCGTACTGCGTCATCAACCAGGCCACTTCGGCCGGCGGTTCCTGACCGTTGCTCACCCGGGGCGGCATTTCGACCAGGCAGACTTCGTTGCCGAGGTCCCTGGCGGCATCGTGGCAGGCGTAGCCGATGGTCCGGAGCGGCGCGTCGGTCACCACGAGCACGCGCTCGTCCTGCTTCAGGCCCATGCAGTCACGCACGGCGATGAGTGCGGCGGATCGGAGTTCGGAGGAAATGGTCATGGGGGGATTCTACCGGGGATCGGGGTTCGGGGGTCACGGATCGGGGCTGGCCTCGCAAGCCGGCCAGCCGCGACCCGTGCTGTGCTAGATTCAGGGGTGCCCCACCTGTTCGACCTCGGCACCGGTGTTTCTTCAAGGAGCTGTGAGATGTCTGCTGCGATCCAGGGATTGAAGCCGGAAGGCCTGTGGCACTACTTTGCCGAACTCTCGAAGATCCCGCGTCCGTCGAAGCACGAGGAGGCGGCCGCACAGTTCGTGATCGACACCGCCAAGTCGCTGTGCCTCGAGAGCGCCCGCGACGCCACGGGCAACGTGGTCGTGCGCAAGCCGGCGGCCAAGGGCTTCGAGAAGCGCCCGATGGTGTGCCTGCAGGGCCATCTCGACATGGTGCCGGAGAAGCGCCCCGAGAAGAAGCACGACTTCCTGAAGGACCCCATCACGCTGGTCCGCAAGGGCAACGCGATGATGGCCGACGACACGACGCTCGGCG
>CAYNDV010000097.1:0-17342 GCA_964396055.1 uncultured Vicinamibacterales bacterium | reverse complement strand
AACGCCACGCGCACGACGGCCGGATCGACGGCGCCGGGCCCGGCGGCCAGGTCCAGGATGGCCGCGGGCTCCAGGCCGGCGGATTCCTGCGCGCCCGCCGCCGGTCGCGGCGCGGCTGCCACCCGCACCATCGCCGCGCTCCGGTCCTTCTGCAGGCGACGCCGCAGCGGCGCGAGCATCCGCTCGGGCATCCGCGCGAGCGCCTGCCAGGCCGCCAGCCGTTCCAGGTCCGGCCGGTCGGCGTCGACCACCAGCGTCCCCAGGGCTTCGAGGGCTTCCGTGCGATCGTCGTCGAGATGCGCGCCGAGCAGCGCGATGGCGGCGGCCGCCACCGTCGGGTCCCGCGGCGCCGCTGCCAGCACGTCGAGGGCCAGCGCCAGGCCCCGGCGGTCACGGAGGGTTTCCAGGACCTTGAGCATGGCCGCCCGCGCCACGGCCGATGGCGAGGCGGGGAAGGCGTCGAGCACGTGGGGGACCGCCCGGGGGCCGAGGGCGGCCAGGCGGGCGGCGGCCGTGTCGCGCACGGCGCCGTCGGCACTGCCGAGCGCCTCGAGGAGGTCCGCCGTCTCGCCGGCTATCGACCTGCGGATGGCCACAGTTTGCGCCTAATCAGCCTCGGTGCGTCTCTTCTTGCCGAACGCCCAGGCGAGGCCGATGCTGAGGATGTACAACCCGACCATCGGGCCCGCCAGCAGCGTCTGCGTCCACGGATCGCCCGTCGGCGTGAGGATGGCGGCCGCGATGAAGATGATCAGGATCGCGTACTTGATGTGCCGCCAGAGGAAGCCGGCCGTCACGAGGCCCATGCGCGCCAGGGCGAGGACGACCGTCGGCATCTCGAAGATGAGGCCCATGATGACGAGCATCATCGCGTAGAGCGAGAACACGGCCTGGATGCGCGGCATGAACACCGTGTATTCGGTGGAGAAGCTGGCCAGAAACGTCCAGGTCCACGGGAACACGACGTAGTGCGAGAACGCGGCGCCGCCGACGAAGCACACGGTGGACATCAGAATGAACGGCAGGGCAAACCGCTTCTCGTGCGAGTACAGTCCGGGCGCGATGAAGAGCCAGAGCTGCAGCATGATGAGCGGCGCCGCGATGATCAGGCCCGCCAGCAGGCCGATCTTCACGTAGAGCATGAACGCTTCGGTCGGCTCGATGTAGGTGAGGCTGGATCCCTTCGGCAGCTTCTCGTACAGCGGCCGCATGATGAACTCGTAGATCCGCTCGATGAACGCGAAGGCGATGACGGCGCCGACGATGACCGACAGCAGGGCGTTGACGATACGCTTGCGCAGTTCGTCGAGGTGCTCGAGGAACGACATCTTGCCGACGCCGCCCTCCTCCCCGTCGAGGTCGTCGGCGCCGGGCGCCGCAAGCGGCGCCTCCGGCCGGGCGGCCAGCGTGGCCCGGGGGCGTTTCTTCAGGAACGGGAACGCCATGGGGCGCTACTGGGCCGGGCCGGCCGGCTGGGTCGAGGCCGTCTCGGCAGACTCGGCGGGCTGGGCCGTCCGGGCCGCGGCCGCCTTCTGGTCCTCGATCCGGACTTCTTCTTCGAGCGTGCTCCGCAGTTCGTTCGACGCCCGCCGGAACTCCGAGAGGCTGCGGCCGAGCGACTTGCCCAGCTCCGGCAGCTTGCGGGGGCCGAAGATGATGAGCGCGATGATGAAGATGACGATCAGCTCGGGCATGCCAAGGGATCCGAACATGTACTGCTCCTTCGGGCACGCCCGCCGCCGGGCGGCCCGCACTGGCGCCCTCCGGGGCTCGCAACTGGACCGCGCGATGACCGTAAGTGCCTGCATGGATTATAGGAACCCGCGCGAGGATGGGTCAAGCAACCAGCCTTTGCCGCCCCGTGGCTTCTCTGGTACGATAGCCGGATGCGAACAGCGCGCTTCGCGTCAGTTGCGGCCGTGGTGCTGGCCGCCTCGGCGGGCCTCGGCGGCCTGCTCGGCCGCGGAACCGCGTCGACGCAGGAACGCCTGCCCGAGCAGTACCGGGCCTTCACGGCCGCCCTGCGCCTGGTCGAGACCGAGTTCGTCGAGAAGGTCCAGACCGACCGCGTCGTCTACAGCGCCATCGGCGGCATGCTGCAGACGCTCGATCCGCACTCGAGCTTCCTCGACCCCCGCACCTACGCCCAGATGCGCGAGCGCCAGGAAGGGCGGTACTACGGGCTGGGCATCACCATCCAGGTCATCGACGGCGACGTGACGGCCGTGTCGCTGTTCGAGGGGTCGCCCGCGTACCGGCTGGGCGTGCGGCGCGGCGACGTCATCGCGCGCATCAACGGCGACGACGCCAAGGGCTTCACCAGCGAAGAGGCCGCGCGGCGGTTGCGCGGGCCGAAGGGCACTCTGGTCAAGATCAGCCTGCGGCGCCGCGGCTACGACCAGTTGATCGATCTCGAGGTCCCGCGCGACGAGATTCACATCCCCACGGTGCCGGCGGCGTTCATGATCGACGCGGTCACCGGCTACGTGCGGCTCCAGGACTTCGCCGAACAGACCGATCACGACTTCTCCGCCGCCCTGGCCGACCTCACCGGACAGGGCATGAAGCGCCTGCTGCTCGACCTGCGCGGCAACCCCGGCGGCCCCCTCGACCAGGCGATCAAGACCGCCAACCAGTTCCTGCCGCAGGGCGTGCTCATCGTGTACACCCGCGGGCGCATTCCGAACTCGGACCAGGACTACCGCGCCGCCGAGAAGAGCGGCTACACCGGCCTCCCGCTGGTGGTGCTGGTCAACCGCGGCAGCGCCAGCGCCTCCGAGATCGTCGCCGGCGCCGTCCAGGACCACGACCGCGGCATCGTCGTCGGGGAGACGACATTCGGCAAGGCGCTCGTCCAGTCGGTGTACCGCATCGCCGAGGGCGCCGGGCTGGCGCTCACCACGGCGCGGTACTACACGCCGAGCGGGCGCCTCATCCAGCGGCCCTGGGACGGCACCTTCGACGAGTACCTCACCTACACCGCGCGCGAGCAGGGCCAGCCGCGCGATCGGGCGGCCGGGGACCTGAAGTACACCGACGGCGGCCGGAAGGTCTACGGCGGCGGCGGCATCGAGCCCGACCACCACCTCGAAGGGCCCATCGAGGGCTTCAACCCCTCGCGGTTCGGCCGGTCGTTGTTCGGCCGCCAGACCTTCGCGTCCTTCGCCCAGAAGTTCTCGGCCGAAGGCGACACGCGGATCGCCGTCACGGCCCGTGACCGGCGGTTGGTGCGCCAGGGCTTCGTCGTCGACGACGCGATGGTGGCGGCCTTCCGCGAGCACCTCCTGGCTGAGCGCGTGCCGCTCGACGAAGCCGGCTTCACGCTGGATCTCGACTTCATCAAGGCGATGATCCGGTACGAGATCAACGTCAATCTGTTCGGGGTCGCCGAGGCCCGGCGTCACCTCATCGAGACCGATCCCCAGGCCCGGATGGCCCTGCAGGTGTTCCCCGAGGCCGAGCGCCTCGTCAAGGGCACCCGCGCGCCGGCCCAGCCGGCTGGCGGCACCAGGTAAGCCCGGCCGCGCGGTCCGCCTCGATCGGCGCGCGGCAGTCTGACATCACGATGCGCCTGCAACGTCTGGAAATCAGCGGCTTCAAGTCCTTCTGCGATCGATCCGAGCTGTCCTTCGATCGCGGCGTCACGGCCATCGTCGGCCCCAACGGCTGCGGCAAGAGCAACGTCGCCGACGCCATCGTGTGGGTGCTCGGCGAGCAGAGCGCCAAGAGCCTGCGCGGCGACCGGATGGAAGACGTGATCTTCGCCGGCAGCGACGCCCGCAAGCCCAACGCCGCGGCCGAGGTCCGCCTCCTGCTCGGCGGCGTGCCCGTCATCGAGCCCGGGACGCCGGGCACGCCCGGCGACCTCGTCGACGACGAGGGCCGGCCCCTGCTGCGCGAGGTGGAAGTCACGCGGCGCCTCTACCGGTCCGGGGAGAGCGAGTACCTCATCAACGGCGAGGTGGTGCGCCTCAAGGACGTGCACGAACTGCTGATGGACACCGGGCTGGGCGCCAAGGCCTACGCCATCATCGAGCAGGGCAAGATCGGCATGATCCTCAGCACGCGGCCGACCGATCGCCGCCAGCTCATCGAGGAGGCCGCCGGCGTCACGAAGTACAAGGCCCGCCGCCGCGCCGCCGAGCTGAAGCTCGAAGCCGCCCGCCAGAATCTGACCCGCATCGACGACATCATCTTCGAGGTCGAGAAGCAGCGCGGCACGCTCAAGCGCCAGGCGGCGAAGGCCCGCCGCTTCCAGCGTCTGCGCGACGAGCTGCGGCGCTGGGAAAAGGTGCAGTTCGCCCGCCGCCAGCGCGTGCTGGCGCAGGCGATTCAGTCCGCCGAGGCCCGGATCGCCGACATTCAGGCGCGCGAGGCCGCGGCGTCCGCCGAGCTGGCCACCCTGGAGCAGGACCTCGAGCAGCTGCGTCTGGAGGCGGCCCAGCGCGAGTCGGCCGCCCGCGAGACCCGCGAACGGGCCCACACCCACGAAGTCGAAATCGGACGCCTCGAGCAGCGCCTGCAGGGCGATGAGCAGCAGCTGGATACCCTGCGCCGCCGCCAGGACGACGTCGCAGACGAGATTGCGGCCCTCGGCGCCCAGCGGGCGCCCGCGGCAGAACTGGCTGCGGCGCGCCGTCAGGACGCCACCGGCGCCGCCGCCGAGCGGGACGACGCGGCGGCCGCCCTGGCGCAGGCCACCGACGACCAGGCCCGGGTCCAGAGCCAGCTCGAGGGGCTCGAGGGTGATGTCGAGGCGGTCCGCAACGAGCAGTACTCGCTGGCCAGCACCGCCACGGCCCTGCAGCATGCCATCGACACCGCCGTGGCCGGCCGCGAGCGCGTCGCGGCGGATCTGGCCCGGCTCGCCGCCGAGCGCGACGACCTGGAGGTGGAACTCGGCCGCTGCCGCGCCGAACACGAACGCACCACGGGCGCCCTCGACGCAGCCCGCGAGACGCTCGACGCGCTCCAGCGGGACCGCCGGACCCACGAGGACGACCTGGCCGGGGCGCGCCGCGACCGCGATCGCCTGACGCAGGCCGTCCGGGAACTGGAACAGGCGATTGCCGGCAAGGCCGCCCGCCTCCGTTCGCTCGAGGACTTCGACCGCGCGCGCGCCGCCTACGGTGATGCCGCCCGCACGGTCCTGGCCGAGTCCGGGGCGGCCGTCCGACACGCCGGGTCGGTGGCGGACTACCTCGACGTCGCGCCGGGATACGAGAGCGCCGTCGAGGCGTGCCTCGGCGAGATCCTCCAGTACATCGTCGTCGAGTCGCACGATGAGGCAGCCCGCGGCCTGGCGTTCGTGCGCGAACGCGCCGCCGGCCGGTGCGGGTTCGCCGTGGCGGGGTCCGCCCCCGTGGCCGGCGTGCCGGCCGGCATGGCGCCGCCGGGACTCGTGCCGCTCGCGTCGGTCGTCACCGTCACCGGGCCGTACGCCTCCGCGATTGCCGCGCTGGCCACCGCGGGCTGGATCGCAGAGTCCTTCGAGGCGGCGGCCGCGGCCGCCGGTACTGTGCACGGGCCGATCGCGACCCGGGAGGGCGATGTCCTGCGCGGGCCGTACGCGGTCGTCGGCGGCCACGGGCGCGACGAGGGCCACGGCATCCTGCAGACCCGCCGCGAGATTCGCGACGTGCGCGAGGCCCTCGAGGCCGACCGTCTGCAGCGCGAGGAGACCGCCGAGCGCCTGGCCCTGGCCGAGCAGCGCGAAGCCGAGGCGGCCGCTGCCATTTCGACGTGTGCCGCCGCCATTCACGAGCAGGAGAAGGCGATCGTCGGCTTCGACCTGCGCGTGGCGCAGGTCGCCGAGGACGATCGGCGGGTGCACCAGAAGCAGGAACTCGTGGAGCGCGACACGCAGCGCGCCCGCGGCGAACTGGAGGCCCTGGAGGCCCGGCAGGTCGAGGCGCGCGCGTCGATTGCCGCCCTGACCGACCGGCAGCGCCTGGTGGACGACCGGCTCGCCGACGCCCAGCGGCGCCTCTTCGACGCGCGCGACGACGCGCGCGTGCGCGCCGACCGCGTGCGCGACGCGATGGCGATCCACGCCCGGCTCGTCGAGCGGGCGGCGTCGATGGCGCTCGAGGCCGCGCGCCTCGACGAGGCCTCCCGTGACATCGAGAGCCGCCTCGCGTCGCGGCAGGAGGAGCAGGTCCGCGTCGCGGCCGAGCAGGAACGCCTGCGCGAGGCGCTCACCTCGGGCCGGCAGGCCCTCGACCGGGAACTGCAGGCCCTCGACGAGGCGCGCAACGCCGTCCGCGTCGCGGACGAGGCGGTGGTGGAGCTGCGGCTGTCGAGCGAGACGCGCGAGCAGGCCATCCGCGACGCCCGCCGGGCCCTCGACGCGGTGCGGTCGGCGCACGCCGAGGCCGACGTGCAGCGGGCCAAGGCCGAGAGCGATCTGGCCAATCTCGACGCGCTGGTCGTCGAATCGCTCCAGACGGACCTGGCGTCGGTCATCGCCGAGGTCGAACAGATGGAGCGCGACGGGGCGGTGAGCCCGGACTGGCGCGCGATCTATGCCGACGAGCCGGACGAGGACGCTGGCGCGGCGGACGCCGCCGCGGCGCCGGCGGCCGAACCACCGGCCCACGGGCCCGAGGACGATGCGGGACCGGCAGGCGAGGCTGCCACCGGGCCCGAGGCCAGGCCCCTGACGCCCGAGGACGCCATCGCCGAGCTGCGCCGCAAGATCGAGCGGCTGGGGCCCGTGAACATGATGGCGATCGAGCAGTACGACGAGCTTGAGACGCGCCACGGCTTCCTGACCACGCAGCGCAAGGACCTGGTGGACTCGATCTCGGCCACCGGCGAGGCCATCCGGAAGATCGACGCGACGACGCGCGAGCGGTTCCGCGAAGCGTTCGATGCCATCAACCAGCATTTCCAGGCGATTTTCGCCACCCTGTTCGGCGGGGGCCGCGCGGGGCTCACGCTCCTGGACGAGGAGGACCTGCTGGAGAGCGGCATCGAGGTCATCGCCCAGCCGCCCGGCAAGCGCCTCCAGAGCGTGCAGTTGCTGTCGGGCGGTGAGAAGGCCCTCACGGCCATCTCGCTGATGTTCGCGATCTTCCGCTACAAGCCGAGCCCGTTCTGCGTGCTGGACGAGATCGACGCCCCGCTCGACGATGCGAACACGGGCCGGTTCCTGGGGATCCTGCGCGCCATGCAGGACGACACCCAGTTCATCCTCATCACGCACAACCGCAAGACGATGGAGATTGCGGACCGGCTGTACGGCGTGACAATGGAGGAGCCCGGGGTCTCGCGGCTGATCTCGGTCAAGTTGAACTAGGCAAGTCCTGGGTCCGCGCATCTCCGCGAAGACGAATCGGCCCGCCCGGGAACCGTCCCCGGTCGGGCGTCGTATAGACCTCGTGGGAGGGCACTATGCCTCACGCATCGGCCTGTGGACGGATCGGACGGGCGTTGGTCATCCTGGCGGCGGCCGTCGGCCTGGCCGGCTGCGACATCGTCGTCAATACGATGGACGGCGGCCGGGAGAAGGCCACCGACCTCTGGACGCGCAGTTACTCGATGCCCGAAGGCGCGGTCGTTGAAATCGACAACACCAACGGCAAGATCCAGGTGGACGGCAGCGATGGGGCGACCGTCGAGGTCAAGGCCGAGATCACCGTGCGGGCGGGCACGGCGGAAGCGGCCCGCGAGATTCTGAAGCAGGTCGAAATCCGCGAGGAGAAAAGCGACGGCCGGCTGCGCCTGCAGGCCCGGTATCCGAAGGGCCTTGGCCGCGCCGGGGTCGATGTCCGCTACACGCTCCGCGTGCCCCGGCAGACCAGGCTGGGCTTGTCGACCACCAATGGCAGCATCAACATCGAGAACATCGCCGGCTCCGTGACCGCCGAGAGCACGAACGGCGGCATCGAGGGCGCCGGCCTGACCGGCGGCGTCAAGGCCAGCACGACCAACGGCAGCATCCACGTGGCCGTCGCCGACCTGGCGGCCGACGGGGTGGCCCTCGAGACGACCAACGGCGGCATCACGCTCGCGATGCCCGGAGACGCCAAGGGCACGCTGTCGGCGCGCGTCGTGAACGGCGGGATCAAGGTCGCGCCGGAGGTCAGGATCGAGAAGTCCGAGAGCTCGCGCCGGCGTGTCGAGGGCACGATCAATGGCGGCGGGCCGGCCATCCGCCTCGAGACCGTGAACGGCGGCATCAGCGTCACCGGCAAGTAGCCCGGAACGGGGGAGACGGGTTAGTGTTCCACAGGTGGCCCACTGCGGCCCGCCTGTGGCACACTGACCCGTTTCGTTCTGTACGCGCATGAATGAGGACAAGGCCTCCCGGTACCAGCGCCTGAGGCGGCGCGCGATGGTCGGCGCGGCCGCCTGGACGGCGGGGCTGCTGGCCTGTCTGCTGGTCACGGGGGCGGGGCGTTCGTCCTTCCGGGCCGCGACGGCCGCCGGAGAGGCCCTGGGCGCCGCGCCGTGGCTGGAGCCGGGCCTGTCGGTGGCGCTCTTCGCCTTCGGCCTGGCGTTGCTGCACGAAGTCGGCCTGGTCCCGTTCGCGTTCTACGCGGGCCACCTCCTCGAAACCCGCTACGGGCTCTCGCGCCGACCGGCCGCGTCGTGGCTGGCATCGCACCTCAAGGCGGCGGGCCTGGGCGTGGCCCTGACGGTCCTGGCGGCGCTGATGCTCCGGGGCGCCGCAGTCGCCTGGCCAGCCGGCTGGTGGTTCCTCG
The DNA here is from genome assembly GCA_964396055.1 of uncultured Vicinamibacterales bacterium. Classification (GTDB taxonomy): domain Bacteria; phylum Acidobacteriota; class Vicinamibacteria; order Vicinamibacterales; family JAKQTR01; genus CAYJPV01. Next base: position 8,634 of record CAYNDV010000097.1, on the reverse strand, counting down.
CGTGGGCGGCCAGCGCGGTCGCGGCCGTCGCGGGTGCGTGGTTGGCCCCGGTGCTCGTCCTGCCGCTCTTCTACCGCCTCTCTCCCGAGACCGGGCCCGTCGCCGGACGGCTGTCTGCGCTGGCCGCCGCCGCCGGCGTGCCTGTGCTCGGCGTGTTCACCTGGCAGTCCGGGGGGAGAACCGTGCGGGCCAACGCCGCCCTGGCGGGACTGGGCCGGACCCGACGCATCCTGGTGTCGGATACGCTGCTGACCGACTACAGCCCCGGGGAAATCGACGTCGTGCTGGCGCACGAACTGGCGCATCACGTCCGCCACGATCTGTGGCGGATCCTGGCGTGGGATGTCGTCGTGGCGGGGGCCGGATTCTGGGCGGCTGGCCGCCTGCACCAGGCCCTGGCGGCGCCGCTGGGGCTCCAGGGGCCTGCCGACCCCATCGGCCTGCCGCTGGTGGCGCTGGTGGTCCTGGCGGTGTCGGCCGCCGCGCTGCCGCTCTCCCTGGCTCTCTCGCGGGCGCACGAACGGCGCGCCGACGACTTCGCCCTCGACCTGACCGGCGATCCCGCGGCGTTCGCGGGCGCGATCACGCGCACGGCGGCCCGGAACCTCGCCGAAGATGAACCGTCGCTGCTGACACGCCTGCTGTTCAGTACCCACCCGCCGGTCCGCGAGCGCCTGGAGCGGGCCAGGGCCTGGGGTCGGGACTAGGGCTGCACTAGGGCCGGCGGGCACCGACCACGAGCTGGCCCTTCATCGCCTTGCAGCCGTCATCGATGGTCAGCGCGCAGTAGAAGGGGAACGTGCCCTCGTGATCGACCCGGAACTCGAACGTCACCGGGTGGCCCGGGCTGGCGCGTTTCGAGATCCGGAACGCGTCCAGAGTGAAGGAGTGGGGAATGTCCTCGGCGTCGAAGGTAATCGTGACGATGTCGCCAACCGTGGCGTCGATGCGGGCGGGGGAGAACGTGTACTTCCGGGCGGAGAGGGAGACGTGCTGGCCGTGCTGGGCTGGTGCCTGCTGCGGGTGCGCGTCGCCGGTCGCGAACCACGCGACCAGCAGCAGGAGCGCCACGAGTGCGACGAACCGGAGGCGAACGCGGAGGTGGTCGGCCATCTGAGTCCCTCTCGCCGTCAGGACGGCCGGCACGCCGCTCCGGTCGCCTCCCGTGATTCTACAGGCCTCCAGCCCGGGTCTCCAGACCCGGGCTCCAGGCCATGACTACCGCCGGCGGTCGCGCGAGCCGTCGCGTCCACCGCGTGGGCCGCGCGGCGGGCCGTCGCGGTGGCCGTGCTCGCGGGGCGCGTGCTCGCGGGGCGCGTGCTCGTGCGGGGCGTGCTCGCCTCCCTCACCGCCACCTTCGGGGGCCCCTTCCGGTCCGCCCACTTCCTCGAGCAGAGCCTTGCGGCTGAGGCGGATCTTGCCGGACGGGTCGATGTTGATGACCTTCACCATCACCTGCTCGCCCTCGGCCAGTTCGTCCCGCACGTCCTTGACGCGGTGGCGGGCGATCTCCGAGACGTGCAGCAGGCCGTCGGTGCCGGGCATGATCTCGACGAACGCGCCGAAATCGGTGATGCGCTGGACCTTGCCGAGGTAGGTCTTGTTGAGCTCGGCGGTGGCCGTCAGTTCCTGGATGATGGCGATGGCCTTCTTGGCCGCCGACTCATCGGCCGACGCCACGTTCACCTGACCGTCGTCCTCGACGTCGATCTTCACGCCCGTGCGCTCGATGATGCTGCGGATCATCTTGCCGCCGGGCCCGATGACGTCGCGGATCTTGTCGACCGGGATCTTGATCGTGACGATGCGCGGCGCGTAGGCCGAGATGCTGTCGCGGGTCGCGCCGATGGTCTCGGCCATCTTGCCGAGGATCTCGATCCGGCCCTTGCGTGCCTGCGCGAGCGCCGTGCGCATCACTTCCATCGTGACGCCCGAGATCTTGATGTCCATCTGGAGGGCGGTGATGCCCGCCGCGGTGCCGGCCACCTTGAAGTCCATGTCGCCGTAGTGGTCCTCGGCGCCGGCGATGTCGGTCAGGACCGCGAACTTGCCCGTGGCTTCGTCCATCACCAGGCCCATCGCGATGCCGGCCACCGGAGCCTCCAGCGGGACGCCGGCGTCCATCATGGCCATCGTGCCGCCGCAGACGCTCGCCATCGACGACGAGCCGTTCGACTCGAGGATGTCCGACACGACGCGTACGGTGTAGGGGAACTTCTCTTCGGCCGGGATGACGGGCGCGAGCGCGCGCTCCGCCAGGGCGCCGTGGCCGATTTCGCGGCGGCCGGGCCCCCGCAGGAACTGCACTTCGTTCACCGAGAACGGCGGGAAGTTGTAGTGCAGCATGAAGCGCTTGTAGGTTTCGCCGTCGACCATCTCGATCTTCTGCTGATCGTCGGACGTGCCGAGCGTGGCGGTGACGAGCGCCTGGGTCTCGCCGCGGGTGAAGATGGCCGAGCCGTGCGTGCGGGGCAGCACGCCCACCTGCGTCCAGATGGGCCGGATCTCGTCGAACGCGCGACCGTCGAGGCGCAGGCCGCGATCGAGGATCTCGTCGCGCATGACCTTCTCTTTGAGGTGCTTGAAGATGGCCTTGGCGTCGCTGCGGCGTTCGGGCTCGGTCTCGGGCACCGAGGCGATGAGGTCCGCCAGGACCTGGTCCACCTGCCCGTAGTTCTCGAGCTTCTCGCGGATGCGCATCGCCTCGGCGAGCGGCCCGTAGGCCTTCGCCTCGATGGCCTTCTCGAAGTCGGGGTCGATGGTCTTGGCGGCGGCCGGACGCTTCACCTTGCCGACCTCGCGGGCCATCTCCTCGATGCCGGCGACAATGGTCTTGATGGCGGTGTGGGCGGCGTCGAGGGCCCGGACGACGTCCTCTTCCGAGACCTGCTTCGCGCCGGCCTCCACCATCACGATCCCGTCCTTCGACCCCGCCACGATGATGTCGAGCAGGCTGCGCTTCCGCTGTTCGTAGGTCGGGTTGATGACGAATTCGCCGTCCACCAGGCCCACGCGCACGCCGGCGATGGTCTTCTCGACGGGAATCGCCGACAGGGCCAGGGCGGCCGACGCGCCGGTGATGGCGATGACGTCGGGATCGAAGTCGGTGTCGGCGGAGAGGACGAACGCGATGATCTGCGTTTCGTGATGCCAGCCGGCCGGGAAGAGCGGACGAAGCGGGCGGTCGATCACGCGGCTGGTGAGCACTTCTTTCTCGCTCGCCTTGCCTTCACGCTTGAAGAAGCCTCCGGGAATGCGGCCCGAGGCGTAGGTGTATTCGCGGTAGTCCACCGTGAGCGGCAGGAAGTCGATCCCTTCGCGCGCGCTCGCGCTGGCGCACGCGGTCACGAGCACCACGGTGTCGCCGTAGCGGACGAACACCGAGCCGCTGGCCTGCTTCGCCACCCGGCCGGTCTCGATCGACAACGTGCGGTTGCCGACGCTGATTTCTTTGATGTGCATCATGCTTGCCCCTGCGCCCGGATCGAGATCGAGCCGGGCCTGCGGTCGTGTCGGGTCGAACCAGGTCCCGGCGGCCGCGCGCGCGGGGCGGCCGGGCCGGGCCTGGGAAAAAGGGTGGTGCCGGGGTTACTTCCGGATCCCGAGGCGCTGAATCACCGACGCGTACCGCGCGGGGTCCTTGGCCTTGACGTAGTCCAGCAGCCGCCGCCGCTGGCCGACCAGCATCAGCAGGCCGCGGCGCGAGTGGTGGTCCTTCGTATGCGTTTTGAAGTGCTCGGTCAGGTACGTGATCCGCTCGCTCAGCAGCGCAATCTGCACTTCCGGCGAGCCGGTGTCGCCATCGTGCGTCTTGAACGACTCGATGATGGCGGTCTTGCGGTCCTTCGTCATGGCCACGATCGTATCCTCCACGCACGGCCCAGGTGTCACCACACCGGTGCCCGGGACCGCCGTGCGTCATGCCGTGCTGTCGTTGCAGCACGAGTTACCCCAGCAAACTCAATATGTTAACCCAGTACGAGGCCTGGATGCAAAACGCCGCCCGCCGCCAGGTCGGCCACCGCCCACAGCCGGCCGTCGGGCCCCAGCAGCCGCGCCCGGGCCGGCCAGGCGCCGCCCGGTCCCCCGACGGCGTGGGCCGGCTCGATGTCCCGACCGTGCTGCACCCGCGCCACGCCCTCCTCGGTCAGGACCACCGCCGGCACGTCGGCCAGCAGGGCGTCCAGGGGGATGAGGTTCGACCAGGCCGAGGCCGGTTCCCTGAGGACTGGTTCGAGGCCGACGGACGCCTCGATCCCGAACGGGCCGCTCCGGGTGCGCCGCAGGGCCGCCAGGTGCCCGCCCGTCCCGAGCACCCGGCCGAGGTCGTGGGCCAGCGAGCGGACGTAGTAACCGGCCGAGCAGTCCACCCGCAGCGTGACGAGATCGCCCTCGACGGTCTCGACGTCGAGGGCGTGAGCCGTGACCCGCACCGGCTTCAGGACGACGGATTCGCCCCGCCGGGCGCGTTCGTACGCCGGCACGCCGCCGGCCTTCTTGGCGGAGAAAGGCGGGGGCACCTGATCGTGGGGACCGACGAAGGCCGCCACGGCCCGCGCGACGGCCTCTGCCGTGGGCAGGGGATGCGAGGCGGGCGGCTCCCAGGCCGTGTCGCCGGTGTAGTCGTAAGTGGTGGTGGCCCGCCCGAGGCGAATGGTGGCCAGGTACGTCTTGCCGGCGCCCGCGTAGTACGGGGCGAGGCGCGTGGCGCGGCCGACCACCAGTGGCAGCACGCCGGTGGCGAACGGATCGAGGGTGCCGGTGTGGCCCACGCGCACGCCGCCCAGGGCCCGTCGGACGCTGTGTACCACGTCGTGGGACGTCATGCCGGCGGGCTTGTCCACCACCAGCACGCCGCCGCGCGCCTCAGGCACGCGGCGCCCCGTCCCCGGGCGCGTGGCGCGCCACCTCGGGCCGCAACTCGGCCAGGATCGTGGCCCGGATGTCGTCGAGCTGTCCGGTGAGCGTGCACCCCGAGGCGTTCTTGTGGCCGCCCCCGCCGAAGTGCCGGGCGACGTGGCCCACGTCGATCGCGCCCTTCGACCGCAGGCTCACCCGATACTGTCCGGGCTCGCCCTGCTTGAAGAAGGCCGCCGCCGTAATGCGCTTGACGCTCAGCGGGATGTTGATGAGGCCGTCGGTGTCCTCGGGCGTCGCGCCGGCCGATGCGATGGTGGCGTCGTCCACCGTGAGGCACGCGATGGTGTCGTCCACGATGTCCAGCGTCGCGAGGACCGCGGCCTGCAGGCGCAGGCGGGCGAGGGTGTGCCCGTCGTAGAGCAGCCGGGCCACGGCCACCGGATCGGCCCCGGCGCGCAGCAGGTCGGCGCAGATCTCGAAGGTCCGCGGCGACACGCCCGGGTAGCGGAACGCGCCGGTGTCCGTCACGATGGCCACGTAGAGATGCTGGGCCATGTCCGCCGTGACGGTCACCCCGAGATCCCGGATCAGGGCGAACACCATCTCCGCGCACGCGGCCGCCGTGCCGTCGAACCACTGCGCGACGCCGAACCCCGTGTTCCCGGGATGGTGGTCGATGTTCACGACCGGGTGCCGCTCGATCCCGGCGAGGCCGGTCCGCTCCAGGTCGCCGCACTCCAGCACCACCACGGTGGCCCCATCGTCGGCCAGGGCGTCGGCGAACTGAATCTCGCCGGCTCTGGGGAAGTCCGGGTACGGATCGGGCAGCCGATCGCGCAGCACGGCCGTGGCCGTCTTGCCGAGGGCGCGCAGGGCCAGCGTGAGGGCGACGGTCGACCCGATGGCGTCGCCGTCGGGCCGGACGTGGGACGTGACAATCAGCCGATCGGCGGCGCGCAGGGCGGCGGCGATGGCGTCGGGGCCGTGGGCGTTACTCGGGCTTGCGGTCATCCGGCTCGGGGTCCTCGGCGCGCGCCGCGCGCTCGGTCTGGATCTCGTGAATCAGCCGCTCGATCCGGTCCTGGTGCTCGATGGACCGGTCGAAGCGGAACTCCAGTTCGGGCACGCGCCGCAGGCGCAGGCGCGCCGCCAGCTGCCGGCGGAGGAACGGCGTGACGCGGGCCAGCGCCTTGGCGGTCTGCGCGCGGGCCTTCTCGTCGGCCATGGTCGTGTAGAAGACCCGGGCGATCTGCAGATCGGCGGTCACTTCCACGCGCGTGATCGTGACGAACCCGACGCCGGGGTCGTGCACCTCGCGCGCGAGGAGGTCGCTGATGTCGGACCGGATCTGGTCACCCAGCCGGTCGGGGCGGTGGCCGTGGGACATGTCGGGGCTTCTTTCCGTAGCCGGTCGCCAGGACACGATGTCCGGCTGCCGAATGGCCGAACGGCCACCAGCCGAACGGCCTATCTGAGAAACTGCAGCTCCGTCCGCGTGACGAGCCCTGGCTCGACCCGCTCGATCTCGTCGAGGGCGGCCGACAGCTCCCGTTCCGCGTGTTCATCCGAGGTGGAGACGGTCGCCAGGCCGAGGCCTGCCCGTTGCCAGAGGTCGTGGTGGGCCACTTCGGCCACCGCGACGTTGAACTTCGCCAGACGGTCCTTCACGCGGCGAAGGACCATCCGCTTGTCCTTGAGCGACCGGGCGCCCGGCAGGAACAACTCGACCGACAGCAGCGCGACGACCATGGGCGCAGGCGCCGCCCGGGGCGAACCGCCGTCAGGCGGTCGCCGCCGGCGCGACCTTCTCCACCGTGAAGACCTCGATGACGTCGCCGACCTTGATGTCGTGGAAACGCTCGAAGCCGATGCCGCACTCGAAGCCGGCCTTGACCTCGGACACGTCGTCCTTGAACCGGCGCAGCGACGCGATCTTGCCCTCGTGCACGACGACGTGGTCGCGGATCAGGCGGGCCTTGGCCTCGCCGGCGCGCTTCATCGTCCCGTCGAGGACCATGCAGCCCGCGATGACGCCCACCTTCGGGACGCGGAACGTGTCGCGCACCTCGGCGCTGCCCAGCCGCACTTCCTTGAAGGTCGGCTCGAGCATGCCCGCCATCGCCTTCTTCATCTCGTCGGTGACGTGGTAGATCACCGAGTGCAGGCGCACCTCCACCCGCTCGCGTTCCGACAGCTCCGTGGCGTTGCGGTCGGGCCGGACGTTGAAGCCGATGATGACGGCGTTCGACGCCGAGGCCAGCAGGACATCCGACTCGTTGATGGCGCCGACGCCCGCGTGGATGATCCGGACCTTGACCTTCTCGTCCGACAGCTTCGCCAGCGTGTCGGCCAGGACCTCGGCCGAGCCCTGCACGTCCGCCTTGACGACGATGGCCAGTTCCTTGACGCTCCCCTCGGCGATCTGCTGCTTCAGCGACTCCAGGGTGAGGCGCGAACTCTTCGCGCCGAGCGCCTTCTCCTTCGCCACGCTCTGGCGGTGCGTGACCACCTGCCGGGCCTTGGCCTGGTCCGTGATGACCTGGAACGAGTCGCCCGGCTGCGGCAGCCCGGCGAGACCCAGCACCTCCACGGGGGTGGAGGGCGGCGCCGACTTCGCGGGGCGTCCGCGGTCGTCGATGAGCGCGCGCACCTTGCCGATGACCTGGCCGGCGATGATCGTGTCGCCTACCCGCAGCGTGCCGTTCTGGACCAGGATGGTCGCCACGGGTCCCCGGCCCTTGTCCAGCTTGGCTTCGAGCACGGCGCCCTGGCCCGAGAGTTTCGGGTTCGCCTTCAGCTCGCCGATGTCCGACACGAGCAGGATCATCTCGAGCAGCAGTTCGATGTTCTGGCGCTTCTTGGCCGAGACCGGCACCGTGACGGTCTTGCCGCCCCACTGCTCGGGCATGAGATCGAGCTCGGTCAGGGCCTGCATGACGCGGTCTGGATTGGCTTCCGGCTTGTCGATCTTGTTCACCGCGACGATGATCGGCACGCCCGCCGCCCGGGCGTGGTCGATCGCCTCGCGCGTCTGCGGCATGACGCCGTCGTCGGCTGCCACCACGAGCACGACGATGTCCGTCACCCGTGCGCCGCGTGCACGCATGAGGGTGAAGGCCTCGTGGCCCGGCGTGTCGAGGAACACCACGCTGCGCTTGTTGACCGTGACCTGGTAGGCGCCGATGTGCTGGGTGATGCCGCCGGCCTCGCGCTCCGCGACCTTGGTCTCGCGGATGGCGTCGAGCAGCGTCGTCTTCCCGTGGTCGACGTGGCCCATGACCGTCACGACCGGCGCGCGCAGCACCTGGTCCTCGGGGCGGCTCTCTTCCGTGCCCACCTCGAGCAGTTCTTCCTCGAAGCTGCGCATCTGCACCTCGGCCCCGAACTCCCGCGCGATCCACGTGGCGGTCTCGGTGTCGAGGGTCGTGTTGATCGTCATCATGATGCGGCGATCGAGCAGCTTCTTGAGGACATCCTTCGCCCGGATGTCCAGCTTCTCCGAGAGGTCCTTGACCGTCATCCCTTCAGCCAGCGTGATGCTCCGCGTGACGGGCGGGGGTTCCGCCGGGGTGAATGCGCCGGGCGCCGAGGCGCGGCCCGAGTCCGGGCGGCGCGTCGGCCGCCCCGTGGGACGCCCGCCCGAGGTCCGGGCCGGCGGCACCGACCGGCCGACGCCGGGACGGGCTGGCAGTTGGGAGCCGGGGGCCCCGGGGCGCGCGCCCATGCCGGGCGCACCGGGGCGCACGGGCTGGGACGGCAGCGGCCGCGGACCGC
>CAYNDV010000096.1:0-17385 GCA_964396055.1 uncultured Vicinamibacterales bacterium | reverse complement strand
TCCAGCCTCTAGCCTCCAGCCTCTAGCCTCTAGCCTCTAGTGAGCCTGGTGCTTCGCGGCCTGCTGGCGGGCGGCTTTGTCAGCCTTCTCCCGCTTGCGGGCAGCCAGGTAGGCCTCGCCCGGAGCCCACTTCGGCGCCACCGCCACGGCCACGTTCATGAAGGCATCAGCCGCCAGCTGCCGCAGGCTGCGGAACGCGTAGCTGAACACCAGCGCGAAGCCGACGAAGGGCAGGAACACGACGTAGAGCGCGCCCATGATCGGAGCCATGAGCAGGAACAGGAAAGTCGGGATCCGCTTGTAGCTGCGGTCCGAACCGCCCGGCAGCAACCCGCCCTCGGCCGGGACCATCGTCATATCCCACGCGCCCATGCTCCAGTAGAACCCGCTCGCTACCTTGGTGCCGCCAGTGTGTGCCATGATGACCCTTCCTTCTGTATGTCGTGCGACGCTCTGTCGCGAACTCAACTCTCAATCTCTATTGATAAATTACGGCACCAGGCGGGTTGCTGCCATCGGGCCGATCACCCGATCACCCGGGACAAACACCCGATTCGCATCGGGAAAACACCCGAGGCGACGCGGGCGGAACACCGGACGTTGTAAATGATTAAGAAACAAGGACTTAGATGGCCGTTCGGCCGTTCGGCCGTTCGGCCGTTCGGCTGTTTGGCTGTTTGGCCTGACGCCCAACGGCCCAACGGCCTGACGGCCTCAATAGATCAAGAACTCCTTCGTCGCCTTCCGGAACGCCGTCACGCCGTCTTCCCAGCTGGCGGCGATGTCGCGCGGATCCACGCCGGCCTCGACCTGGCGGCGGAGTTCGGACGACCCCGCCAGGATGTCGATGGGCATCTTGTCGTGCTCGTACTCGTACGGCGGCTGGCGCCACGCGAACTTCGCCGGGTTGGCGGCGTGGAAGCGCGAGAGCAGGGCGGCGCCGCACAGCACCGGCCGGTACGTCTTGCGGTCGAGCACGTGGCTCTGGATGCCTCCGCAACCCTGCTGGGCGAACTTGTGGAAGGTGGGTTCGAACACCACCGGGCGGAAGCGCACGCCCGGCAGGCGGAGGGTGTTCATGTCGGCGGCGAATCGTTCGGCGTCGATCCACGGCGCGCCCAGGAACTCGAACGGCCGGGTGGTGCCGCGGCCCTCGCTGAGTTGTGTGCCTTCGAACAGGACCGCGCCGGGATAGACGATCGCCGTGTCCAGCGTCGGCATGTTGGGCGACGGCATCACCCACGGCAGGCCGGTATCGTCGAAGTACTGCGTCCGCTCCCAGCCTTCTGCGTAGCCCACCGTCAGGTCCGCGCCGATGCCGCAGGCCTCGTTGAAGAAGCGTGCGAGTTCGCCCACCGTCATGCCGTGGCGCATGGGAATCGGATAGAGGCCCACGAACGACTCGAAGCCTGGCTCGAGCATCGGGCCCTCGACGTCGACGCCGCCGATGGGGTTCGGCCGGTCGCAGACGATGACCGGCAACCCGTGCCGTTTCGCCGCCTTCAGGCAGTTGGCCATCGTGTAGATGAACGTGTAGATGCGCGACCCCACGTCCTGCAGGTCCACGACGAGCACGTCGAGACCGGCCAGCATCTCGGCGGTGGGTTCGCGGGTCTCGCTGTAGAGCGAAAACACGGGGACCTTCCGCTTCGGGTCGTGGGCGTGCGGCGACTCGATCATGTTGTCCTGCAGGTCGCTGCGGAAGCCGTGCTGCGGCCCGAACAGCGCGGCCAGCGATACCTGCGGCGCCGCGGCCAGCAGATCGGCGGCGTGGACCAGATGCTCGTCGACGGAGGCGGGATTGCTGACGAGCCCGACACGAAGACCCTCGAGCGTGCGGGACTGTATGAGGCGGGTGAGGCCGGTGATGACAGGCATGGGGAGATTATCTCAGGGCCAGGGGCTGGGGGCTAGGGGCGTGGGGCGTGGGGCGGAGAGGATTGTCAGAAGCAAGAATCAAGAAGCAAGAAGGGATCACGCGGTCACGCCGGACGGCCGATAGCCGAACGGCCTGTCTCCGCCGAACGCCCGGTGCCCAACGGCCGGTTTCAGCCGGACGTCCTCCGCGGCCTATACTGCGTGTGCCGGAGACCCCGTCGTCGCTCCCGGTCCCGTGCGACCACCCGTGCCCCGCTCTCAGGACGAAGAACCATGATTCGACGCACGTCCGTCGCCGTCGCCATCGCCGCCGCTGCAGCCCTCTTCGGGTCCGGATTCGCACCGGAGGCCTCACCGCCCTCCGCCGATGCCGTCGCGGCCCGCATCCTGGCCCACGTGAAGGCGCTGGCATCGGACGAGATGCAGGGCCGGGCGCCCGGCACCATCGGCGAGGAGCGCGCGGTGGCGTACCTCGTGCAGCAGTTCAAGGCGCTGGGCCTCGAGCCCGGCAATCCCGACGGCACGTTCGTGCAGCGTGTGCCGCTCCTGGCCTTCACGGGCGTCCCCACCGCGTCGTTCACCGCGGGGTCCACGCGCATGGACCTCGCTTTTCCCGACGACTACGTTGCGATTTCGCGCCAGGGCAGGGCCGAGGTCTCGGTGGCCGATTCGGAGATGGTGTTCGTGGGGTACGGCGTCGAGGCGCCCGAGTTCGGGTGGGACGACTACAAGGGCGTCGACCTGCGCGGCAAGACCATGGTGGTGCTGATCGGTGATCCGCCCGTGCCCGATCCGGCCAGGCCCGGCGCGCCCGACCCCGAGGTGTTCAAGGGCGCAGCCATGACGTACTACGGCCGCTGGGTCTACAAGTACGAGATGGCGGCGGCAAAGGGCGCGGCGGCGGCCGTCATCATCCACGAGACGGCGCCGGCCGCCTACCCGTGGGACGTGGTGATGGCCAACGTGCGTGAGCAGTTCGGCGAGGCGTCCGGTGACTTGACGAAGGCGCACGCGCCCATCGATGCCTGGCTGCGCCTCGATCGGGCAGAACAGTTGTTCAAGGCGGCCGGGCACGACTACGCCGCGTTGAAGGCGCGGGCGGCCACGCGCGGTTTCCGCCCCGTCCCTCTCGGCGCGCGCGCCTCGTTCACGCTGCGCAACACGATCCGGACGCTGATGTCGCAGAACGTGATCGCGCGGCTGCCCGGGAGCGACCCGGCGCTGCGCCACGAACACGTCATGTACTCCGCGCACTGGGACGGCTTCGGCGTCAACCGCGCGCTGGCGGGCGACCAGATCCTGAACGGCGCCCTCGACAACGCGTCGGCCATGGCGATGATGCTCGTCATGGCCGAGTCGTTCGCGGCGATGCAGCCGCGCCCCAGGCGCTCGCTGCTGTTCCTTTCGCCGACGTCCGAAGAGTCGGGCATGCTGGGCGCGCGACACTACGCGCACCATCCGCTGTGGCCCCTCGAGCGGACGCTCGCCGACATCAACATGGACATCATGAACTTCTGGGGGCCCTCGCGGGCCATCGTCAGCGTGGCCCACGGCATGACCACGCTCGACGAGATCCTCGGGGCCGAGGCGGCGAAGCAGGGACGGGTTGTCCTGCCGGATCCCGAACCCGAGAAAGGGTACTTCTACCGTTCGGACCATTTCGAGCTGGCAAAGAAGGGCGTGCCGGCCCTGCACTTCCTGCACCCCGGCGCGGAGTACCGGGACCAGCCGGCCGACTACGGCCAGCGTCGGCGCGACGCCTACACGACCAACGACTACCACAAGGTGAGCGACGACGTGAAGGCGGACTGGGACCTGCGCGGCGCCGTGGAAGACGCGGCGCTGCTGACGGCGGTCGGCCGGGCCGTGGCCGACGGCGGCACGTATCCGGCGTGGAAACCCGGCACGGAGTTCAAGGCCCGGCGCGAGGCCGCGCTGGAGGCAGCGGGCATCCGTCGGTGACGTCCTGACGGGCTGGTGCCACGTCGGGTTGTTCGAGGTTGCGGCGCAGCCCCTCCAGCGCCTCAACCACCTTGCCGCCGGCGCGGCTGCGGGTGATGCTCCGCCGCAGGCCTCCCAGCACCCCATCGAAGGCATCGATGCTGAACTGGTTCGTGTAGACGAGGTACATGGAAGGCCGTGCCGGGTCGGTCCCGTCATCGACGGCGATGCTCAGACCCATCGACGCCTGGAAGTAGTGGATGGCATACAACTGCTTCGCCACGCCGACGAGGACATGGGGGTGGCCGGGCACGCGGAAGACGACGGCGTGCGTGGCGCTGATGACCGGCTTCAGGCCGAAGGCGTCCTTCGACCAGTAGACGACGCTGCCGGCCGTGTCGCACGGCGTCGCCGGAAACGCCGTCAGGCACGCGCGGGCCGCCGGCGCGAGCGCCGCAAGGATCGAGCGGTCGGCCAGACCGGCAAAGACCTCAGGCAGCCTGACCGGCCGGGACTTGTCGGCGTACACCGGCAGGGCTCCATCGCCTTCGCGCAGGTACGCTGCCACCAGCTCCGCGAGCAGCTGCCTGAAGAGCCGCTGTCCCTTGTCGATCGCGCCGGGTCCGGACCAGTTCACCCCCGTCCGGAGCGCATCCATCATGGGCGCGGAGAGCTTCATCTTGCAGTCGCCCGGGCGGCACTTGCGCACGCCGCGCAGGGTGTCGGGTTCGACGGTGAGCCCTGCCAGGTCGCCGGCCGACGGAGGCGCGCCGAACCGCCCCAGTTGCTGCACGTCCTCGTGGCGCCGGAACCGCTCGATGTCGAGGTACCGCGCGAAGAACTGCTCCTTCGAGATCGCCACCCGCATCGCCCCGTACAGGGTGAGTTCGTCACGGCGGGCCGTATCCAGCGTGCCGGCCACGACCCGGCCCGACACGAGGCGACGCCACTGGTCGGGTGACAGGCCGATGTCGCGGGCGAGAATCGACCGGGCCGGCTCTGGCACGGCCGTGGCGGGGTCGGGGCGCGCCTGAGTGGCGGCGCCGAATCCGGCGGCTGTCCCGATCGCGGTGAGAATCAGGAGGCGCGTCCCCCAGCCAGGGGACGCCACCCCGGCACGGCTGCCCATGGCTACTGCCGGAAGACGGGTCCGAGCCCGATGTAGATGCGGTGGCGCCCGTCGTTGCCGACGCTGCCGACGAGGAACGTGGGGCCCAGCAGGGTTTCCATGATTAGCCCCCCCGAGAGGTTCGTCCTGATCTGCGCCTGCGCGAGGCGCTCGAACGTGGCGCCGTTCTCGACCCAGGCCCCGAGGTAGAGGCGCCCGGCGGCGCCTTCGAAGATGCGCGCCACCTCGTGGAAGTACCCGGCATGGCCCAGGACGAAGTTGCTGCCGCGCAGTTCGTCGGTCTGCAGGGCACTGAGGGCCAGGGGTCCGCCCAGCGTGAAGGCGTTGACGACCGTGGTGTCGCCGAACGACGAGCCGCCGGCGGCCGCCACGAAGAACCGCCCCTTGCCCCACGCGGGCACGAACATCGATCCCGTGGCGTCTCCCGACAGCAGGTCGTCGGGCTCGGGATTCGCGCCGTACGGCTCGGGCAGGCCCACGCGGGCGGTGGCGGTGAACTTCCGGAGCTGGGCCCGGGCGTAGAGACCGCGCGCGGGGACCACCGGGTTGTCCTGGTTGTCGAAGACCACCTGGCTGCGCCAGAAGCCCTGCGCCCCGGTCACCTGCGGCACTGTGGGCGCGCCCACGCGCACCGAGGCGTCCACGCGCTGGTAAGCGTAGCCCAGGCGGGCTTCGAGACTGCGGCCGGAGGTGAACCCGACGTCCGCGCCGAAGTCGCGGATGGTCCGCTGATACTCGGAGGCGATCTGCTGATCGACGAACACGTTGACCGTGTCGCGGTTGTACGACGCGCGCGGCGCCACGAAGAAACCCCGGCCCATCGACAGGGCCAGTTCGGCGCCGGCGCGCGTGGTCCGGCCGATGCCGAGGTCGAGGCGCAGTTCCGATCCCGGCGTGATGACGTCGAACAGCGTCACGCGGCTGCGGAGCGAGGCGTCCACGGACGAGGACTCCGAATTCTGCAGGTCGAGGGCCAGCAGCAGGTAGGGCGGGGCGTGCGCCTTCAGCCCGGCGGTGACGACAAGCCCCGGGGTGCCGTTGAGCACCTCGATGCGGTACGTCAGGGTGTCGTACCGGTCCGATCCGGTCAGCAGGGTGAGGTCCCGATCGATCGCGTGGGTGTCGATCGGGCGCCCGACGTGCCGGGCCATGCGCCGGCGGACGACCGATGCCTGCGCGCCGGTCACGCCCTCGATCGTCAGGAACGCCGGCACGGGCACGGCCGTGCGGCGGCGTGCCTGCCGGGCAGCCAGGTGCGCACGATAGTCCGCCTCGCTCAACGCGAGCCGGAGCAGGCGTTCCCGGTTCGCGTCCGCGGCCGCGTACCCGCGGCGGGCGAACTCGACCGCTCGGCTGAAGTCCGTGGACGAGAGGCCCTTGAGGTCCGGCTCGATGACGATGTTGGCGGCGGCGAGCGCACGGCGGGCGGCGGCCCGCATCATGACATCGAGGGTCTCGCCCAGCACCGCGAAGATCGTGTCGGAGGTCTTCGGCTGGCTGAGGTCCGCCCCCACGTCCACCGCGACGACCACGTCGGCGCCCATGTCCTTCACGATGTCGGCGGGGACGTTGTTGAGCACCCCGCCGTCGACCAGCACCTGGTTGCCGCGGCGCACCGGCGTGAACACGCCGGGGATGGCCATCGTCGCGCGCAGGGCGTCCTGGAGGCGGCCCGCGTCGAGCACCACGGTGTCGGACGTCCGGAGATCGACGGCGACGCACGCGAAAGGGATGGGCAGGTCGCGGAAGCGGTCGAGACCGTAGTACGGCAGCGCGATGCGATCGAACAGCAGGTTGACCTGCTCGGCCGGGCTGAGGCCTCCCGGCAGCTTGAACCCGCCCTTGAGGCCGAATTCGAGGAGCGACGGGAACTCGCGCGCATCCTCCTTGCGGCGGAAGGTCTTGTCGCCGAAGGGCGAGTCGGGCGAGAGCACGCGCGCCCAGTCCAGGCCGTCGATCAGGGCATCGATCTCGGCGGGCGTCATGCCCGTGGCCAGCGAGCCGGCCAGGAGCCCGCCCATGCTCGTGCCGCCAATGACATCGACTGGCACGCGGTGTTCGTCGAGCCACCGGAGCACGCCCAGGTGGGCGAGGCCGCGCGCGGACCCGCCGCCGAGGGCGAGCCCGACCTTGGGGCGGGGCACGTCATCCTGGGCCAGGGCAGACGGTGCGCACGTCAGGACGGCGGCCAGCGCGGCGCCCAGCACGGCAGGCAGCAGCGGGGCGTGCCGGGTGCGTGAACGCATGCCGCAAGTGTACCGCGAAGCAGGTAGAATCTCAGCGTGGCGCACGTGTTTCTCCGTGAAGGCCGGCGGCTGGCGTGGCGGCTGCTCGGCGTGCTCGGGACGCGGGCCGTGATTGCCGTCTGCCTGCTGTTTGCGGCGGGCGTGGCCATTCCCGCGTTCCGGCAGCTGTGGTTCGCCTCGCGGGCGACCGCGGCCGATGCGTTCGTCGTCCGGCAGGAGGCGGAACTCGAGGCCGACTGGTCGGCGGGAACGGGCCGCAGCGGGCGCGAGCCGGTGCTGGCCCCGGCACGCACGGTGTACCAGGCGGTGCTCGAGTTCAGCGTCGGCGGGCACACGTACGAGGTGTACGC
The DNA here is from genome assembly GCA_964396055.1 of uncultured Vicinamibacterales bacterium. Classification (GTDB taxonomy): domain Bacteria; phylum Acidobacteriota; class Vicinamibacteria; order Vicinamibacterales; family JAKQTR01; genus CAYJPV01. The sequence goes on along the minus strand of CAYNDV010000096.1, from coordinate 9,841 downwards.
CACCAGGCGCGGCCCGGTTCACGTGTACCCGGTGGGCTCGAAAGAAGTGGTGCTGTTCCCGGCCGGCGAACCGACCAAGGCCCGGCTGCGGGCGGAGGTTCCGGATTTCTGGACGCAGGCGGGCTTGCTGCTGATGGGGACGGTCGTCGGCGCGGGGACGGTGCGTTGGTGGTGGACGATGTCGCGCAAGCGGCAACGGTTCCGCCGGCGCGCGGGGTTCGCGCGGGCCAGGGCCGCGCGCCAACCCGAGACGCAGTTGGTGTTGCGGGACGGCGACGCGACCGAGCCGGCGGCCGAACAGCCTGACGGTCGAAGGGCCCTGACGGCTGAACGGCCGAACGGCCCAACGGCCTGAGGCCCTGTTACTGTTGTGTGAATTGGCGGGGTTGACGGGACTCGAACCCGCGACCTCCGACGTGACAGGCCGGCGTTCTAACCAACTGAACTACAACCCCGCTTGAGGCGGCACCCTCGGGGCCCGTTGTCGCCGCATCCGCTGTCACCGCGATGCGCGAACCCCGCTGGCGTTGAATCGCTGACGGCCCGCTGACCTGGTGGGCGGTACAGGACTCGAACCTGTGACAGCCGGCGTGTAAAGCCGGTGCTCTACCAACTGAGCTAACCGCCCTGACACGTCTCTCCGGCCGCCCGGCAAAGAATTGATTTTAGCACCGGCGCCGTGGTTTCCACAAGGCCGGAATGCAGCCGCGGGGGGCTGCCGCGCGTGCCGGCCCGGCCCCGTCGCTAGCCCTGTGCCGCCAGGAACAGCCCGATGAGCGTCAGCACGACGAGCACCACGAACGCGATCTTCCAGAAGCTCTTCGGGTACTGACCCGCGAGCACCCCGGTGTAGCCGTTGGCGACCACCTGGAACGTCTTCGACCCGAACGTGTAGGTGAGCAGCCAGACCGGCACCAGTACATGCTTGAACGTCTCGCCGCTGAACGCCGGGAAGATCCGCAGGTTGCGGTGCGTATCGCCCGGCACCTGCTGTCCGCAGAGCGCCTCTAGCTTGGTGTGCATCGCGTCGCGGGCCTGCTTCGCCGCGTCCACCAGCACCACCTGGTAGTGCTCCACCACGTGGCCCGAGAGATACGCCGTGTCGTAGGGCACCAGTTCCTGCGTCGGGAACGGTTCCACGCCCCGCAGCAGCGACCGGTCCACCCCGTGCGTCCCCGGCACCGGCTCATCGTCGAAGAAGTGGTCGATGACCCCCTGCGCGTGTTCCCACCGCGTCTTCTGCACCTGGCGCGTCTGGGTCCGGCCCTGGTTGTCGCGGTACGTCTCCGTCACGTAGTAGTGGTAACCGGCTTCCGCTTCCCAGGGGCAGTGCACCTGCGCGTCGAAGGTCCAGTAGGGGATGTAGAGCCCCTTGATCTGGTCGACCAGGGCGCGTTTCTTGAGCGCGCCCGGCGCGAACCACTTGCTCGCGTACCAGCGCTTGATGCTGTCGCGGACCTGCGTGGCTGACACTTTGAACGGCAGCAGGCTCTGGGGCCGGATGGGCGACTTGATCTCCTCGTAGGCCACCAGCGACGGCGACCCGCAGAACTCGCAGTTCTGCCCGACGCGGGTCGGGTCGTACACCATCACAGCCTTGCAGCTCTGGCACTGGACGCTGCGCCGCTCCACCTGCCAGCCGCGCTGCTCGTCGGGCAGCTCGCGCAGCGCGGTGACGAGATCGAGTTCCTTCACCTGGCCGGTGTCGGCGTCGATCTCGTACGGCGACTCGGTACCGCAGAACGGGCACACCAGGCGGTGTTTCCCGGGGTTCCACTCGGCCTGTGCCCCGCACGCGGGGCACGCGTGCTTGGACAGCGCCGCAATCTCAGGGCTGGCGTCGGTCGACACGGCAGGGCTCCATCAGGGAGACAACGTGGCGTCCGGCTGAAGCCGGACGCCACCACGACGACGAACACGTCCGGCTGAAGCCGGACGCCACGACGACGACGAACACGTCCGGCTGAAGCCGGACGCCACGACGACGAACACGTCCGGCTGAAGCCGGACGCCACGAACACAGCTACTGCGCGAGATAGGCGTCGAAGGCCGCCCGCGTGATGCGGTACGAGGCGCCGATCTTCTTCGCCTTCAGCTCCCCTGACTCGATGATGGCCATGACGTCCGCCTCGGCGACGCTCAGCGCCTTCGCCACGTCGGCCGGCGTGAGCATGTCCACCGCCGGTGCGGCCGGCGGGGCCGGCGCGGCCGCCGCAGTCGCCTGGGCCGGCTGGTTCGCCATCATGCCCTGCTGCATCATCTGCTGGGCGATGCCGAAGCCCACGGCCAGTTCGGTGGCGGTGCCGGCGGCGCCGCCGCCCTTGCCGTCCTCGAAGCTCTTGCCCATCTGGTATTTCACGAAGTCGTTCAGGTTGCCGATGGCGGCCATGCTCGACCGCTTGTCGATGGCTTGCTCCACCTCGGGCGGCACCGAGACGTTCTCGACGATGAAGCTGGTGATCTCGAGGCCGTACTTGGCCGTCACCGCCGGGTTGATCAGCGGCAGCAGCGCCTCGCCCAGTTCGGTGAACCGGGTGGCCACGTCGAGCACCGGCACCCGCGAGGAGGCCAGGGCATCACTGAAGAGGCTGACGATGCGCGATCGCATCGTGTCGGCGAACTCCTCGAGGCGGAAGTTCTGATCCGACCCCGCCACTTCCTTGAGGAAGAGCCGCGGGTCCACGATGCGGAAGTCGAACGTGCCGTAGGCCCGCAGCCGCACGATGCCGAAGTCGTTGTCGCGGGTCATGATGGGGTTGGCCGTACCCCACTTGTTGCCCGTGAAGAGGCGCGTGTTGACGTAGTAGACGTCCGCCTTGAACGGCGAGTTGAACCCGTACTTCCACGACTGCAGCTTGGTGAGCACCGGGATGTTGTCGGTGACCAGCGTGTGCTTGCCGGGCCCGAAGGTGTCGCCGAACTGGCCGAGGTACATGAACTGCACCACCTGCGACTCGCGGACGATGAGCTGCGCGCCGTTCTTGATGGCCTTGTCCTCGTCCGGGAACCGGTACGACAGCGTGTCGCGGGAGTCATCGGTCCATTCGATGACGTCGATCAGTTCGCCCTTGATCAGATCCATGATGCCCATGGTCAGTCGTCTCCTCGTGAAAGTGGGGGGTGACCCGACGGATCCATCTTACCGCGCGCGGCCGGAGCAGCTGGACCGCCTGCCGGCCCCGCGCCACCGTTTACCGGGCCGGCGGCGTGCGCCGGGCCTTCCAGCGTGACAGCACCAGCGTGAGCAGCGCGAGCCCGATCTCGTCCACGAACGGGATGAGATCGGGGATGAGCACATCGAGTACCGTGACGGCGGCCAGCAGGATCACGAGCACCGGGAACCGCAGGTTCAGGCGCTCGGCCAGCGAGGTGGCAACAGCCGCGGGAAGGGGGTTGGGCACGGGCTCATTCTACTCAAGTCGGACGCGGGACGCGATGTGGGACATCTCGCGTCCGGCTGACCTGTCCCGAGCGACGTCGAGGGAAGCCGGACGCCACGAAGAGTCGCGTGTAGTGCAGGGCTTCAGCCCTGCCGGACGCCACGACCACGACGCGCGTGCATCAGCCGGCCGGCGGCAGCACGATCCGGAACGTCGTCCCAGTCCCCTCGGCACTCGCGGCCGTGATCGTGCCGCCGCTCTGGGTGACGATGCCGTGAACCGCCGCGAGCCCCAGCCCCTTGTCGCGCGACGGCGTGGCGAAGGGCTCGAAGATCACCGGCAGCGCCGCAATGTCGATGGCTGTGCCCGTGTCGTGCATGGACAACTCGACGGCCACGGGCCCCGACGCCCCGGGGTCAGGCCGGGCCGGCGTGTGGCGCGTCGCGATCACCAGCGTGCCACCGCGCGGCATGGCGTCGCGGGCCCGGACCGCCAGGGCGTAGATCACCGACTGCACCTGGTCCGGGTCCACCGTCACGTCGACAAGATCGGGCGCGAGGTCGGTCTTGACGAGGATGTCCTCACCGATCAGCCGCGCCAGCACGGGCACCGCGGCCGTCACGATCGTATTGAGGTTGGACCGGACCGGTTTCAGGATCTGGCGACGGCTGAAGGCCAGCAACTGCTTCGTGAGCGCCGCCGCCCGGGCGGCGGCCTTCGAGATCTCCGCGAGCGCCGGGCGGCTGGGGTCGTCCGCCGGCAGGCCCTCGAGCGCCAGATCATTGTGGCCGACGATGCTGGTGAGCATGTTGTTGAAGTCGTGCGCCACGCCGCCGGCAAGCCGGCCCACCGCCTCGAACCGTTGCGTCTCCCGCAACTGGTCCTCCAAAGCCTGGCGCATGCGCGCCAGATCGAGATGCCGGCTGCCAAGGACGGTGTACATCCGCGCCGCGAGCGCGCCGAGCAGACCCAGCATGGCCAGTACCAACAGACTCTGCGCCCGCTCGAGGGCGGGCTTCAGGGCCACGACGTCGTGAAGCCAGAAGTGGACGAGGGGAAACGACAGCGCACCGACCAGCATCATCCCGCCGCTGTAGGCCCGCTCCTCGAAGCTGATCCAGGGCCGCTCGGCGCGGCCGGCGCCGGCGTTCCCGATGGGGATGTGGCGCAGGCGTGCGGCCAGCAGGAACACGCCCGGCGGGATGACCCAGAGCAGGTCGGTGGGCGCCCCGTCGGCCCAGGTGAGCAGCCCGGATTCGATCAGGAGGTCGAGGATGTCGGTGCAGCCCATGGCCAGCACGCCAGCGCCGACGCCCCAGTACAGGGCCCGCCAGCGGGCGATGCCGCACCGGCGCCCCACGACGAAGTAGAGCGCCACGAGCATCGTGTCGAGCACGAGAAACAGCAGGTAGGTCGGGAGGAACGACCCCACCAGTGCCTGGTCGAACGCGGCCGGCAGCACGGTGAGGTACACGAACCACCCGAGAACGGCCATAGCCGCCCCGGAGAGGGCCGCCAGCCGCGTCGGATCACGGGACGAGTCGGACTCGCCCAGGTGGGGCCGGCGCTCGATGGCGTGCAGCAGGGGGACGTAGGTTGACAGGTACAACCCGTCCACCACGATGAACCAGTCCGGTTCGCCCGGCGCGAGCAGTTCCAGTGTGTAGACGAGCACCGCCGCGAGCCACGCGGCGCAGGCGATCGCGACGGTGCGCCAGTACCGGCGTTCGGCGGGGTCGGGAATCCTGCCAAGGCCCGCGAAGGCGCCCGCCGTGGTGACGGCGCAGAACGGCAGGAGGAACATCGCCTCGCCAACCGTGGCCCGCAGGGCCGGCGCCACGCCCGGCGCGAGGTACCAGGCAAGTTCGGCGACGAAGACCGCCACGTACGCCTGCACGAACCGATCGGCAGCCAACGCCGCCGGCACGGCGCGCCAGCCCGGTGCCCGGCGTGTCATCGGCGGCCTCCCGGCGCCGCCGCCAGCACCCGTGTGATCGTGTCGATGAGAACCTGCCTGGTGAACGGCTTCGGCAACAGCACGAACGCCCCGTCCAGCACGCCATGCCTGACGATGGCATCGTCGGTATAGCCCGTCATGAAGAGCACGCGCGTGGACGGCCGGACCTCGAGCAGGCGCTCGGCCAGTTCCCGGCCGTTGATGCCTGGCATGACCACGTCGGTCAGCAGCAGGTCGATCGGTCCCTCGTATTGCCCGGCCACCCGCAGCGCATCCTCGCCGCTGGCGGCCGCGACGACGTGATACCCGGCGAGCCTCAGCATGGACTGCACGAGATCGCGGACGGCCTGCTCGTCCTCGACAAGGAGCACGGTGCCGGTCGCCGCGGAGGCCGGCCCGGGCGCGCCGCTGGCCGTCCGGGGGGCGGGCGATGTCGCGGCGGGCAGGTCCACATCGAACACCGTCCCGCGATCGACGACGCTCTCGACGCGAATGCGGCCGCCGGCCTGCCGGACGATGCCGTAGACGATGGCGAGGCCGAGCCCCGTGCCCTGTCCCGATCGTTTGGTCGTGAAGAACGGCTCGAAGATGTGGGGCAGCACGTCACGGGGAATCCCGCGGCCCGTATCCGACACGGTGATGCGCACGAAGGCTCCCGGACGGGCTTCCGGCCAGCCGTGCAGGTCGCCGGGCGCCAGTTCGAGCCGGCGGGTTGCCACGACGATCACGCCGCCCCCGGGCATCGCGTCGCGGCCATTCACGGCCAGGTTCATCAGCACCTGGTCGAGTTGCGCCGGATCGACGAGCACCATGGGCACGCCCGCATCGAGATCGAGGCGCACGTCCACGCCCGCCCCGAAGAGGCGGCGATGGGTTGCGGTGAAGTCCCTGATCGCCTCGTTCACGTCGACCGGCTCCGCCCTGATGACCTGCCGCCGGCTGAAGGTCAGCAACTGAGCCGTCAGGGCGGTTGCCTGGTCCACGGCTGCGCGGACGTGCCGCATCATCTCAGCCGTGCCGCGGCGGTCGCTCGCGCTCTCAACGACCAGATCCGCGTAGCCGCCGATGGCCGTGAGCAGGTTGTTGAACTCGTGGGCGATCCCGCCGGCCAGCCGGCCGATGGATTCCATCTTCCGGGCGTGGACGACGGCCAGGCGCAGTTCGCGCTCCTGCGCGTCGAGACCCGTGCGGTCTTCTTCGAGCAGGCGGTACTTCCAGGCCGCGAGGCCCCCGAGCAGCACGGTGACGGCCGTGATCGTGATGTGCTCGGCCGGTTCGACGACGGGATTGACGATACCCAGGGCATGCCGCGCCGTGTGAACCAGAGGCAGGCTGAACGCCGCGCGAACCAGAAACCCGACGCCCGGCAGGTGCGCGCCCGGCGGGGCGCTCTGGCCGTGGCGTCCGGCGGCGGCTGCCGGCGCTGCCGGCGGGCCGGCCACGCGCGTCCGCATGCGCGCGGCTGCCAGGAACGCGAACGACGAGGCGTGCCAGGCCACGACCGCGACGCCGGCCGTGATGAACGGCACCGCGCCGATGGCGAATCCTTCGATCAGATCGCTGGCCAGGGTGGCGGCAAAGGCCCAGGTCATCCAGCGCCGGGCGCTACGCACCCGAGGCGACGCGCAGGCGGAGGTGCCGGCCAGCGCGAGCGCCACAAGGATGGCGTCCGAGGCCACCAGCAGCAACCAGAAGGCCTGACGGCCGGGTGCCGCCCCGGCGGCAGGGAGCAGGATGCCGTAGAGCAGCCAGCCGATGGTCAGGACGGTGCTGCCCGCGGGTCGCAGCCAGCGCGCCACGGTCGACGGTCCAACCAGCGGGCTGGCGTTGGCGGTGTACTCGAGTGCCAGCAGCGCCGGGATGTAGTAGAGCAGCAGCAGCGTGTCAGCCGTGGCGCCCCAACCCGCCGTCCAGTGCGCGGCCGGCACGACCGCCATGACGAGGAGGCCGGCGACATAGAACGCCAGGCCCGTGCCGAGGAGGCCCCAGAATCGGCGCTCGTCCGGATCCTCCAGCCGCCGCAGGCCGGCCAGGCTCGCGGCCGCCGGCCACGCGAGGAAGAACGGCGCGGCCATCAGCGACCCGTACACCGCGCGCCAGACCGGCTCGAGAGGCGGCAGCGCCCAGATCAGCCACAAGCCCGCCACGGCGGCCAGGTACGCCTGGATCACGCGATCGCGCAGCAGCCACGCATAACGGGCAGCGCCGGTGGGTGCATCGGCTGGCGGATCGGCGGTTCGCCGGGAGGGGCGCGGGAAGGTCGGCATCGGCGTGTCGGTGCCAGCCGAACGGGGGGGTCGGCTGCCACCGAGGACACTACCATACCTGTCACCTGCCCGGGCGTGCCCCGGAGAGAATCCGGCCCCGGCGTCTGCTATCCTCCACCCATGCGCCTGAGCAGCCTGATCACGGCCGTCGACCTTCACGCGTGCGGCGAACCCGGCCGGGTGATTACCGGCGGCGTGCTCGACGTGCCCGGCCGGACGATGTTCGAGAAGATGCAGCACTTCGAGCGGCACGCCGACGGCCTGCGGAGGCGGATGCTCTTCGAGCCGCGCGGCTATCCGGCCATGTGCTGCAACGTGATCCTGCCGCCGACGCGGCCCGAGGCGCAGGCCGGCTTCGTCATCATGGAGCCGGTCGAGTACCCGCCCATGTCCGGCACGAATACGATCTGCGTCGCCACCGCCCTGCTCGAGACGGGGATGCTGCCGATGCAGGAGCCGTTGACCGACCTCGTGCTCGAAGCGCCGGCCGGCCTCATCCACGTCCGCGCGCGGTGTGCCGGGGGCAAGGTGACGGAGGTGGCCTTCCGCAACGTGCCGGCGTTCGCCGTCCACCTCGACGCGCCGGTCGAGGTGCCGCAGCTCGGCACGGTATCGGTGGACGTCGCGTGGGGCGGCATGTTTTACGTCATCGCCGAGGCGACGCGGTTCGGGTTGCGGCTCACGCCGGACGAGGGCCGTGACATCGTCCGGATCGGCGAGATGATCAAGGCGGCCACCCGGGAACAGCTGCCCGTGGTTCACCCCGACAACCCGGCCATCGCCGGCGTGACCATCGCCCAGCTGTCCGGTCCGCCCGCCTCGCCGGAGAACCACCGGCGCAATGCCGTGGTCGTGTCCACCGGCACGCTGGACTGGAACCGGCCGGCGACGTGGACAGGGGTGCTGGACCGGTCGCCGTGCGGCACGGGCACCTCGGCGCGGATGGCGACGCTGCACGCGCGTGGACAACTGGGCCTTGGCGAACCCTTCCGCCACGAAGGCGTCCTCGGCACCGTGTTCACCGGCCGGCTGCTCGAGGAGACGACGGTCGGGCCGTACCGGGCGGTGGTGCCCCAAATCGCCGGTCGCGCGTGGATTACTGGCTTCGCGCACTACGTCGTCGACGCGGACGATCCGTTTCCGGACGGGTTCAAGGTGGGGGATCTCTGGGGGAGCTAGAGGCTAGAGGCTAGAGGCTAGAGGCTAGAGGCTAGGGGCTAGAGGCTAGAGGCTGGAACCGATGTCGAACGAACTGCTGTATCTCTCCCGCGCTGACGTTGAAGCTGCCGGCGTGGACATGGCGACGGTGATTGGCCTGGTCGAAGAGGGTTTCCGCGAGAAGGCCGCGGGCCGCGTCGAGATGCCGCCGAAACCCGGCATCCACCCGGGCGGCGATGCCTTCATCCACGCGATGCCGGCGCTGCTCCCGGGCCTTCGGGCCGCCGGCGTGAAGTGGGTGGGCGGTCACCCCGGGAACCAGGCGCGCGGCCTGCCCTACATCTCCGGGCTCATCATCCTCAACGACGTCGACACGTGCCTGCCGTACGCCGTGATGGACTGCACGTGGATCACCGGGTACCGAACGGGGGCGGCCACCGCCGTGGCCGCGAAATACCTTGCGCGTCCCGCGAGCCGGTCGGCCGGCATCCTGGCGTGCGGGTTCCAGGGCCGGACCAACCTGCGGGCCCTGGCGGCGCTGTTTCCGCTGACGCGGGTGCACGCGTACGACGTCGACCCCGACACCGCCCGGCGGTTCGCCGAAGAGATGTCGGCCGAGCTGGGCCTCGACGTCGTGGCCGTGGCCGGGCCGCGCGACGCTGTCGCGCCGTGCGACCTCGTGGTGACGTCGGGTCCGCTGCTCAAGCACCCGTCGCCGACCATTCCCGCCGGCTGGCTGGCGCCAGGGGCGTTCGCGTCGGCGGTGGACTTCGACAGTTACTGGACGCCCGAGGCGCTGGCGGCGTTCGACCGCATCGCCACCGACGACCACGCGCAGTTCGACTACTACCGCCGGCTGGGGTACTTCCAGCGGACACCGACCCCCTATGCCGACCTCGGCGAACTGGTGGGCGGCCTGAAACCGGGCCGTCGCACCGACGACGAGCGGACCATGGCGATGAACCTCGGGCTCGCCCTCGACGATATGGTGGTGGCGCCTGAGGTGTACCGGCGGGCCAGGGCCCGGGGGTTGGGGACGGGGTTGAGACTCTAAGAAGACAGAAGACAGAAGACAGAAG
>CAYNDV010000095.1:0-17430 GCA_964396055.1 uncultured Vicinamibacterales bacterium | reverse complement strand
CGGAGGATGTTGTGCGCCGCGTGACGGCCCTGCTGCACAGCGACTGGCGCCAGCCCGGGGAGCGGCCGGCCATCGGGGCCGCTGCACGCCGCGAGGTCGCCGACCACGAACACTCCGGAATAGCCCGGAACCGTGAGATCGATGTCGACGATGACGCGGCCGACGCGATCGAGCGGGACGCCGAGCGAGCGGGCGAGTGGCGACGGCTGGACACCGGCGGCCCAGAGGATGGTCGCGGCGTTCAGGCACTCGTCGCCGATCACCACGGCGGCGGGCGAGATGCCCGTGACGGAAACACCGGTCCGCACGTCCACGCAGAGCCGCCGTAGCGAGCGCTCCGCAGCTTCCGAGAGGCTCGCGGGGAACATCGGCAGGATTCGGGGACCCGCTTCCACCAGAATCGTGCGGGTCCCGCGCGGGTCGATATTTCGGAAGTCCTTTGCCATCACCTTGCAGGCGATCTCGGCAATCGCGCCCGCGAGCTCGACTCCGGTCGGGCCGCCCCCCACCAGGACGAAGGTGAGGAGCGCGCGACGCCGCTCCGGGTCGCGCTCCCGCTCGGCCCGCTCGAAGGCGAGCAGCACGCGCCGCCGGATCGCCAGCGCGTCCTCAAGCGTCTTGAGGCCGGGGGCGAACTCCTCCCATTCGGGATGCGCGAAGTACGAATGGCGCGCACCGGGGGCGACGATCAGGTAGTCGTAGGCGAGCCACCCGTCGTCGAGCACCACGTGCCGGGCCGCCATGTCAACGGCGGTCGCCTCGGCCAGGAGCACGGTCGTGTTGCGCTGACCGCTCAACACCGCGCGAATCGGATAGGCGACGTCACGCGGTGCGAGGCTCGCTGTGGCGACCTGGTAGAGGAGGGGCTGGAATACATGGTGGTTCGTGCGGTCCACCAACGTGATCTCCACGGGCGCGCCCTTCAGCGCCTGCGCCGCGTAGAGTCCTCCGAACCCGCCGCCCACGATCACGACGCGGGGCGAGGTGCTCTCGCTCGGCCTTGCGGCCGCCGCTTCTCCTCGGCTGTCCGGCAATTGCCACCCCCTCCGTTCCCGCGGCTGAGTTCCGGCTTGGAGCAAGACCAGGGGGCGTGCGAAAAGGGCCGGGCGGCCGCGCCCCCTCGTGGCTGTCGCCCTCAGTCGTAGTTCTCGTACAGGATTGACCGACGGTCGAATCCGAGTTCTTGCAGGTGTTCACGGTTGGCGCGGACCATGTCCTTCAACCCGCACACATAGGCCCGCAGGTCGGTGCGACCTTGGACGATGCCTCCGACATGCTCCTGCACATAGCCCCGCAGACCCCGCCACTCCGCGCCGCCGCGGCTGAGCGTCGGCAGATAGTGGAAGGTCGCGTGCTCTTCAGCGAGGCGGAGCGCCTCGTCGTGATAGTAAATGTCCTTCTCGGTGCGATTGCCGAACAGAAGCCAGAGCTCGCGGTTCTGGTGACGGGAGGCGTCGGCCAGCAGCCAGTGCAACATGGAGCGAAAGGGCGCGATCCCGGTTCCGGTGGCGACGAACAGCGTGTCCCGCATCGGCGGACGGAGGACGAAATTGCCGAACGGGCCCTCGCAGCTAATCTCTTCGCCTATCTTCATGTCGCACAGAAAGTTCGACATGAATCCGTCCTGCACCCGGTTCAGGCAGAGTGCGAACCGATTGTCGTCAGACGGCGGGGACGCGATGGAATACGCACGCGTGATGTCTACGCCATTGGGCATGTCTCTCTTGAACGAGAGCCATTGTCCTGGGACGAATCCAAAGCGAGGCACGTTGCTGACTTCGAACTCCAGGTGCCTCGTCAATTCCGACAGCACAACGGTTCGGACGAGGCGCGCCACGAAGGATCGAAATGGGGTCATGGGCATCCGCGCAGCATGCTCCTTTCCGAGGCGAGATTCATGCTGATGGGCGCGTCCTATGTTACCACCGTGGATGCACACGCCCCTCGCGGCAATGGAACGCACCTGAGACGGTGGCGGGTTTCGACCAGTCGTCTCCAAACGCCGTCCTGATGCAGTTTGCAGAAGACGAGATCCGGCGCGCCGGGCGGGCGCGCGTGCTCGATCTCGGCTGCGGGGCCGGCCGCAACACGTTTCCCCTGTGGCGTCGAGCGACCTGACGTACGGATTCGGCCTGTTCCGCCAGGACCACTCGATGCTGTTCCAGATGCAGGTCGTGCCGGGCCACAGGAACGACATCCTGTGGCAGTTCGACAGGGCTGGCGTTTACACCATCCGTTCCACGGAGTACTCCGGTCCCGCGGGAATCCACATGGTCCTGAAGGACGTCGTCGTCGTGACGTGCGACCGCCACAGCGCCAACTGAGCGTTTCCCCAACTTTCTGAAAGACACATCATGAGCTTCATTCACACCCTCGTCCACGGTGAGCAGGAGTCGTTCAAGCCCGCCACGCTCACGCCGATGCAGAAGATGATTCTCCGCTTCATCGTCGTCGGCCTCGTGCCCTCGGCCTGAGCGGGCTGCAGGCGTTCTTCTCCAGGAAGAAGACGGAACACCTAGTCTCGCTCCCGGTTGTCGCGATCGCGCGCGGAACCGTCGACACCGCGCTCAATGCCGCCGTCATCCTGTTCACCGGCGTGCTCATCCTGGTGTACATGATCGCCGCCGTGTTCGGATACGACCTGAAACACAGCGCCGTGGACGCGCTGCTCTACAAGAACTGGTTCTGGTGGGGGCTGGACCTGGTCGCCGACGGCCTCGTGCTGATCTTCGTGGCCGGCACGTGGTACCTGCTGGCCACCCTGATCACGGGCAAGAAGCTCTACATGGAATACGTCGCCCGCGCCGCGCTGTTCGTGGAACTGGTCGTGCCGTGGACCGTGTGGTCCCATCTCCTGATGTCGGACCAGGCGCAGCCGGGGATGCTCAAGACGATGTCCGGCGAGATGGTGACCGCGTTCGAGTTGATCACGCAGGGGCTCGCCTTCTTCATCACGATCGTCACGTTGTGGAGCGCGCGACCGCTGAAGATGACGCACCCGCTCAAGTTCCTGCTGGGCGGTCTCCTCGGTTTCGCGCTGGCCGTTCCGGCGGGCATCACGCAAGAGGACCTGGGATTGAATCGGATTCTCCACAACACGCAGTGGATCGTCGGCCCGCACGTCCACGTCGCCATTCTCGTCGGATTGACGATGACGCTCTATTCCGCCGTCTACCTGCTCTTCCCGATCGTGACCAACGGCGCGAAACTCTACAGCGACAAGCTGGCCGTGTTCCATTTCTGGGCCCACCTGATCGGTGGCATCGGCATGGGCGCATTCATGGGCATGGCGGGATTGCAGGGCATGCTGCGGCGTTCGCTGTACGTGGACGGCGAGTTCAACGTCTACATGATCCTCGCGGCGCCCTCCGGATCGCTGTTGCTGTTCGCGTTCCTGGCGTTCTTCTACAACATCGTCATGAGCCTCGGGCTGAAGGGTGTCCTCTTGATATTCACGCCATCGAAGCTCGACACCAAGGAGCCCGTGCCGGTCAACTGAACGGTCCGTGCTCCGCGCCCCGCTCGGACGCTGCATCGGGCGGCGTCCGAGGGGCTATTGCCAAGACCGGCCACCCGCGCTGGTCGGAGGCGCGTTGTCCGGCGTGGCCGGGACGGCCAAATGGCCGGTCGCCCATGCGAAGGTCGACCGCGCCACGCGGTAGCCCCACTGCGCCTCGACGCGCGCAGCTTCAGCCCGAGCGAGGGCCGCCTCGGCATCGAGCATCTCGGTCACGGTCCCGGCGCCGGCGGCGTAGCGTTCGGTCACCACCCGCACACTGTCGCGAGCGCCCGTCACGAGAACAGCCGCCGCCTCGATGACCTCGAACGACTCCTTCAGCTTCCAGTACGCCGACCACGCCTCGTTGCGGACGGCAAGCTCCAGGCCCGCCTGTTCCGTCTGGTCTTTCGCCTGCTGAAAGCGGGCCCGGGCCACGCGATGCCCCTTTGCGAAACCGTCGAACAGCGACCACCGCACGCTGACACCGACCGACCAGTCGGGGTCATTCGGGAAGAAGTCGCTGTCGCGCAAGCCCAGGCTCCAGTCGGTTCGAATCTTCGGCCGAAAGGCGCTCCGGGTGGCCTCTACCGCGGATGCGGCCGCGCTGACCCGTTGCCGTGCGGCTTCGACCACGGGCCGGGTCTGAATCGCGTCGCGCAGAGCCTCCTGAAGGTCGACATCACCTGGCGGCCGGACCGCCTCGATGTCGTCACTCAGGGTGACCGGTGTGTCAACGGCAAGGCCCATCACGGTGTTGAGTTGCCCCGTGCCAACCCGGATCAGGCTCTCCGCCCGTACTCGCTTCAACCGGGCGTCGGCGACATCGACCTCTGCCCGGATCACGTCCGCTCCGGCGACCGCTCCGGCGGCGTGCCGCTCGCGGGCGAGGCGCAGGTGTTCTTCGGCCCTCGCCAGGTTCTCGTCCGCCACCGCCCGGGCGTCAATCGCGCCAGCCAGGCCGTAGTACGCCTGGTGCACGGCGAACACGAGATCCTGGCGAATCCGGGTCGCCTCTTGGGAGGCGCCGGCCTCTCGCGCCATCGCCGCGCGCAGTTCTGCCGCGCGCTGGCCGCCGTCGAACAGGACGTAGCTGCCGGCCAGCCCGGCAAACCAGTCGTTGGTCGGGCCAATGGTCGACGCAAGAGTTGGACTGGCGAATCCGCTGGGAAGATAGGCGTGTCGTTCCCAGCGGGCGTATCCGGAGGTGATCCCCACCTCCGGATAGTAGGGAGCGCGCGCTTCGCCCACCGCCTCCCGGGCGATGGCCAAGCCCTCACGGGCAGCACGGTCGGCCGGATTCCTGTCCAGCGCGATCCGGGTGGCGGCGTCGAGGGTGAGCGGCCCACCCGATTGTTGAGCTGCAGCTCTCGACGGCAGGATTGCCGTCACGCCACAGATCATCACGACCATCGCCAATCCAGCTCGACGCGCACGCCGTCGGCCGCTGTTGCTGTGCACCATACATCACCTCGAATGACGGGCATTCATGCGCCCGCCTCGCTCTCATCAGGCCACTGTCTTCTTGAACCGCGTGGACGCCAACCACAGTGTCAGCACGCCCATCACGGCCAGGCTGACCAGTTGCGGCCACAGAATGTCCATGCCAACGCCCTTGAGGAAGACGCCGCGAATGACGACCAGGAAGTACCGAAGCGGATTGAGATACGTGAGCCACTGCACGACTGCCGGCATATTGGCGATCGGGAACATGAAACCCGACAGCAGCGTCGCCGGAAGGTAGAAGAAGAACGTGCTCATCATCGCCTGCTGCTGCGTCTCGCTGACGGTCGAGACAAAGAGCCCGATGCCCAGCGTGGTCATCAGATACAGCGCCGTCGCCAGCAGCAGCAGCAGCAGGGACCCGCGAATGGGAATGCCGAACCAGCCGACGCCGATGAGGGTGACGAGCAGCACGTCAGCAAACCCGACGAGGGCGAACGGCACGGTCTTGCCGAGGATGAACTCGACAGGCGTGATCGGCGTCACGATGATCTGCTCCATCGTCCCGATCTCCTTCTCGCGAACGACGGCCATGCTGGTCAGCATCAGGGTGACGAGCATCACGATGATGGCGATGACGCCGGGCACGTAGAAGTTCCGGCTCTCGAGGTTCTCGTTGAACCAGGCGCGCGTCTCCGCCTCCACTCGACGGGTGTCGGCCCGCCCTCCGCCGGCGCGGCTCAGGCGGGCCGCCAGCACCTGGTTCGAGAACTCCCCGGCGATCCGGCCCGCGTAGACGAGCACAATGCCGGCCGTGTTCGAGTCCGTGCCGTCGACGATGACCTGAAGCTCGACCGTCCGGCCGGCGCGCAGGCCGTCTTCGAATCCCCGGTTGATCCTCAGCACGGTCGATACCTCGCCGCGATCGACCAGCTTCTGGGCCGCCTGGTCGTTCCCGATGTGGGCCACGACCTGGAAGTAGCCGGACTTCACGAACCGGCTGACGAGGTCGCGACTCGCCGCGCTGCTGTCGAGGTCGTACACGGCGGTCCTGACATTCCTGACATCCGTCGTCACGGCATACCCGAACACCAGGGCCTGAATGAGCGGCATGAGGAAGATCACGCCCTTCATTCGTGGATCCCTGAGGATCTGGATGAATTCCTTCACGAGCATCCGCCAGATTCGCTCGAGCATCGCTACACCAGCTTCTTCCTGAACTTCACGTTGGCCAGGCCCACCATCGCGACGCCAAAGACCGTCAGCAGCACCGCGTCGAGGCCGAGCACGTCAAGTCCGACGCCCTTGAGATAGATGCCCTTGAGCAGCTCGACAAAGTACCGGGCCGGAACGAGGTAGGTGACGGCCTGGATCGCCGGCGGCATGTTGGTGATGGCGTACATGAACCCCGACAGGAGAAACGACGGCAGGAAGGTGAGCACCATCGCCAGCTGGCTCGCCAGCAACTGGTTCTTGGTGACGATGCTGATCAGCATCCCGAGAGAGAGGGAGCCCACCAGGAAGATGGCGGCCACACCGAAGAGCAGGGGCACACTGCCCCGCAGCGGCACGTGGAACAGGAACTGTCCCATCAGCACGGCGAGCAGGACGTCGAGCATCCCCAGCGCGAAATACGGCAGGAGCTTGCCAGCAATCAGCTCCTGTCCCTTGATTGGTGTCGAGATGATCTGCTCCATCGTTCCGCGCTCCCACTCCCGGGCGACGGTCAGCGAAGTGAGCAGTGCCGCAATTACCATCATGATCACGGCGATCAGGCCAGGAATGATGTAGTTCTTCGACTCCATGTCGGTGTTGAACCACACCCGCGGACGGACGTCGAGGGGGACGGACACCGTGCGGCCGGTCGTCCGGCGGATCTCCCGGATCGTGAGGTCCTGGGCGTAGGCCTGCACGGCCTGGGTGGCGTACCCGATGGCGATCGTGGCCGTGTTGGAATCGCTCCCGTCGACGATGATCTGGACGGGCGGCGCCGCCGGGTTCGTGACACGAGCGGCGAAGTCGGCGGGAATCACCAGGGCGATCAGCGCCTCGCGGGCATCGATGGCCCGTTCGAGCTCGTGGTAGCTGGTGACCGGTTCCCGCACGGAGAAGTACCGGGAACCGGTGAAGTGGCTGAGGAGTGTTCGGCTGGCCGGCGATCCGCTCTGGTCCCAGACAACCATCGGGACGTTGTCCACGTCGAGCGTCAGCGCGTAGCCGAACAGCAAGAGCAGCAGCATCGGAATGGCGATCGCCATCGCGAGGCTCCGCGGGTCCCGCCGGATATGGAGGATCTCCTTGCGGGCGACGGCCCAGGTTCGCATCGCGTTCATCGACGGTTCTCCTGGCGGCGGCGATCCGCCTCGTCGCGGGCCTCGATGAGCGAGACGAAGACGTCTTCGAGCGAGGGCACAATCCGCTCGACAGTGGCGTCCCCACGGCCTTGGCTGGCGAAGAGGTTCCTGATTTGCTCGGCGGCGGACGCGCCGTCGGCTGCGACAACGTGCAGACCTCTTCCGAAGAGCGCCGTCTCCTTCACGCCGGGGAGCGCTTCGATGTCGGTCATCACGTCCTGGGGCGCATCGCACAGGACCTCGAGCACGTCTTCGCGCATGAGACGGGTCTTGAGCGCCTCCGGCGTGTCCATCGCGATGATCTCGCCGCGGTAGACGAGCGCCAGCCGATCGCAGTACTCGGCTTCGTCCATGTAGTGCGTCGTCACGAAGACGGTGACGCCCTTGGCGGTCAGGTCGTAGATCAGGTCCCAGAACTGGCGGCGGCTGATCGGGTCGACGCCGGAAGTTGGCTCGTCGAGAAAGACGATCTCCGGTTCGTGCACGACCGCGCACCCCAGCGCCAGGCGCTGCTTCCATCCCGCCGAGAGCTGGCCCGTTCGCGATCGGCGATGCTCGGTGAGTCCTGCCATCCGCAGCACCCACGCCTTGCGTTCGGCCTTGAGCCTGGCCGGCACCTGGTAGATGCCGCTGTAGAAGTCGATGTTCTCTTCGACGGTCAGATCTTCATAGAGAGAGAACTTCTGGCTCATGTAGCCGATCCGCGCCTTGATCTTCTCGGTCTCGGTGCGGATGTCGAAGCCCGCGACGGTGCCGGAACCACCGGTTGGCGCCAGAATCCCGCTGAGCATGCGGATGGTGGTCGACTTGCCTGCGCCGTTCGGCCCGAGGAAGCCGAAGATCTCGCCGCGCGCCACCTCGAAGCTGACCTTGTTGACGGCGACGAACGAACCGAAGCGGCGCTCCAGGTCGTGCGCGACAACCGCGGCCGATTTCGTGCTCCGGACGAGCGCGTCCCGTGGCGGCGTCAACAAGGCGCCGGCGTGGTCATGCGTGGGCATTGGATGCTCCTTCGGCGGGGCGGGTCCCGGCGCGGGCTACCAGCGCGATGAAGACGTCTTCGAGTTGCGGCTCGATCGGCCGGCTGCCGGTGAGGGTCAGACTGGCCTCTCGAAGGATGGCGCCGGCCTCGGCGAGCGTCCGATCCGGATGGCTCGAGACTACGTGGATGCGGTCGCCGAAGAGGCCCACCGAGTCGGCCTCGAGGCGCTCGCGGAGCACCGCGGCGGCCTTCCGCGGCTCCGACGCACGAAGTTCGAGAATGGCGCCGGGCATCAGGCGCTTGAGTTCGGCCGGCGCGCCGACGGTCAGCAGGCGGCCCTGATGAATGAGGCCGACCCGGCTGGCGCGCTCCGCCTCGTCGAGATAGGCCGTGGACACGAAGATCGTGACGCGCTCGCGGACGAGCTGGTAGAGGATGCGCCAGAAGTCGCGCCGCGATACCGGGTCGACGCCGTTGGTCGGCTCGTCGAGAAACAGCACCTTTGGCGTGTGCACCAGGGCGCAGGCGAGGCCCAGTTTCTGTTTCATGCCGCCCGACAGGTTGCCCGCCAGCCGCGCGGTGAAGGGTGTGAGGTTGCTGAAGCCGAGCAGTCGCTCCACCTTCTCCGCCCGGCCCTTGTGCGGAACACCGTAGATGTCGGCGTAGAACGCGATGTTCTCGGCCACGGTGAGATCGGAGTAGAGGCCGAAGCGCTGGCTCATGTAGCCGATCTCGTGCTTCAGAAGCTCGCCGTCGCCGACGATGTGGTGACCGGCGACCCAGGCGTCACCGGAGGTCGGGTCCAGAATCGCGGTCAGAAGCCGCATCGTCGTCGTCTTCCCGGCGCCGTCGGGCCCCACGAGAGCGAAGATTTCGCCCTCGGCGACCTCGAGCGAGAGGCGGTCGACCGCCGTCACTTCTCCGAAGCGTCGTGTGAGATTCGTCGCCCGGATGGCGTCCATCACGCGCCGCCTTTTCCCGGTCCCGTTTTACCGGCCGCCGGCTGCTCGGCGATGATCTCCGCGTCGGCGGGCATCCCGGGTTTCAGCGTGAGTTTTGGATTGGGTACCAGCACTTTGATCCGGTACACGAGCTTGACCCGCTCCTGCTGGGTCTGGACGTTCTTCGGCGTGAACTCGGCCTCGGGGGAGATGAACGAGATCTGCCCCCAGTAGGCGGTGTTCGGGTCGCCATCGGTCGTGAGTCGCACGCGCTGGCCGAGCGCGACCCGACCGAGGTCGGTTTCGTTGATGTACGCGCGCAGCCAGACGCGTTCGAGGTCGCCAATCGTGACGATCGGCGATCCGGGGTTCACGAATTCCCCGGGTTCGACGTGCTCGGCGAGAACGAAACCCGAGAGCGGCGACTGGAGGGTCGCATAGCCCAGCCGCGTGCGCGCGACGCCGAGGGCCTGCGTGGCCTTGGCGAGCCGGGCTTTCGCCTGGAGGACCTTCTCGATCCGGGGCCCCTGCTTGAGTAGCGCGAGTTGCTGTTGGGCCTCGCGCACGCGCGCCCGGGCGACCGCGTGCGCCGTGGCGGCCGTTTCGTGATCGCGCGCCGAAACCACGTCCTTGCTGAACAGATCCTGCTGGCGCGCCGCCTCGATGCGCCAGCGCTCGGCCTCGGCCGTCACCAGGGCGAGCGCCGCCTCGCCCTGGGCAATCTCCTCTGGCCGGGAGCCGGCTACGAGGTCCCGCAGGTCCGCCTCTGCGGCGCGGACGTCTGCCTCGCGCAGGCCGACTTCCTGCGCGAATTCGGTGTCGTCGAGGGTCGCCACGGTGGCGCCCGCCCGGACCATCTCGCCCTCCGATACTAGGCGGGCAGACACGCGGCCCGCCACCTTGAAGCTGACCTCGGCGTCGGTGACCTCCAGGTTGCCCGACACCCGGATCCGAGAATCGACCGGTTCCGGGCCGCCGCGGGCATAGAACCACGTCGCCGCCCCGCCCGCGGTGAGGATGACGACGATAAGCAACAACTTCTTCTTCATGGTTGACCTCGTAGCACTGCTGTCACCTGGGATGCTTCCTGGGGGGCGGCCGCCTACTTCCGCTCCGCCGCGTGGGCCGCAGCCGTTTCGGCGTCGGCGTGTTGCGCGTGAGCCGCACTGGCCGCGAGGTGAATGTTCTCGATGAAGTGCACGTAGTCCACGTAGGCTGCCACGTAGGCGCGCCCGCCTTCGACGTTCTCCTCGGCGTGGCGTTTCGTCTCCATGGCGTGCGCAAAGCGTTGGCGAATGCCGTTAGCGATGTGGCTGGTCACGAGCGTGACCAGCGAGTCGACCGAGCCGCTCGCGAGGGCCTGATCGGCCCCCTTGACGGCGGGTCCGACGTCGGTGTCTGCCGGCTTGAGGCCGGTGTAGGGCGCACCCTCTCCTGCGCGGTGCACCCGCACCAGGGTCTCGAAGAAATACATATCGGCCAGGTCTCGCGCCTCCGGACTTGCGCTCCGCACTGTGAGCGTCCGCGCGAACGCTGTGCGGATCTCCGGCTCGGCTTCTGGCTTCACCCACCTGAGCACCGGCGTCACATCGCCGGCCTTCAGCGCGAGCCTGGCCGCGGCCACGACCGGGCCGTTCATCGAGTCGCAATGGGCTAGTGCTGGTCGGGGCATAGCGAACAACCCGCCCGCCAGCATCGTGATGACGATGATTGCCTGCTTGAACATCTTCGTGCCTCCTTCTTCTTTTACCCGGCGGACACGCTTCAGTGTGCGGCCTTGTTATGTGAACAGCTATTCACTCCACTCGCACAAAGAAAGAACGCCTCAGTGCTGCCGAATCGCGTCGCTGAACACCATCCACGTCTGGTCGCAGTGCTTCGTCAGATCCAGCGTTCCCCCGCTGACTTGCCACAGCAGGGCGGGCGGTTGAATCAATCCCAGAAACAGGGTGGCCATCGCCTCGGGATCGAGACCCGGCCGAATCTCGCCCTGTAACTGCCCGTGGCGGACGATCTCGGCGACGCGTGCCAGGTACCGCGTGACGAGCGCGACCACCTTGGCCCGGTGGCGGCGATTGCCGTTGTAGGCCTCTTCCGAAAACACGATGCGCGGAATCGCATGGCTGCTGCGAATCAGCTCCATGTGCCGGATGTGCAAATCGCGCAGGCGCGAGAGCGCGTCGGGATGCGCCAACGTCACGGCGGTCACGTGGTCGGTCAATTGATCACTGATGAGGTCGATGACCGCGTTCAAGATGGCGTCCTTGCTCTCGAAATGTCGATACAGGGCCGACGGGACCAGACCCACGACGCGGGCGACAGATGCGATGCTCAACCCCCGTACGCCCTTCGTGGCGACCACCGACAGTGCAGCTTTGGCGATCTGCTCGCGGCGAACGTCGGTATCTCGTTTCTCAGCCATGCGTCACTCGTCTTGCCTCATGATTGTGAACGTGTATTCACAATGTACGATGCGCCAAGCGTCTTGTCAAGTGCCCGCGGGATGATCGCCCGCGGCTGGGTCCGATCGGTCCCGAAGAAGTACCGGTAGTCGTCGTGGTTCATCACCATGATGCCGAGCAGCCCGTGCTGGCGCATCAGGACTTGGGCCTGCTCGATCCGGTCGAATCGAATGTTCATCCCCACTCTCCAATGTCCCAGTGCGCCCCGGCGTACCCACGCGGTCGGAACCGCTGGATAGTCATCCGACGCGGTCACTCGCCGATCTGTTCGAGACGTTTGCGACCGTGGTCCCGTTCCAGCAGGTGAGTCTGGACGCCGGCGTGGCTATCGTGGGTCGGCTGGTCGAGCGCTTCGGCGAGTCCCTCCAACATGACGTCCGTCGCTTCCACGCGTTCCCCGCGGCTCAGGTCGTCGCCGAGGCTCGCTCAGTCGAGCTCAGAGAATGCGGCATGAGCCTTCGAAAGGCCGAGACGCTTCGCCACCTCGCCAGTGCGATCGAGTCGGGTAAGCTGACGGAGGCGCTACTCTCGCGCATGAGCAGTAAGGAGGCGATCCGGTACCTGACCGAGCTTCCGGGCATCGGCCCCTGGAGCGCCGGTCTGGTTTTACTGCGCGGCCTCGGGCGGCTCGACGTGTTCCCTCCGGGTGACGTCGGCCTCGCGCGTGGCCTCAGCAGGCTGATGCGCCTCGATCCGGGGCCCTCATTCGATCGCGTGGCCCAGCGTTTCGGTGACCGTCGGGGCTACCTCTACTTCTGTTCGCTGGGTGGCGACCTGCTGGGCAAGGGCCTCATTCACCCGGCTCCTCCGTCGCGACGCCAGGGAGGACGAGGGGTCAGGCCGGAAGCGACCCGACGCCCCGAGGCCCAGCACGGGATGCCGTTGCTCCAGAAGCTGGTGGCCAACACTAGACTATGACGAAGGGAGGACTGATGTCTGACTTCAAGTACGCGGTGATCGGTGGCGGAATGACGGGGCACGCAGCGGCGCAGGGGATCCGTTCGGCGGACGCGACCGGGTCGGTCGTCATGCTCTGCGAGGAGCCAGTGAGACCGTACGCGCGGCCGCCGCTCTC
This sequence comes from uncultured Vicinamibacterales bacterium, assembly GCA_964396055.1. Taxonomy (GTDB): domain Bacteria; phylum Acidobacteriota; class Vicinamibacteria; order Vicinamibacterales; family JAKQTR01; genus CAYJPV01. Next base: position 4,677 of record CAYNDV010000095.1, on the reverse strand, counting down.
GAAGGGTCTCTGGACGGGGCAGGCGGAAGGCTCGATCTGGCTACCGGCGGTTGAGAATGTCTCGGAACGGACTGGCGCGCACGTCGTCGCGCTCGATCCCGCCTCGCGGCGGGTCACACTTGACGGAGGGGAGATCGTCGGGTACGAACGGCTCCTCCTCGCGACGGGCGGAACCCCGCGGCGCCTGCCCTTCGGCGGCGACGGGGTCGTCTACTTCCGCACGGTGGCGGACTACCGGCGCGTCCGGGCGCTCCCGGTGGGCAAACACGTGGCGGTTGTCGGCGGAGGCTTCATCGGCTCGGAGATGGCGGCCTCGCTCGCGACGGCTGGCTACCGCGTGACGCTGCTCTTCCCCGAGGATGGCATCGGCGCGCGCCTCTTTCCGCGAGAACTCGCGGTGCACCTGAACGACTACTACACGGAGCGCAAGGTCGAGGTCAGGCCGGGGGAGCGCCTCACCGGGATCGAGGCGCACGGCCCCGGATTCACGCTCGAGACCAACCGGGGCGAGATCCGGGCCGACCTCGTGGTGGCTGGGCTTGGCCTCGTCCCGAACGACCGCCTCGCCGCGGAGGCCGGGCTCGCGGTGGACGACGGCATCCTCGTGGACGAGACGCTGCGCACGTCCGACCCGGCCGTCTTCGCCGCCGGCGACGTCGCGCGGTTCTGGAGCCCGGCGCTCGGGCGGCGGATCCGAGCCGAGCACGAGGATAACGCCAACTGCATGGGGCGGGAGGCCGGCCGCGCGATGGCCGGGGCGGACGCTGCCTACCGGCACCTGCCCTTCTTCTACTCGGACCTCTTCGACCTTGGGTACGAGGCGGTCGGGGTGCTCGATCCGCGTCTCGATGTCGTCGCCGACTGGAAGGAGCCCTTCCGCAGAGGCGTCGTGTACTACCTCGGGGACGGCCGCGTGCGCGGCGTGCTGGCCTGGGGCGTCTTCGGTCAGATGGACGCCGCGCGGAATCTCATCGCGGAGCCCGGTCCACACGACCCCGAGGCCCTCAGCGGAAGGATCCTCGCTTAGCGGACGGTGGAGAGAATCGCGACGAAGCCGAACCGGATCTTCTCGACTATCCAGCCGACTGTTTCGGCCGGGGCGAGGCGCACAGTGCATGAGATCGCTATGCAGTTGTCCTCGTCACTCTGCGGGATCGTCGCGATCTCAACGCCTATCTTCGCGCACTACGACACGACGAAGGGGCCGGTGGTTGCGGCCGCTCGTGGCGCGCTCGCCTGGACCGAGGCCGTCACCCTCGTCAGCGTCAATGACGTGACGGACGACGGGAACGGCCTCGCGCGACAGCAGTTGACCGAGAAAGCGTTAGTCGACCTGACCCTGACGATTGTGGTGAGCAACGGGTAAGACTGTCTGGCGATCGCGTTCAGAACCGTGCCTGGGACATTCCAGCTCGGTGTTCGGCCGTCGATTCGAGCATGCGGTGCAAGACGCGGACGTCAAAGCACGTCGCTGAGACTGGGCAGGCATGCGATGATCACATTGAAACGCGCGTACGACCCGGTCTCGGACACCGATGGCACCCGTCTGCTGGTGGAACGACTATGGCCCCGTGGGGTCTCGAAAGCGAAGCTCCGCGTCGACGCGTGGCTGAAGGAGGTCGGACCCAGTACGGAGCTGCGGAAATGGTTCAGTCACGATCCGGAAAAGTGGGGTATGTTTCGTCAGCGCTACTTCCGTGAGCTCGACTCACGACCGGAGGCCTGGCAGCCGATCGTGGCGGCGGCTCGACACGGCACAGTCACGCTCGTCTACAGCTCACACGACACGCAGCACAACAATGCGGTCGCCTTGCAGGAGTATGTGCAAACGAAGCCGCGCAGGCCTACGAGCTCTAAGCGAACGCTCGCTGCGGACCGACCGCGACGATCAGGACGGTGAAGCTCTTCAGGGGTCACCGCTTCGCTCCACTCACGTTCGTGCTGCGGCCAATTCCGCAGCGCCCTGGAATCGAGATCCAAAATCCGCGTCGAAACTGTCCATCATTGAAATCGCCGACCAAGCCTCGGCTCGAGATGACCGGGAGGTTCACGATGTCAGACGCCGCACACGACGACAACCAGCATAGGAGACCGCACACGCCGCCGATGGCCGCTCCCTTTCTCGAATTCGATCTCACGAGGGAACTGGAAGCGCTTCACGGGGAACCCGAGTGGAACAGCGGCCAGAACGCAAAGACGCTCGTGAAGCATGACGACTTTCGCATCGTCCTCACCGCGCTCAAGGCACGCGCCCGGCTTCCCAGGCATCAGACGGAGGGCCGGATCTCGATCCAGAGCGTCGCCGGCCATATCCTCGTGCGAGCAGAAGGTCGGACGTTCGATTTGCCGACCGGGACGCTGGTCGCATTGGACCGGGGTATCCCTCATGACGTCGAGGCACTTGAAGAGAGCGCGTTTCTCCTTACTATCGCGTGGCCTGGTGGAGACGGGAACCGGGATCAATAGGACTTCCGTCGCCGTACCGTGCCTCCAGCATCTCCACGATGACGCTAAACCGTTCGAATGCCCGCTCGCCGAACTCGCGCCGCTCCATCTCCTCGAATGCGCGCGTCAAGCTCTCGCGTTCGTCAGCGGGAAAGGTGGCGGCTACGATGTTGGCGAGGCACTCGTCTTCTTTCGCAATGTGTGGTCGGAGAAGGTCGATGTAGGACCGCGCGTGCCGCATGAAGTCTTTCACGGCCTCCGCATCGCCTAGAGATGAGCGGTTCACCGCCTCGGCCATGCTCCGAACGCGCTCCCGCCCCCGTTTGTGTTCGCTGACCAGCCCACAGCCGGGGAAGAACGCCTTGGCGTCGATAGCCGGGAAGAGGATCTTCTCTTCCTTCAGATGGTGCATGCCGTCGGCAAAGCCGCGCAGGAAGTGAATCACCTGCGTGACAGCCGAAGCGTCCAGCTCCAGATCGTACGGCTCGAGTGCCGGCACTCGGGGGGCGGTGGGCTCTGGGGCCACGTCCTTACCGACAGAGGATGACAGGAGAGCGCTATGCAGTCACGGATCGACTACGCGAAGACGGCGCCGGGTGTCGCGAAGGCCATGTTGGGGCTCGAAGAATACGTCCACCACACCGGACTCGAGCCAGGGTTGCTCGAGTTGGTCAGATTGCGGGCCTCGCTCATCAACGGCTGCGCGTACTGCGTTGATATGCATACCAAGGTGGCGCGCTCGCTCGGTGAAACCGAGCAGAGGCTGTACTCTGTCAGCGTCTGGAGGGAAGCGCCGTACTACACGGAGCGGGAACGCGCGGCGCTGGTCTGGACCGAAGCCGTCACACTGGTCAGCGGCGACCACGTGCCCGACGAGGTGTACGAGACGGCCCGGCAGCACTTCGCGGACAAAGAGCTGACCGACCTCACGCTGGCGATCGTGGCGATCAACGGGTGGAACCGTCTGGCCGTCGCGTTCCGAACGGTGCCTGGGACGTTCCAAGTCGGCGGGCATCCAGCGATCGGGCAAGCGGCGCAAGGTGCGGACGTCAAGGCCGGACATTGAGACGAGGCAGGCGAGATCAAAGGGAGAGAACACGTGAGCAACACGCGATCGGACGGGAATGACGGCGGATTTGCCGGACAAGAGGAAGGTCTGGCTGGTTCCACGGAACGGGCGGATTCTGATCCGCGTGGCCACATGCACCGAGAAAAGCGTCTGACGTCCGATCACGATACGAGAGAGTTCCTCCGCAATCACAAAGTCGCGCACGTCGGCACGGTCGACGCGGCCGGATGGCCGTATGTCGTTCCGCTGATCTACATCTACGAAGGCGATGACCTCCTGTATCTGCACACCGGGGATCACCGCGGACACTTCCTGCGAAATATCCAACACAATTCTCGCATCTGCGTCGAAGTGGGAGAGATGGGACCCGTACATCGAGGCCGGCCCTTCGCGTGCAATTCTGCGCTGGTTTCACGAGCGTGATCGTGTTTGGCCCGGTGCGTATCCTCGACGACAGAGCCAAGAAGGCGTGGTTCTTCGATCGGATACTCGCAAAATACGGCGAGTCAGATTGGACGTTCACGCCGGGCTATCCACTGCTTGATAGGATCATCCTGTATGAACAGCAGATGGAGATCGTGACCGGCAAGCGCAGCGAAGGTCTCTATCACTGACCCAGCCGGATGCCCTTTCGACGTAAAGTTGCTGGGGGCGCCAAAGCGGCCTTGCCGGGGGCGTCTGGCAAGCCCGTCACGGAGCGGCCGATGAAGCGTGACCTCCGCCTGCACGGCCTGACCTCGGACCACCATCACGCGCTCGTGCTTGCGCGGCGTCTGCAGGAGGCGGCCGCCCGTGGCGCCTTGGACGTTGAGCTGTCAGCCGAGGTTCGGCGTCGATACGATGGCGACCTCGGGCCCCACTTTGCCATCGAGGAGGAGGAGTTGCTTCCGGCACTGGCGCTGGCCGGGCGCACTGACCTGGTGGAGAGGACGCTGCGCGAACACGGCGCCCTCCGGGACCACCTCGCGGCCGCCGAATCCGGCGCCCGATCGCGACTGGCCGAGTTCGGAACGCTGCTCGAGGCGCACGTGCGCTTCGAGGAACGCGACCTTTTCACCGCGTGCGAGGACCTTGCCGGTCCCGAGGTCCTCGCACGGGTGGCTCGCCGCGCGCCCAAGGCGAAAGGTCCCGGTTACCCGAAACGGTAGCTGCCCGCTGGCCCT
>CAYNDV010000094.1:0-17759 GCA_964396055.1 uncultured Vicinamibacterales bacterium | reverse complement strand
CGGCCGGCAGGCTCAGCCTTCGCTCAACGTCCGGCCTGTCATCTTCCTCCGTTGAACTACGGCCGGCAGGCTCAGCCTGCGCTATTCTTCCGGATTGCACATCTCCTGACGCCCCCACCGCCAAGCGGCCCTTCGTGACGGCCCGTCGCACCAGCGGCCCAGGAACGACGCGCGGTGTCTAATCAGGTGGGAGGCACCGTGACGTTTGCACTGGTGCTGATTGGAGGGTGGGGGTTAACGGTCTCGTCGCCGCTCAGACACGCCAACGCAGACCGGGGCCCAGTTGAGCAGCGTTCGCCCGCGATCCACGTCGCCGCGTGCGGATCGGCAGCGCCAAGGCGGCGACAACGGGACGTCACCGCGGTCCGAGGCACGCCGCCCGCAACGCGTCGACGCTGCGGGCGTCCAGCCCAAGCCCCTCCGTCGCGTACCCCTCGATCGAGCCGAACCGCGTGTCCACTTCGTCGAAGGCGGCCGCGAGGTACTCCCGTCGCACCGCGAAAATGGCCGACACGATCGACGCGTCCGCCCCCGCGCGCACGAGCGCGTCCATGGTCGACTGGTGCCGCGACGGCACGTAATCGTTGCTGCGCAGGTAGTCCGATTCCACGTCGACGCGCGCCACGCCCAGGAGGCTCAGCAGCACCGCCGCCCCCCAGCCCGTCCGGTCCTTGCCGGTTGTGCAATGGAACAACAGCGGCAGCCGCGCCGGCACGGCCAGCGTCTCGAACAGCGCGCGATAGGCCCGTCGGGCGCTCGGCATCGTCACGAAGCTGCGATAGATCTCCTCGAAGACAGCATGCACCCGCCCACCCGCCAGCGCCGCGTTCGCCTCGGCGGGGCGCGTGAAGAGTGCGCCGATGGGATCCCCACCCGCCTGCACCGAGTCGGCGAGGACGTCCAGGGTGGTAGCCAACGCGCCAGCCGGCAGTTCGCTCGGACGCGCGATCCGCTCCTCGTCCATGCGCAGGTCCACCACCGACCTGATGCCCAGGGCCGAAATGGCCGCAAGGTCGCCTGCCGCCAGGCGATGCAGTTGATCGGAGCGGAACACGAGGCCGCGGCGCACGACGTGGCCGCCTGCGGTGCGGTACCCGCCGAGGTCGCGCAGGTTGGGCACGGATGAGAGACCCAGACTTGAACCGGGGATGAACGCCGAGGTCATATCCCTCGACTGTACATCGTCTGCGCCACGCTGGGCATCCCGTCCGGCACCGGCGTCATGGACACGCCAGGCGGGTGAAGGTGCCGCGGGCCGCCGCCCGGTCCCAGCGGTAGACGAACGCCGCGCGCCCCTGATGGGCGGCCGCCGCGGCGCAGTTCTCCGCCTCGCTCAACGCGATCCCGTACAGCACCGGTGCGTCGTACGTGATGCCGTTGCGGCTGAGGTCGCGGGCGGCCATCGATCGCGCCGTCCCCACGCGGCCGTCGATCAGCACGAGGGCCCAGCCGCCCGCCTCGCCCGCTCGCTCGAACACGTCCATCCGTTCGCGAATCACCCGTCGCTCGACGACGGCGTGGACGCCGAAGACCAGCGGCATCGCCAGCACGCTGAGCACCACGCCTGCCAGCACCACACGCTCGGTGCGTGACCGTCCGCGCAGGTCTCCACTCCGGACAAGATTCGCCGCGACAAACACCACCATGAACAGGAACGGTTCGTAGTGGAAGCGCGGCCCGTACTGGTTGCCGCCCCGCTCGATGTAGGCGTAGAGCCCGACTGCCAGAAGGACCAGCATCCAGTCGAGGGCGCCGCGCCGCGTCTCACGAGGCGCCATGCGCAGGTAGACGAGGTAGGCCGCCAGCAGGGCCGGTGGCGTCCACGTCAGGTGGCGCACCACGTGGGTGGCCAGCATGTCGGCCCCGCGCAGCCACCACTGCCCGGCGAACCACAGCGACACGGTCAGCGGGCGCGTCGTCAGGTGCCAGGGGCTGCCGCTGAGCAGCACGTTGTACCACGCGAGCAGGACCACCCACGGCAGGCCGCCGAGCGCGAACAGCGCGGCGGTGCGGACACGAGGCGTGCCCGGCCGCAGCAGGTAGAGCCCGATCGGGATCGCACACACGACACCGGTGAAGTACCGCGCCAGCACCGCCCAGCCCACCAGCAGGCCTGCGGTCAGGGGCACCCAGGCCCGGGCGCGGTCGTCGCGGGCGGCCAGGCACGCCGCCCCCAGCAGCAGCGCGCCGCAGAACGTGTGCGAGAAGTACGACGCGCCGTTGAACAGGAAGAACGGCGAGACGACCGCCAGGGCCGCCGCCGTGACACCCGCCCGGGGCCCGTAGAGGCGCTCGCCGAGCCGCCACACCAGCACGAGCGACAGCACGGCAAAGACCGGCGTCACGATCCAGACGGGCAGCCCGGCCGCCTGCCCCGCCGCGAGCGCCAGGGGCCAGCCGACCGGGAAGCTGCCGAACACGCGCCCCGGCTCCTGCACGACGTAATTGAAGGCGAACGACGAGGCGGGTTCGATGGGCGCATTCCACAGCCGTCCCGCGGCCATCGTCCACGCCTGGTAGAGGTAGACGTACTCGTCGCCCGAGTTCGGGAAGTCCAGCAGGACGAATCGGTTCACGGCCACCAGCGCCGCCATCACAGCGGGCAGGGCCACGGCCCCCACGGCCACGCGGCGGGCCGCAGCAGCGTCGGCCATGGCAACCCAGCGGGCGTACATCCGGTCGAGCATCGGCATCTCGGGCAGCACGCCGCAGTCTACTCCAGCACAGGCGGGCGTGGCCGTGGGTTATGCTGTCCCCGGCCCTTCACCGCACCGCCCGGATGCCAAGCGGTGCACCGCCCTGCCGAAAGATGGTGTTCGATGGAATTGCTCCCGCTGTTTCTCGCCCTCATCTTCGCGCACAGCCTCGTCTCGGCACGCCTCGAGCGCACCGTCATCACGGCGCCGATGCTGTTCACGGCGGCCGGGGTCGCCGCGCTCCTGACACAGCCGGACCTGAGAGGCCGGGAAGGCAATCTCGACCTCTGGCTGACCATTGCCGAGATCGGGCTCGTCCTGCTGCTGTTCACCGACGCCAGCCGCACCGATCTCCGGGTCTTGCGCAACATCCGCAGCCTCCCCACCCGGTTATTGACCGTCGGCATGCTGCTCACGCTCGGTGCGGGTGCCCTGGCGGCCCTGGGGCTCTTCCCCGGTCTGTCCGTCTGGGAAGCTGGCATCCTGGCCGCCGTGCTCGCCCCGACCGACGCCGGCCTCGGCCAGATCATCGTGAGCAGCCCCCGGGTGCCCTTGAAGATCCGCCAGGCTCTCAACGTCGAGGCGGGCCTCAACGACGGCCTGTCGGTCCCGTTCCTGCTCTTCTTCATCGCCGTGACGGCCGGCGCCCCGGCTGAGCACGACGCGAGCCTCGCCCGGTTCGTCATCGAGCAACTGGGCTACGGCCTGCTCATCGGCGGCGGTATCGGACTGGCCGGGGGATGGCTGTTGGGACTGGCCTCGCGGAGCGGCTGGATGGCGCCCGCCTGGCGGCAGTTCGGCGTGGTCGTGATTCCGGCCGCGTGCGCCCTGGCGTCCGAGGCGGCTGGGGCCAGCATGTTCATCGCGGCATTCGCCGCCGGGCTCGCGGTACAGGTGCGATTCCCCGACGTCACCGCACACAGCCTCGAATTCACCGAGGACTGGGGGCAGTTGTTGAACCTCTCGGTCTTCTTCCTGTTCGGGATGCTGGTGGCACGCGACTGGGGGCAATTTTCGTGGACGCACGCGCTCTACGGCGCTCTCAGCCTGAGTGTCGTGCGGATGCTGCCTGTGGCCATCGCCCTGGCAGGCACGGGCCTGAGCCGCGCCACCGTGGCGTTTGTCGGCTGGTTCGGGCCACGGGGCCTGGCGTCAATCGTGCTCGGTCTGGTCTACCTCGAGCACGACACCGGGCACCCGGGAGAAACGACCGTGCGGCTGGCGGTGATGGCCACGGTACTCCTCAGCATCTTCGCGCACGGCATGAGCGCCACGCCCGGCATGGCTGCCTACGCGCGCCGCGTGGAGGCCCTGCCGCCCGAGGCGCCGGAGCGACGGGCCTGATCAGCCGGACGTCTCCGGCTTCCATGCCGCGAGCACGTCGTTCGGCACGCGGTACGACGCGGCGACAATCGGATCGTCGGGTTCGAGGAGTTCCGGGAACACCAGTCCCGGCAACAGCAGCACGTCGAAAATCTCCTGCACCTGGCCCTCGAAGCGCAGGAAGGCGACGCTCTGGCCCGTCCGCGTGTCGACGACCCAGACGCCGCAGTTCCGTTCGGTGATCCGCTGCGCCAGGGGGATGCCGCCGAAGACCGACTCGCGCACCTGGGACAACCCGATGAAGGCCAGGGGACCCGCAAACGCGAGTCCGCGGGTGAAGCCCGGCACCTGCGCCACGGTTTCGGACCGGCCCGTGGCCAGGTCCACGGTGTTGAGTTCGCCCTTGCCCGATTCCAGCACCCACAACCGGCCCTGATACCAGCGCGGCGAGTGCGGCATCGAGAGCCCGCGGGCCACGAATTCGCCCGACGCCACGTCGATAATCACGCCGCCGTCGGCCTTGCGCTCGCGCCAACCCTGGTGCGTGTCCGTGGTGCCGAGCGCCGTCACGTACGCCGGGGCGCCATCAATCACGCACAGGCCGTTGAGATGGCAACGGTCCTCGGCCACGAAGTCGGTGATGAAGCGGGGCCGCCATCGCGGCACGAAACTGAAGCGGCTGTTCAGGGTGGCCAGGCACGAGAACCGCGTGTTCACGATCCATGCCTCATCCCCGCACCACGCCACCTCATGCACGCGGATGTCGCCGGTCGCCTGGAACCAGCGAGGCAGGAAACACGCGTCGGGACGCGTCGGGCCGGGGACCTGCGCCGCCACGGCGGGCTGGTCTTCGTACAGCCACACCCCACGCTGCGTACCCAGCAGCAGGCCGTTCGGCCCGAGGGCCATCCCCATCGGGCTGGGGAAGAACCTGAAGTGCGTGTTGACCCGTCCGTCCTCCATGCGTACGGCAATCACGCGGCCGCTCTGATACGTGGAGACCAGCAGCGAAGAACCCATCTGGGCCAGGAGGCGAGGCAGGCTCCCGGTGTGGACGCTGCGAAACGACTCCTGCGCCGGAGGCCCCGTGGCATCGCGCCCGCCTGGTGCCCCACCGCGTGGCGCCGGTGCCGTCACAGCAGGCGGCGCGGCGCCCGCCGTCGCACCGCCCTCCCCCGCAGCCTCTGCCGGCTTCGGCCGACGTCTGGGCCGCGGCGGTGGCTGCTCGCCGAAGACCGCCCTTGCGCGGGCGGCTGTTTCCTCCATCAGGTGCAGGAAGGGCGCCAACTCCGGCATGTTCTTCCGCCACTTGTCGGGGTCCGGCGGCGTGAGGGTATGCCTTGCGGGCGGCAGCGGGGCGGTCAGTTCGTGGTCCCAGTCCAGGTCGAGAAAGCGGCATAGCCGCGTGACTTCTCCCTGCGGATCGTCCACCAGGCGATCGTAGCTGGCGACACACCACTGGTCGGGATCCAGTCGGTCGAGATCGTCGAGCAGAAGCCGGGTGGCCGTCGCCCACTGCTCCACGACGAGATCGGCCAGCGGCACGCCCGCCAGTTCCGTCCATCCCGGCACGAGCAGCAACGACCAGGGCGGCCCCGGCCAGCCCGGCAGTTGCGGGTAGGTGACGAACCGCCTCGACTTCCAGGCATCCAGCATGCTGCTGAGCGTTTCCCGCGGTTCGCGATACAGATACACGAACCTCGCGCCGGGAAACGCCGCGTTCAGGAAGCGGACCCGCAACGAGTTCTTGGGGGTCTTCTCGAGCAGGCGGATGGGCAGTCGATTCGCCGACGCCGGCGTCCCGTCCCTGTTCACCGCGGCCCGCAGGAACGCCGCCGCGAGGCGCTCGACCACCTCCGGCGTGGCGTCGGACTCGTCGAGCACGTTGGACGCGAACCCCTTGGCCTGAGGGTGCAGCAGCGGAATGCTCTCGATAATCGTATGGCTCTCTCCGCCGATGGTCCAGGCTGACGGCGACTTCGCCAGCGTCTCGAACAGCAGCGAACTGCCGGATCGGGGCGAGGACACGATGAAGATAGGCCGGTCGATCGCGCGGAGCGCGGAGACCGCGCCGTCAGGGTTCGGGGACGAGTTGGGCGACGGAGGTGGTTGCATGGATATCCCGCTGACAGGTCGGACCAGCGGCACATTCTATCCCGCCGGCCGGCGCCTGCCGCAATCGTCGGCTCCCTCCCGAAAATCCGCTTGCCGACGTGCCGCGATCGGCGTATCTTCTGAGCGACAATTCCGTCATCATCGGATCGATTTCGTGTCCCCGGTTCCCCGCAGGCGTGCGGCACGCCCGACCAAGGAGCGCTATGGCCCAGCAGAAGACAGAGGTGAAGCAAATCCAGGCAGTGAGCCGGCAGCAGCGGCGCTCGACGGCGAGGACCCGCAACAAGGCCCGGGTGGGCCGCGTGGCTGCGGGCGCGGCCCTGGCCGTAGGAGGTGTGCTGGCGAGTGTTCAGCCTGCCGACGCCGCCGACTTCACGGTCACCAACACGAACGACGCCGGGGCGGGCAGCCTCCGCCAGGCCATCCTCGACGCCAACACGACACCGGGGGCCGACACCATCCTGTTCGACGCGGGCGTCACGGGTACCATCACGCTGTCCAGCGGTGAACTCACGATCGCCGAATCGGTCACGATCACCGGTCCGGGTCTGGCCGAACTGACGATCGACGCCGACGGCGCGTCGCGGGTGCTGTCGATCTACAGCCCCACCGAGAACTCGGTGGTGACGATTTCGGGCCTGACCATCACCGGTGGCAGCGCGGACCGCGGCGGGGGCATCCTGGTCAACGACGAAGACGTGACGCTGGACGGCGTCAGCATCACCGGCAATGCCGCCACCGGCGACGGCGGGGGCCTCTGGGCTGACGGCTTCAACATGGATCTGACCGTCACCAATTCGGTCATTTCAGGCAACTCGGCCGGCGGCAACGGTGGCGGCGTCTACATCGAGGACACGGGCCCGACGACGCTGTTCCAGAACACGACCATCGCCAGCAACACAGCCAGTGGCAAGGGCGGCGGGATCTACCTCTACGACCCCGACGCGGACGTGACCATCGACAACTGCTCGATCACGGGCAACACGGCGACGGGCACCGGCGGGGGCATCTACCTCTACTCGTTCGACGACGGCGGGCTGCACATCACGAACAGCACGATCAGCGGCAACAACGCCGCAGCCGGCGGCGGCATCTATCTCTACGGCGTCGATACGCCGATGACGATTCAGAACTCCACGATCTCCGGCAACAGTGCCACCGGTGCCGGCGGGGGCATCTACCTGTACGATGCCGGCGGGAACTACCTGGCGATCAGCCACTCGACCATCGTCAACAACGCGGCCGGCGGCCCCGGCGGCGGCATCTACCTGTACTCGGGCACCATTTCGCTCAACCATACGATCGTGTCGGACAACACGTCGGCGGCTCCGACGAAGCCGACGCTGCCTGTGGACGACGAGGACGTGTCGGGTGGCGGCACGTTCGACGCCACCTACACGCTCATTGAGAACGTCGGCTCGGCCACGATCGACGATCTGGGCGGGAACATCTTCGCCGTCTCCGCCAACCTCGGCCCGCTTGGCGACAATGGCGGGCCGACGCTCACGCACGTGCCGAACGAGAGCAGCCCGGTGATCGATGCGGGCGACCCGGCGGTTGCCAAACCCCCGGCGACCGACCAGCGCGGCGAAGCCCGCATCGTGGGCCCCGCCATCGACATCGGCTCCGTCGAGGTGGGCGACGGCGCTCCGGACGTGAATCTCGTCGAGAATCCCAGCTTCGAATCCGACGACGACGAGTGGTCGAACAACGTCCGGGCGGGGCGGCGGGGCATCGACTGCACGACGGCCGACGAGGGTGCCTGCTCGCTGCAACTGACGGGCTACGGCAACCGGAGCAACTTCTGGCAGGAACTGCCCGCCGGTGCAGCCGGCGACGAGTTCGAGTTCGCCGCGGCCAGCCGCGCCGAGGACGTTGCCCCCAAGGGCGGCTACTACCGGGCGACGCTCCGCTTCTACAACACTGACGGCACCATCAGCAACTTCCACATCAACTTCACCCGCGGCACACACGACTGGGAGACCATCCAGATCAACGTGACCGCCCCGAAGGCCTATTCGTCGGCGCGGGTCATTACGACCTACAGCCGCAAGACCGGCATTGCCTGGTTCGACAGCGTGCGGGTCACGCCCATCATCGCGCCGTAGGCGGGCGGCGCACCTCCCCCGGGTCCAGGGGCCTGGGGCACGGCCCGGCGAGGCAACGCGCCTCCCGGGCCGTTGCCCTGTACGCCCCGGGGTTGCCCATTGGCACCCCGGTGCCGTTCCCGCTATGCTGTTCCGCGCGCGGGCGCGCGATCCGCACGGTGCGGCCTCCCGACTCCCGCTGACGGTGCCTGCCATGCGAAGCTACCGGGCCGGGGACACGGTCGAGGACCTGTGCCGCGCGTGCAAGATCGACCGCCTCCACACCGTCATCGCGGCGGACGCCGGCGGCCGCCCGGTGCGCGTGCAGTGTGACTACTGCGGCAGCCAGCACAACTTCCGCGGCAATGTGACGGTGTCCGACGCCGACGAGACCGCGCCGCCACGCCCGACGCGTCCGACGGGGGCGCCGCTGCCCCCGGTCTCGGACCGCGAACGCGTGGCCCCGCCGGCGACCGTGTCTCCCGGCGTCGATCTCGAGTTGCTCCTGCGGCGCGTCATTCGCGAAGAGACGGGCCTCACCCCCGCCGTTCCGGCCGAGAAGTGGCGCGGCGGCACGCTCGTCCTGAAGCCCGCCAACCCGTCGCTCCAGGAGAAGGCCTGGCCCATCGACACGCTGTTCCACAAGATCGTGATGATCCGCAACCGGCTCCGCACCCTGGAGCAGCAGGTCAACGGCATGGATCTGCCCGAGGACGTCAAGGTGAAGCTGCAGGCCTACGTGACGGGCTGCTACGGATCGCTCACGAGCTTCAACGTCCTGTTCGCGGACGAACGCGACCAGTTCAAGGGCGCAGGCGACTGACGGCCAGGACGCGCCGGCCTGACACCGTGGATCTCGATGTTGTTGTCATCGGTGGCGGCGCCGCAGGCCTGATGGCAGCCGCCGGGGCCGCCCGGCGCGGCCGCCGGGTCCTCGTCGTCGACCACTGGCGTCGTCTCGGCGAGCGCATCCGCATCTCGGGCGGCGGCCGCTGCAACTTCACCAACCGGGCGGCAGACGCCGGCCACTACATCTGCGCCAACCGCCACTTCCCGCGATCCGCTCTCGCACGATACACGCCCGCCGATTTCGTGGCGCTGCTCGATCGCCATGGCGTGCCCTACGACGAACGGGACCACGGACAGTTGTTCTGCCGGCGCTCGGCCGAGGACGTGACCCGCGTCCTCGTCGACGAGGCCGACCGCGCCGGCGTGCGCTGGATGGTGCCGGGTCGAGTCGACGGCCTGGAGGCGACATCCGGGCAACTCCCCTCCCATACCACTACCCGTTTCTCCGTGGCCACGACGGCGGGCACCTTCTCCTGCCGTTCCGTCGTCATCGCCACCGGCGGCCTGGCGTGCCCCCGGATCGGCGCCACGCCGTTCGGCTACGACGTGGCCCGCCGCTTCGGCCTTCGGCTTGTCGAGCCCAGGCCGGCACTCGTGCCGCTCACGCTCGAACCCGCCGTGTTCGGGCCGCTGGCGCCACTCGCCGGAGTGGCCTTCGACTGCGAGGCCCGCTGCCCCGGCGCACCACGCACCCCGCGGTTCCTCGACCGCGCGCTGGTGACCCATCGGGCGTTATCGGGGCCGGCTATCCTCCAGGTGTCCAGCTACTGGCAGCAGGTCTCGGCCGCCTCCGGTCGGCCCGCAGAGGTGTCGCTCGACCTCGCTCCCGGCCAGGACGTGGCGGGGGCGCTTGCTGACGCCCGCCGGACCCGCCAGGCACTGGCGACGGCCCTGTCGGCCTGGCTTCCCCGCCGCCTCGCCCACCACTGGTGCGCCGCACGCGCGTGGCCGACGTGGACCACCGACCTCTCCAACACCACGCTCGCGGACATCGAGCGGCACATCCGGTCGTGGACCTTCGTGCCCGCAGGCACCCTCGGGTTCGACAAGGCCGAGGTCACGCTCGGTGGCGTCGACACGCACGAACTGTCCTCACAGACGATGGAGGCGGTGAAGGTGCCGGGGCTGTACTTCGTCGGGGAGGTCGTCGATGTCACCGGGTGGCTGGGTGGCTACAACTTCCAGTGGGCCTGGGCGTCGGGGTGGGTGGCCGGTCAGTACGCGTAACCGTCAGTGACCGACCGGGCCGTCAGCTGTCGAGGCGCCAGGGCTTCACGGTGATCGCGAGGCGTTTGCCTCTGCGCAGGAGATCGATGGCTGTCGCGCGGCCGATCCGCTCCCGGCCCAGGATCGCAAACAGCGCCGGCGGATCGGGGACGGGCCGGCCAGCGACCCGCAGAATGAAGTCGCCCGCTTCCAGCGCCTGATCCCGGTCGCGGATCAGGCTGACCACTTCGAGCCCGGCGGTCTCCCGCCCGCGCACCACGCGCGTGCGACGGACGACGGACACCCCGAGCGTGGCCCGGGCCACATGCCCGTGCCTGAGCAGCTCGGGTACAACGCTCCGCAACGTCGCAATCGGTACGGCGAGGCCGATGTGGGGCGAATCGCGCTCCAGGAGCATCGTCACGCCGATGACCCGGCCGCGCACGTCCACCAGGGGCCCCCCGGAATTGCCCTCCTGGATGTCGCAGTCTGTCTGCAGCAGGTCGTAGTGCGGACGCCCGGGGCCCGACACCGCCGTGCGCGCCAGCCCGCTGACGACCCCGATGGTCACCGACTCGGGATACCGCCCCAGCGGGTTCCCGAACGCCAGGCACAATTCGCCCGTCCGGGCGGCGCTGCGACGCAGATGCAGCGCGTGGCGCCACGACCGATCCAGCTTGAGGACGGCCAGATCGGCCACCCGGTCCGCCCCGACGACGCCCGCCAGCACCGACTGGCCGCCGCGCAGCGACACGGAAATCGGCGGCGTCATCCCATCGACGACGTGCTGGTTGGTGAGGATGTGCCCCTTCGTGTCGAAGAAGAAGCCGGACCCGCTGCTCGCACCGTCGGTCGTGGGACCGCTGATGGCCACCGTGGCGTCGAGCACCCAGTCGGTCAACTCAGCGAGTTCGTTGCTCAGGCGGCTGAGCACGCCTCCCGGTCGCCGCCGGCGCTCAGGCATCCACCGCCCCGTCGTCGTCATCAGGCAAGGCGGTCTTGCCGCCGAATCGACGAGCCAGGTCCGAATCGATCCGATCGGCCGTCTCGGCAAACCGCCGGCACACTTCCAGGAACTGCCGCGAATCGAGGGTATCGGCCGGGATCTCCCAGGCGGCGATGATGCGCCGCTCGAAGCGGAAGACCCGGAACGCCAGTTCGGACGCGTTGACGGTGTTCAGCGCCTCGCTCAGTTTCGCCGTCTTCTTGAAGCCGTCCACCAGCACCGCGGAGAGCTGCAGCAGGGGATCGGCGTCGTCCATCAGGCGGAGACGGACGCGTGCGCTGCCCCAGGGCAGGTAGTAGTCGCCATTGCTGTCGGGCTCCACCCGGGGCAGCTCGAGCAGGCCGGCCAGATTCTTCTCGACGAACGGACGCAGCACATCGACGCGCGGCATGGCGCCTCCCGACCCCCGTAGTCTACCCCGTCCGGGTGTCGCCTCGGGTCACGCCGGGCCCGAAAAGGAGACTCGGAAAAGGGGCCAGGCCCCTTTGTCGAATGACCTAAAACTGGGATTCGTGCGCCCTAACTACTAGAATTGAAAGTAAATAAACTCGGCGCCCTCGTATCGACCGAACAGCAGGATGCCGTACCCAAGGGCCACGAAGATGAACGAACGCGCCCAGACCGGCAGGCGAAAGACCACGCAATCGTCGTCGTACCAGGCTTCGAGGGCATGGACGATCATCAGGGCCGCCACACAGAAGAGCGTCGGGGCGCCCAAGCTCTCGAGGCTGGCGCGCGATGGAGCAAACGCGAACACCAGTTGCCACAGGTGGCCGGCGAGGTCCTGGAGAGTCTTCGCCCGGAAGATGATCCAGCCGAAGCAGGTGAGGTGGAACATCCCCAGCCCGCCCAGGGCCGGAACCAGCCAACCGCCTCGGCTTCTACCCCTGCGCCGACGTGGCCTGGCGATTCGGAACACCACCAGCAGCAGTCCCTGGTAGGCCCCCCACAGCACGAACGTCCAGGCCGCGCCGTGCCACAAGCCGCCCAGAAGCATGGTCACCATGGTGGCTGCGGCGTAGATCCACACGTCGTCGCGCAAGCCGAACCAGCGCACGCCGTCGAGTCGGCGCGAGAAGGCGAAGCTGAGGGGCAGGAACAGGTAGTCGCGCAGCCACGTCGACAGACTGATGTGCCAATGGGCCCAGAACTCCTGGGGCGTCCGCACGAAGTACGGGAACCGGAAGTTCGGGTTCAGCTCGATGCCCAGCAGCTTCGACGTGCCCCGCGCGATGTCGGTGTACCCCGAGAAGTCGCCGTAGATCTGGAAGGCGAACGCATAGGCGCCCAGCAGCACCTCGAACCCGCCGGCCTGTCCGCCCGCCTGAAACGCCTCTTCGGCGATCACCGCCAGGTT
Source organism: uncultured Vicinamibacterales bacterium (assembly GCA_964396055.1). Lineage (GTDB taxonomy): Bacteria > Acidobacteriota > Vicinamibacteria > Vicinamibacterales > JAKQTR01 > CAYJPV01. Next base: position 5,120 of record CAYNDV010000094.1, on the reverse strand, counting down.
GTCGGCGACGACCATCTTCTTGAAGAGGCCCCAGGCCACCAGCCACACGCCGTCACGCACCTGCCGGCCGGTCACGGTGCGCGGCGAGGCAATCTGGGGCAGCAGCAGCGAGGCCCGGAGGATCGGCCCCGCCACCAGGTGCGGGAAGAACGCCACGAAGACCGCGAATTCCAGCCAGTCGCCCGACGGCGGCACCTCCCGCCTGTACACGTCGATGACGTAGCTCATCGTCATGAACGTGTAGAACGAGATCCCGACGGGCAAGGCCACGCGCAGGGTGATGGTGTCCACCTGCCAGCCGAACAGGCCGAACAGGTTGTGGAGGTTCTCGGCGAAGAAGTTGAAGTACTTGAAGAACCCCAGCATCAGGAGGTCGACGCCGAGGGCCGTCAGCAGCAGGCTTCGGCGGGCGGCTGGCCGCGCGGTGTCGGCTATCGCCCGGCCGCACACGAAGTTGACCGCCGTCTGGACGATGATGAGGCTGAGGAAGCGCCAGTCCCAGGCGGCGTAGAACCAGTAACTGGCGCCCAGGAGCCACCAGTTCTGCGCCCGGTGCGGCAACAGGCGGTACGCGGCGTACACGGCAGCGAAGAAGACGGCGAACTGCAGCGAGTTGAAGACCACCTCAGCGCTCCCCCGCCGCCGATCCGCCGCCGGCCACCCACCCGGATGCCGCCAGGAAGTCCGCGACCGCCGCCGCGACCACCGCGTGGGCCTCGGCGGTCAGGTGGGCGGACTGCGCGAAGTACAATCCCTCGCGGCCGGGTGCGGCGCGCAGGGCGGGCAGCACGTCGAGGACCGGCACCGGCACGTCCGCCAGCGCCTTCGCCGCGCGATGCGTGGCGCCGTCGCGCACCAGCGTGAAGCCTTTCTTCGCGGCCCGGTCACGCCGCTCCTCCCACTCCCCGTCGTGCAACTGGAAGCGGGCGGGCAGAAGCAGAACCGCCGCGCCGGCCCCCTGCCCGGCCGCCAGCGCACCAATCCCGCGCACGCACTCCGCGGTCACCCGGAAACCGCGATCGACGTCGGGGGGCACCTCCGGCAAGTACGTGGTCAGGGCGCGTTCCAGGCCAGGGGCCCCGCCCATGACGGGCTCGAGCCAGGACACGAGACGCAGGCGGGCAATCTGCAGCACCATGCTCTGTTTCACCAGCTGGCGCCAGCGCCGCCGCAGACTCCCGGACTGAGCCGGCGTCTCGGACCGGGGCGCCTCGCGCCCTTCGAGGCGCCAGGCGGCGTCAGCGGCCTCGATCGCGTCGTTGGCGACATACAGGCCGACCAGGACGAGGTCGGGCTGCAGCGACGCGAGCACGTGGCGGTACAGGAGGTACTCCTGGACCGGGCCATATCCCTGGACGCCCGCGTTGATGACACGGTAGACCGGCCCGCCAGGCCCCGACGCGGCATTGAGGCGGGCCTCGAGCTGCCTGGTGAACGTCTGCGCGAGGGGCACCTGCACGGCCATGACGAGGGAATCGCCGAGCACCAGGATGCGTCGCTCCCCCGGCGGCTTCGGCCCGAAGGAGGCGTCGTCACGGACGCCCTGGGCATTGATGCTGATCACCGTCTCGAATTCGGCCGTCCGAAACCGGGTGGAGGCTCCGGGTTTGAGCCGGTATCCCATCCGCGAATCCTGGACGAAGAGGCCCTGGAAGCCCGGAGCGGCCTCCGAACTGCCCCACCAGCGCAGCCCCGCCTCGAGGATCGCGAACTGCGCCGCGAGGGCGGCGGCAATCCAGACGAGGCGTGGCAGGACACGGCGCATGGGACGGGGCACCCTCCAGGGCCGCCACGTCCACACACGGACCGCAAGCCCCCGGGGAAAACACCATTCTACCGGATGGCGCGCGGGCGGGTGGCTCCGCGCCGACGCGCGCTGCAGTATGGTATCGTGACGCGGCTACGGCCCGGCGGGGTCGTCCCCGCCAGGGCCACATCGAGGGTACTGAACCGATGCAACTGCAGCTCATCGACTGGATCATCGTCGTTCTGTCCGTGCTGGTGTGTTTCGTGCCCGCGCTCTTCTTCGGCAAGCGGGCCGGGAAGAGCACGTCCGAGTTCTTCGTCTCGGGCCGCTCGGTGCCCTGGTGGCTCGCCGGCCTGTCGATGGTGGCCACCACCTTCAGCAGCGATACGCCGAACCTGGTGACGGACATCGTGCGCCGCAACGGCGTGGCGGGGAACTGGGTCTGGTGGGCGTTCGTGCTGACCGGCGTCTCGACGGTGTTCTTCTACGCGCAGTTGTGGCGGCGCTCGGGCGTGATGACCGATCTCGAGTTCTACGAGATCCGCTACTCAGGCAAGGCGGCCAGCGTGGTGCGGGGCTTCCGGTCGGTGTACCTCGGCCTGCTGTTCAACTGCATGATCATGGCCACGGTCAACCTGGCCGCGTGCAAGATCGCGGGGGTGCTCTTCGGCCTCGAGCGGTGGCAGACGCTGGCGTTCGTCGGCCTGCTCAACGTGGCGTTCGCCACCCACTCGGGCCTGTGGGGGGTGCTCGTCATCGACATGATCCAGTTCTTCATCAAGATGACGGCGGTCATCGCGGCGGCGTACTTCGCGGTGCAGCTCCCGCAGGTGGGCGGCCTGAGCGGGCTGGTGGACAAGTTGTCGGCCGTGCGGGGCCCCGGCGGCGTCAACTACCTCAACGTGCTGCCCGACTTCACGAACAACTGGGACATCGCCGTGGCGGTGTTCATCATGCCGATCGCGGTCCAATGGTGGGCGGTCTGGTACCCGGGGGCCGAACCGGGCGGCGGCAGCTACATCGCGCAGCGGATGCTCGCTTCCAAGTCCGAGAAGGACGCCCTCGGCGCCGTGCTGTTCTTCAACGTCGCGCACTACGTCCTGCGGCCGTGGCCGTGGATCCTGGTGGGCCTGGCCTCGATTCTGGTCTACCCGGAGCTGGGGGACATCCAGAAGGCCTTCCCGCACCTCGATCCCACCCTCATCGGGCACGACATCGCGTACCCGGCGATGCTGAAGTTCCTGCCGGTCGGCTTCATCGGCCTGATGGTGGGCGGCCTCATCGCCGCCAACTCGTCGACCATCCTGACGCACCTCAACTGGGGCGCGTCGTACCTGGTCCACGACTTCTACCGCCGGTTCATCAAGAAGGACGGCAGCGAGGGCCACTACGTGATGGCCGGCCGGGTGGCCACCATCATCCTGTTCTTCCTGTCATCGGCGATGGTGTTCGTACTCGAGTCGGCGAAGGACGCGTTCGACATCATCCTGCAGATCGGCGCCGGCACTGGCCTGCTCTACCTCGTCCGCTGGTTCTGGTGGCGCGTGAACGCGTGGTGTGAAGTGGTGGCAATGGGAAGCTCCTTCGCCATCTCCCTCGTGTTCCTCCTGCTCGCGAAGAACGGCATCCACGTCAGCACCCACGTCGCCCTGATGGCGACGGTGGCGTTCACGAGCCTGTGCTGGATTGTCACCGCCTACGTTGGCCCCGAGACCGACCGGGCCACGCTGGAGGCGTTCTATACGCGGGTGCGCCCCTTCGGCCCCGGCTGGACCAAGGTGCGCAAGGATGCGGGGCTGCCGGCCCATACGGCCCAGTCGGCGGGCGAAAACATCCCCCTCGCCCTGCTCGGCTGGTTCGCGGGCTGCATCGTCATCTGGTCGTCGCTGTTCACCGTGGGGAACGTGCTGTACGGCCACCTGAGCCTGGCGGCCATGCTCTTCGCGGTCTTCGCCGTGAGCGGCCTGGCCCTGGTGTACGTCGTGCGGCGACTCTGGACCGACCCGCCGGCTTCCGCGTAGCCGTCCGCCGGCCGCTTCCCCCGGGAAGCGGCCGGCGCCGACGCCCGCCCGATTAATCCCCGGAGCAGGCCCTTCACCGGCTATGCTGGGGCATGCCCTTCACGAAAGCCACGCTCCATCCCGACCTGCTCAAAGGCATCAAGGAACTCGGTTTCCTGCATCCCACCCCCATTCAGGAGCAGGCCATTCCACCCGCGGCCGCCGGCAAGGACCTCCTGGCCTGCGCGCAGACGGGCAGCGGCAAGACCGCCGCGTTCCTGCTGCCCATCCTGCACCGGCTCATGGCCAAGCCACGCCGCCAGACGCGTGCGCTGGTCCTGACGCCCACCCGCGAGCTGGCGGCCCAGATCCTGGCGCACCTCGAGGAGCTGGCCGTGCACACGCCGATCACCGGCGCGGCCGTCTTCGGCGGCGTGGGCATGGGCCCGCAGGAGCACGCGTTCCGGGCGGGCGTCGACGTCATCGTGGCCACGCCGGGCCGGCTGCTCGACCACCTCCGCCATCCGTACGCGCGGCTGTCGGCGCTCGAGGTCCTGGTCCTCGACGAAGCCGACCGGATGCTCGACATGGGCTTCCTGCCCGACATCCGGCGCATCCTCCGGCAGCTGCCGACGCGGCGCCAGACGCTCTTCTTCAGCGCGACGATTCCCCGGGAGATCGCGGTGCTGTCGCAGGAGATGCTCCACGCCCCGGTGACCATCAACCTCGAGCGCAAGGCCGCACCCGCCGCCGGCATCACGCAGGCCGCGTACCCCGTCCCGCGGGAACTCAAGTCCGCCCTGCTGGTCGAACTGCTGAGCCGGCACATCATCGACGATGCGATCGTGTTCACGCGCACCAAACACCGGGCCAACCGCCTCGCCGACTTCGTGCAGCGCCACGGCATCCCCACCGCTCGCATTCACGGCAACCGCAGTCAGAGCCAGCGCACCGCCGCCCTGGACGGCTTCCGCGCCGGCCGGTCCCGCGTGCTGGTGGCGACCGACATCATGGCCCGCGGCATCGACATCGACGCACTCGGGCACGTCGTGAACTTCGATGTGCCGGCCGATCCCGACGCGTACATTCACCGGGTGGGCCGCACGGCGCGGGCGGAACGCACCGGCGATGCCTTCACCTTCGTGGCACCGGATGAGGAGGCGGACCTGCGGGCGATCGAGCGGGCGATCGGCCGCGCGCTGCCGCGCGTCACGCTGCCCGATTTCGACTACTCGAAGAAGACCACCGAACGGCTGGAGATTCCGCTGCAGCAGCGTCTCGCCACGATGCGCGCGGAGCGCGCCGCCCGCCGCGACCGGGCGCCAGGCCCCGGCGCCACCGGCAGGCCCCAGGGCGCCCGCGCAGCCGCCGGG
>CAYNDV010000093.1:0-17797 GCA_964396055.1 uncultured Vicinamibacterales bacterium | reverse complement strand
GGATGTTGATGAGGGGGACCATGCCTCCAAGGGGCGTGAAGGAGTCGTGCATCCCGTTGACCGCACCGCAGCTCGCGTTCGTCGTCACCGTCGCGAACAGCGCGGTCGCCGCGACGCCGAACCGCACCTCCTTGCCTTCCATGTTGCCGCCCGGCGCGCCGGCGCCGGCCTGCTGGTCGGTGCCCTGGAGCAGGGGATTGCCCGCCGCTTCGGCCCAGTACGTGGCGGAGACGCCGGCGAGGCACAGCGACACCATGACGACCCAGACGACCCATCCGTGCCGCCGGGACCCGATCATGTCGCCGAGCAGGTACACCAGGCCGGAGGAGAGGGCCAGGATCGCGATCATCTCGAGGACGTTCGCCAGCGGCGTGGGGTTCTCGAACGGGTGCGCGCTGTTCGTGTTGAAGAAGCCGCCGCCGTTCGTGCCCAGGAGCTTGACGATCTCCTGTGACGCCACCGGTCCCTGCGCGATGACCTGTTCGGTCACCGGCGCGGTCGTCGTCCCGCCCTCCGACGCCACCGACATCGCCGGCGGGTCGACCAGGGCGGCCCGGTCGTAGGGCCGGAGGTTCTGCGGGACGCCGCCCGCGACCAGCACGAGGGCCCCCACGACGCAGGCGGGCAGCAGGACCCACAGCGTGGCCCGTGTCAGGTCGACCCAGAAGTTGCCGATCGACGGCTGCTCCCGGCGGGCCACGCCACGGATGACCGCCACGGCCACGGCGATGCCCGTGGCCGCCGAGACGAAGTTCTGCCAGGTCAGCGCCGCCATCTGGGTGGCGTAGCTCAGCGTCGTCTCGCCGCCGTAGGCCTGCCAGTTCGTGTTGGTGGTGAAGGAGACGGCCGTGTTGAACGCGAGCGCCGGGGGGACCGCGCCGAACCCCTGCGGGTTCAGCGGCAGCCAGCCCTGGAACCGCTGCACGGCGTACACGATCACCACCGAGACCAGGCCGAACAGCAGCGCCGAGATGGCGTACTCGGTCCAGGGCATCTCACGCGTGGCGTCGACCCGGGCCAGACGGTAGATGAGGCGTTCCACCGGCCCGAGCACCGGGTCGCACCAGGTGCGTCCGCCGTCGAACACGCGGCGCAGGTAGCGGCCCAGCGGGCGCGTCAGCGCCAGGATGACCGCGAGGTAGACCGCGATCTGGAGCCAGCCGTTGGCGGTCATCAGAATCGCTCCGGTGAGAGCAGCGCCACGAGCAGGTAGGCCATCACGGCGACGGCCAGCAGCAGCAGGACACCCGATTCAATGGACACGATCACCCCGCCTCAGTTGTGGCGCTTCAGGCGCCCGAGCAAGGCCTTCACCAGACGCGGGCCTGCATTGCCGTTCCTCGTACTCACGATAGGTGGCGGCAGATGAGATTGGCCTAAAAAGTCCATAAAAAGTCCGTAAAGGACCGCCGGGCTGCCTGCGCTGTGCCTACAATCCTCCTATGACCGACGCACCACCGGACGTGCTCGCCGACCGGTTGCTCGCCCGGCTGACCGACCGGAGCCGGGCGCGGCTGCGTATCTACATCGGCGCGGCCCCGGGCGTGGGCAAGACCTACCAGATGCTGCGGGACGCGCACGTGCTGCGGACGCGCGGCCTCGACGTGGTGATCGGGTTCGTGGAAACCTACGGCCGCACGGAGACGCAGGCCCAGATCGGCGATCTCGAAATCGTGCCGCGCCGGGTGGTGCCGTACCGCGACGTGCGCGTCGAAGAAATGGACCTGGATGCCGTCATCACGCGCCGGCCCGCCGTCGCCGTCGTCGACGAACTGGCGCACACCAACGTCCCCGGGAGCCGTCACGCGAAACGGTACGAGGACGTGCTCGACCTGCTGGCGGCCGGCATCCACGTGATGACGGCCGTCAACATCCAGCACATCGAGACGCTCAATGACTCGGTTGCGCGCATGACCGGCGTGCGCGTCCGCGAGACCGTGCCCGACACGTTCGTGGATCGTGCCGACGAGGTCATCAACGTCGACGTGACCACCGAGGAACTGCGCGAGCGGCTCCGGCAGGGCAAGATCTACCCGCCGCCGAAGATCGAACAGGCGCTGTCGTCGTTCTTCCGCAAGGGCAACCTCTCCGCCCTGCGCGAACTGGCGCTGCGGGTGGTGGCCGACGAGGTGGGCGAACAGGCCGCGTCGTACCGGACGCGTGAAGGGCTCGAGCCGACCTTCATCCCCGAACGCGTCATGGTGTGCATGAGCTCGAACAGCGAGGCGCCGAGGGTCGTCCGCACCGGCGCGCGGATCGCGGGGCGGCTCGGCGCGCGCTGGTATGCTGTGTACGTGGAAACGCCGAAGGAGCGCGTGGGCCGGATTGCGCCGCGGGACCGTGAGGCGCTCGGGCACAACATCGCCCTCGCGGAGCAGCTGGGCGCCACCGTCGTGCGCGTCAAGGCCGACAGACCCGCCGAGGGGCTCATCGCCTTCGCGCGGCGCGAGGGCATCACCCACGTGATCTTCGGCCAGAGCCAGCGCACGCGCTGGCAGATTCTCACGCAGGGTTCGGTTATCGACCGATTCCTCACCGAGGTGCCGGATGCGACGGTCCAGGTGGTGCCGGTCTAGGCTGCTGCCTGCCCTGGCGCTGGCGGCGAGCGCCGCCGTGGCGGCCGGCACCGGCGCGGCCGGGCACAGCCAGGCCGGACTCGAGGTGCGCGTCACGATCCGTGCCCGGGCCCTCCAGCCGGGCGAGGCGGTCCTCGTCGAGGCCCGCACGTCGGCGCCCGCCGAACAGGTCACCGGCACGACGCCGGGCGGTCGCCTCCACTTCACGCGCGGCGCCGATCCGCTCCTGTGGGAAGCGCTCACGGGGCTGGATCTGTCGGTGACGCCGGGGCCGTGGCGTCTCACCGTGCGTGCCGAGTCGGGGCGCGCGGCCGCAGACGCCGTCGAGACGCTCCAGGTGCGGGCCCGCACGTTCCCGTCCCGGCGCATCACCGTGGACCCGCGCTTCGCCACGCCGCCGGCCAGTGAGCGGCCGCGCATCGAGCGCGAGGCAAAGCGGCTGGCCGCCCTGTTCGCCGGCAGCACGCCGGCGCGGTCGTGGGACCTGCCGTTCAGCGCCCCGGTGCCCGGCCGCGCCACCAGCGCCTTCGGCCGGGTCAGCATCGCCAACGGCATCCGACAGAGCCCCCACGCGGGGACCGACTTCCAGGCGGCGGTCGGCACGCCGGTCCGGTCGCCCGCAGCAGGTACCGTGGTCCTCAGCGACAGCCTGTACTTCGCCGGCGACGCGGTGGTGATCGACCACGGCCTGGGCGTCTACTCGCTGATGGCCCACTTGTCGGAACGGCGGACGAAGCCCGGCGACGCCGTGGCTGCCGGTGACGTCGTGGGCCTGTCCGGGGCCACCGGGCGCGTCATGGGGCCGCACCTGCACTGGAGCGTGCGGATCGGCGACGCGCGGATCGACCCCGAGTCGCTGCTCAGCGTCCTGCGGCCGCCCGCAGCGGGTAGTCCTGCTCGTCGCTGAAGCGGCGCAGGGCCGCGGCATCGAACCGGCCATGGGGCCGGAGGACGAACCGGAACCGCATGGGGCCGGACTGGTCGGCCTTGTAGTTGGTGTGCCAGTAGTTGTTCAGCAGGTACGCGTAGAGCGTCGAACCCGGCGCCACCCGTTCGCGCCAGTTCCTGGTGCCACGATCGTTCTGGCGTTCGTCCGTCATCGCGCCGAGTTCGATGAGCGGCGCGTCGAGCGAGACCAGCGAGACGCCCAGCGATCCGTTCGAGACATCGATCGCGCTCTGCACGCCGACGAAGTCCCGGCACGACCCCGGCAACTGGTCCCGCCCGATCTCGACCAGCGCGTCGCCCTGGTCGACGCGGACGACGCCCTGCGGGACGTTAAACGGGAGCGCGACGTGCGCGCTCTCCTTGGTTCGCACCGCGAGCTTGTCGAGCCGCGCCTCGGCCAACACCTGTTCCACGCCCGCGATCACGGTGAAGCGCCTCGTCGAACCGGCGGTGCCGGCAGCGGGGCTGTCGATCCGGATGGTGGCCACCAGCGGGCCCGCGTCCTCGACCACCGCGCGTCCACCCGTGCTGGCGACTGCCGAGGCGGGGTCGCGGCCATCTACGTACAGGTACCGGAAAAGCCCTGGCGCGCCGGCCGAGAAGTCATGTCCAGGCGCGCCGGCCCACGACAGGCTCATCACGGCGGCCCGGTCGGTGTCGAGCACCAGGCGCAGGCGCCCGTTGTCGAGCGATGAGAGGGTCGCCGCCGCCGGAGCGGCGGGCGCGGCCGGCTCGCCGGACACGACACGCACGCGCCGTGAGCCACGGGCGGCCACGTCGTCCACCCACACGGCCAGGCGCCCGTCACGCACGCGCTGCGACGGCAGGGCGGCCCCGGAGGCCGCGTCGACGACCCGGTCACCCGCGCGCGAATCTTCGGCCGACAACCACACAAGCCCGGACCGCGCGTGCGGCGTCGAGTTGACGATCTCGATGACACCACCCGCCTGTTCCGTCGGCACGAGGGCGGCATCCATCAGCGCCCGCGACAGCCGGTCGGCCTCGGTGGCGAACCGCTTCTTGTACTCCCACTGGGCCACCACGTCCGGCCGATCGGGCTGGCTGACGCTGTCGGCGGCGCCCCAGGTGTGTTCGTGCCAGAGCAGGATGTTCCGCCAGGCGGCGGCGACACCGTCGGGCGGCAGGGGCACGCGGCGCATCGCCGCGAGGTCCATCGCCTGCTGCACCCGGCGGGCGGCGGCGCGGGTGAGCGCCTCCTCGGCCGCGCTCGAGATCGCGCCGTCTTCCCAGTAGGGCGTCATGTCGCCCGCCATCACCGGCAGGCGCGCACCGTGGCGATGCTCGAACTCCTCGAACATCGCATCGGCCGTGTTGATGACCAGGCGCGGCGAGACGAACGTCTCGTTCCAGCGCCTGACATAGTCGGGCAGGCGGGGATCGACGGGCCCGTTGTCGCCGCCGATGGTGTACCGCACCTGGATCATGTCGTAGGGATACCCGGCGTCGGCCAGGGCCTGCACGTACTCGAGCACGCTGTCGCGCGAGCGGTCCGAGGCCGGACCCGTGTTGAGGCTGTGGAACCAGGAGTAGCCGCGGCCGGACATCCAGAAGAGCAGCCGTTCGCGCCCCGACGGCGACGTCCACCAGAACGGCCGGTCGCCCAGCGCCGTCAGCGTGCCGCCGATCCGGTCGCCGCCGTCGGGCAACCCCGGCATGTAGTTCGGGCCGCTGCTGAAGTACCGCACGCCGGCGCGCGCCAGCGCCGGGACCACGCTCCAGGTCAGCCCGGGGATATCGCTGTGCATGGCGGACCGCGCCGGCGCCGCCCCGAGTGTCCGCTCGATGCGTCGCGCCGCATCGGTCCAGTGTCGCAGTTCGGCAGGAGTGGCCAGGCCGGTCAGGATGTTCGTGTAGTTGGCCTGCAGGCCGATGATGCCGTCCTTCACCGCGGCGGCGAACACCCGGCGTTCGGCGGGCGTGGCCTGTTCCAGGTAGCTCTCGACCGCCCACACGCCTTCGACGTTCCACCTGAAGCGCGCCTCGCGCGGGTACGACTGCGTGCGGCGCCCCAGGTCGATGGCGTCGCGGAGGTTCTTCCACTGCTTGCGCTCGACCTCGGGCTGCGGGTCCGAGTACCCGATGTCCACGTGCGAGTGGGGCAGCAGGTGCAGCGCCCGCGGCGGCACGGCCGCGAGCGTCAGGGTCTCGGCGAGCGCCGGCGTGCCGTCGATCTCGACGGTGATCGGCACGGTGGCCGCGCCATTGGGCCCCACCGGTACCAGCGCGGTCGTGTGACCCGGCTGGACGGGCCCCGACCAGAGCCGTCGCGTGCCCGACCGCACGGCCGCCGTTCTGGGCGCTCCGACGAGACTGAAACTCACCCGCACGGCCCGCTGGCCGTCTGCGAACACGGCCTGCTCGGGGCGCACCCGCGTCCAGGTTTCGACCGGCTGTTCCTGCCCGAGGTAGTAGTCCTGATCGCCGGCGGCCTCGCCGACGACCCGGAACCGCGGCGCGCCGGTGCCGAACACCGATCGCGGCGCCGTGAGCCACATGAACCCGAACAACTCGTTGAACTGGCCGATGCGCGTCGTCAGGAACGTCAGCGTCGCGCCGCCCGGACCCTCCACGCGCCACGTGCGATCGGCCGTCGTGCGGCCCGACGTGAACGTGGCCACCGCCGCGCCGTTCACGGACAACGTGAACGAACAGACCCGGTTCCCTGATGCGGTCCCCGCGTGCCAGAGGTACGTGATGGGGGTGTCGGGCGGGCCGTCCGGGACGGGCGCGCCCTCCCATTCGACAGCCATCCTGCCGTCCGTCGCCCGGCTGAGCAGCGTGCGCGTCTGTCCCGGGTAGGCCCAGGGGTACACGAGCGTGTCGCCCGAGACGGTGCGGACCCATCCCTGCTGCCAGACGGCGGGCAGGCGGGGTTCGACAGACGGCACCTGGCGGGCAGAGACGCCAGCCGCGTGAACGGCAACCAGCACCACGAGCGTGACGCGTTGAACCAGGCGCATGCCGGGATTCTCGCACAGCGCGTGGGGGTCTCGGGGACCCCCGTGCCGTCCTGCGTGCCGGCCGCCGCCGCCCGGGACGGGTCCGCCAATCGCCACGTGGGCGTCACGCCTACTTGATCAGCAGGATCCTGAGCATGAGCGGAACGAGCACCATGCCGGCGGTCACCTGCTCGCCGAAGGGCCGGCGGCGGAAGAGCGCGGCCAGCAGCAGCACGGCGAGCGCGGCGGTGATCAGGCGGTAGATCAGCAGCATGGGCCCCTCAACTCAACCAGCGCCCGATGGATGGGGCGAACCACAGCACCGCGACGGCGGCGGCCGCCGCCAGGAGCGCGGGCGCCAGGCAGCGGCGGAGCACGTGCACCCGGTCCTCGACGCCGGCCACGCGGGCGGCGAGCGTGGCGGCCAGGGCTGCGGGCAGCATCAGATCCCCGAGGCCCGCCAGAAGCGAGAGCGCAGCCGTGGTGACCACCTCGTTGCGGCCCAGCAACGCCAGCAAGAACGGCACGCCGAGCACCGAGGCCGACCCGAACGCCGACACGGCGCCGAACAGCGGCATGCTGACGCCTGCGGCGACGATCAAGGCCCAGGATGGCGCCCCGAGCATCTGGGCGACGAGCCACCCGCGGGCGCCGGTCAGGGTCATGACCTGGATGAACGCCCCGACACCCGTCAGGATGCCCAGCACCGGCAGGGCCTCGTCGGTGGCGGCGTGCAGGGTGCGGAGGACGCGGAAGCGGGGAGAGAGCAGCACCGCAAGGGTGGCGGCCACGACGAACACCAGCGGCAGGCCGATGTCCGGCACCCGCTGCGGCCAGATCTGCGGGGCCGCCATGAGGAGGGCGGTGACGGCGATGGGCGCCATGGCCCTCGCGAAATCAATCCCGGATTGATTTCCGGGAACGGAGAGGAAATCAATCCGGGATTGATTTCGCAGGACGTCGCGGCCGAGGACGTACGACGTCACCAGCGCCAGCGGCACCGATACCAGCAGCAGCGGCTTCATGAACCCGACGTAGGGCAGGTCGATGCCGCCGCCAATCAGCATCGCGGGGATATTGACCGGCGGCGCGATCATGCCGAAGATGCTGCCCATCGCCACGAAGGCCGCTGCCCGGGCCCGTTCCACGCCAAGTCCAATCAGAATCGACGCGGCCATCGCCCCCGTCGTCAGCACCGAAGCCGTCGACGACCCCGTGATCATGCCGGGGAACATGACGATGGCCATCAGCACCGGGAGCAGAATGGCGGGCCGGCTGCCCAGGCGGCGCTCCACGGCCGCGCCGATGGTGCCGAGGGCGCCGCCATCCGCCAGTACCCGCATGAAGATCGTCGCGGTGGCGATGACGAGGATCGGATCGAGATAAGAAAACGCGCCTTCGACCAGGTGTCGGAGCGGGAACCACTGGCCGTTCACGGCGGCGCCCAGCCAGGCGGCCACCGCCAGCGAGACACCCACGGGCCAACGCGCCAGGGTCACCAGCACGCCGAAGCCGGCCACCATGGCCAGCAGCGTCAAGGGTTCGGCTGTCACGTTCCCGTGCCGTGCGCCGGCGTCAACGGAACAGCGGCCTCAGCGCCTCGGCCAGGGCCGTGGCCTTCTCGACCTCCACGACCGGGGTGTTCCGTTTCGCCGCCAGCGTGTTGAAGAGCTTGTCCTTGTTGCCCGACGCCACCACCGCCACCTGGTCGGCCAACGGGACGACCGCCTCGATCATGTCGTTCGAGGTTTTGCCCCGCCGCGACTCCCCGCCCGAGTGCAGCACCAGCACCTTGAGGCCCTTGTCCTTCGCGGCTTTCAGGAGCGCGGCCCCACGGGCGAGTTCCTTGTCGACGTCGAGCCCGGCGGCGCCGAGGCCCTTCGTGCTGGCGCCCACGACGACCACCAGGGACTTCATGCCCTCGAGGTCGGCCGCCGTCGCCAGCGGCTTCACGGCGAGATCCAGCTTCAGTTGCGTGTTCATCACCACCTTGACGATGGCGACATCCGAGCTCTGCCCGACCGATGTGAGCAGCCCCGGGCGCTCGAAGACGGGCTGGGCCGATGCGGGGACAACGGCCACGAACAACGAAACAGCCAGCATCACTGCGCAGACACGTGTCATATGATCACCTCACGTCCGGCTGAAGCCGGACGCCACGAAGACGGAGCAGCCGGCAGCCCGCAGTCCCGCGTCCCGCTGATCACCTCACGTCCGGCTGAAGCCAGACGCCACGAAAGACGCAAACCTCAATACCCCATCACGGCGCCGTCGCGGCGCGGGTCCGCGCCGCCGATACGCCGGCCGGTGGCGGCCTCGATGACGATGCCCTGGGCGCCGCCGAAGAACAGATCGTACTCGCCCATCGCCTTGACCGTGTAGCCCATGGCCGCGAGGGCCTTCACGGTGGCCTCCGGCACCCGTGCCTCGACCGAGAGTTCCTTGTCCGTGTCGCGGGCGAAGAACCGCGGGGCTTCGATCGCCTCCTGAATCCCCATCTTGTAGTCGATCAGGTTCGACAGCAGCAGCGTCATCGTCGAGATGATGCGCGCGGCGCCGGGCGTGCCGATCGTCGCGAACGGCCGTCCCTGGCGCAGGACGATCGTCGGCGCGATGGCGGTCCGCATGCGTTTGCCCGGCGCGAGCGCGTTGGGACCGCGGGCCGAGAAGTTCTTCATCTCGTTGTTCAGGATGATGCCGGTGCCCTCGATGGCCACCCTGGCGCCGAAGAAGTCCGAGATCGTCTGCGTCAGCGCCACCAGGTTGCCCTGGCGGTCCACCACCGACAGGGACGTGGTGCTGGCGGGCTCGTCCTTCGACACGCTGGCCGGGGCGATGGTCGGCGACACCTTCGCCGGGTCGATCTCAGCGGCCCGGCGCTTCGCGTAGTCGCGCGACAGCAGCAGGGCGGTCGGCACCGCCGCGAAGTCGGGATCGCCGATGAAGGCGTTGTAGTCGGCGAAGCCGCGCTTCATGGCCTCGGCGAACAGGTGCACGTGGCGCGCCGACGCGTGAGGCGTCTTCGCCAGGCTCATCTGGTCGAGGATCTGGAGGATCTCCACCACCGTCAGGCCGCCCACCGGCGGCGGCGCCGAGACGATGTCGTAGCCGCGGTAGGTGCCCTTGACGGGCTCGCGTTCGATCGCCCGGTAGGCGGCGAGATCCTCCCTGGTGATAAACCCACCCTTCGCGCTCATCTCCGCGACGATTCGGTCGGCGAGCACGCCGCGGTAGAAGACATCGGCGCCCCCGGCCGCGATGGCACGCAGGCTGGCCGCGAGTTCCGGGTTCTTCAGTGTCGTCCCAGCCTCGACCGGCAGGCCTCCGGGACAGAGCAGCTTCGCCAACGGCTCGTTCTTTGCCACGTCCTCGAAGTTATCCACCAGGATGCCTGCCAGGGTGGACGACACGACGAAGCCCTGATCCGCCAGCAGCGCTGCCGGCGCGATGACCGTCGAGAGTTTCAGCTTGCCGTACTTCTGCTGCGCCAGCACCAGGCCGGCGACGGTGCCCGGCACGGCCACCGCGGCGTGACCCGTCGACGGAATGCTCCCGTCGAACGTCGCGCCCTTCGGTGCCATGGAACGATAGTCGATCGCCACCGTCGTCTTCGACGCGGCGAGGTGGATGACCATCATGCCTTCGCCGCCGAGGCCCGACGCGTTGGGTTCGACGACGCCGATCGCGAAGGCGGCGGCCACGGCGGCATCCACGGCATTGCCGCCGGCTTTCAGGATCTCGACGCCGGCCTGGGAGGCCAGCGCGTGCGCCGACGCCACCATGCCCGACTTCGCCGTGACGGGCGCCAGGCGCGTCCGCGCCGGCGGAGGCGCCCCAGCCGAGTGCAGAGACGGGCCCATCGTGGCGGCCAGCAGCAGGAATGCAAGGATGGGACGTCTCATCGGAGCCCTCGTACCGCGCCGTCTCCAGCCGGTGCCGGCAGCGGCAGCAGAAAATCACCCAGCCCGCGCGCCACGATCGTGTCGTAGTCCGGCACGCCGGACAGCCTGACGGCCTGCCCGGGCGCGATGTCGCGCAAGGCGTCAATCAAGGCCCCGACGCCCGCCAGGTGCCGCGCGACGCGGACCGACAGCGGCCAGCCTTCCGCGGGGAACGGCACCGCCAGGCGCCCGCGGGCCGAGGCCAGGGCGTAGAAACGATCCTGGCCGCCGGTGACGGCCGCGGCGTCCGTGCGCCCGCGCAGGCGGCCCTGCGCCGGGTTCGTCGTTTCCATCAGCACGGCCAGCACCGGTGTCGAGTCGCCCCACTCGCGGTGCGACAGGCCGTGCAGGTGTGCCGGGGAGTGTTCCAGTCCGATCGTGATCCCGGCGGCTTCCAGGTTCATGTTGGCGACGGCGGCGAGATCCACGGCGCGCTGGTGCGCCACCAGCGTGTTGACGACCGGGTACTCGGGTGACGCCTCGTGCAGATCCAGCGCGAGGGCTGCCGACTCCCGGCGGAGGAGCGTGGTGATGGCGAACGCCACCTGCTCGGTGAGGGTGCCGTCGGCCACGCCGGGGTACGCACGATTGAGGTTCCGCGTTTCAGCGCCGGAGAGGGTCTGGCCCGATCCCGGGTGCGTGTAGACCTGCGGATCCGGCCACTGATGAATCGGGTTCGTGGCCCGGGCGCCGTACGTGAACCGGCGCCGACCCGCAGGCGTGGGAACCTCGAACGATTGCGGGTGCCCCTCCTGCGGGTAGTTGTGCGTGAAGCCGCTGCGGTTGGCCCGCGGGATGACGATCAGCCGGCCAGCCTCGACACGCGCCCGCTCGACGATCAGCACCGCAGCCAGGTACCCCGCGGGTTCGTCGGCGTGGGTGCCGCCCAGCACGACTACCGTCCCGCCAGGTGCCGCGCCGCTCAGTTCGTACACGGGCGTGTCGCCGGCGGTTCCTGCCAGCGGCCGATGGTACGCGCTCAGCGCCAGCGTGCGGGAGACCCCGGGCCCCTGGACGACGGCATCGTCGGCGTGCATCACGCGGAATCCCGGGCCGACCGTGGCCACCGCCGCGAGCACAGCCGCCGTCACTCCCAGTGGCCGCCCGACCCGCCAGAGCGAAGAGGGGACCGTCCCCATCGCCTACTCGCGCGGCCGCCCCGCCGACGCGCGCACGCGGGCCACGCGGACCAGCACGGGAGACCCGGTGGACGGCAGGCCGGCCACGAGTGGCGCGCCTGCCGCCGACTCGCGCGAGAACCACGCGTGCACGCGGGTGTCCATGATGTCCACGAGGTAGCGTCCGGCCGGCACGTCCAGGGCGACCTGGCTGGCACCCGCCCGCGCGCCGCGCCGCGGCTCGCACCAGAGCCACCACGTGTTGCGCGACCTGAGGACCGCCGCGCGGCCCACCCAGTCCGGCCAGGTCCGGACGACACCCGGATCGGCCTCCGTCAGGGAGCGCGGGATGGCGGTGGGATCGCCGGTTCTGCGTGCGGCCGCCAGGTGCAGGACGACGTGTTCGACGGCCTTGCCGGGATCGAGAAATCGAATCGTGTGTGCCATGTCACCTCAGGTAAGCGCCGATGCCTGCCTTCTCAACCTCGGTCAGGCCAGGAACGCCCGCGATCGTGGCCCGCGCGGCCGGCGCCGCCTCGGCATTGTACGCGCCGAGGACGGCTGCGAACGACGCCAGTTGCGCGCCGACACGTTTCGCCAGCGGCAGCCTGGCGTCGGTGACGAAGTCGATGCCCTTCGTGTCGTTGACCATCGAGGGGCTGGGCGTTTCGAACAGGTAAGCCTGGGCCGTGGAGGAGTCGCCCCACTCCCGGTGCGAGAGCCCGCGGAAAGTTGCCGACGAGGGCTCGAGCTTCATCGTGAGGCCCTGGGCGTCGAGGTCGAGCACCGCGGCGGCGGCCACGTCGATGTTCTTCGGATGGGCGACGATCATCCACGCGAGGCGCGACTCCGGCCCCGCCTCGTGGAAGTCGAACGCCAGTGACGCCTTCTCCCGCTGAATCACCTGCAGAATCCCGAACGCCATGCGCTGCGTGAGGGTGCCGTCGGCCTTGCCGGGGTACGCCCGGTTGAGGTTGCGGGCTTCCGTGCCTTCGAGTTCTTCCCTGGACGCCGGATGCACGTACTTCGGCGGATCCGGGGCGCCCTGGTGCGCGGCCTTCGTCCGGCGCGAACCGTATCGGAACCGCCGCTCGCCGCCCGGCACGGTGATGCTCACGAACTCCGGGCCCGGCCGTTCGGGATCGACATCCGTGATCGCCGAGTTGTTGGCGTGGGGCACGACGATGAGCCGGCCCTTCTGTACGCGGGCGCGTTCCACGAGCACGATGGCGGCCACGATGCCGGCGATCTCGTTGCCGTGGGTGCCGCCGGCCACGAAGACGGTGGCGCCGGGTTCGGAGCCCTCGAGCACGTAGACGGCGGTGTCGCCGGGCGTATCGGCCAGCGACGGCACCCACTCGGAGAGCAGGCGCGTGGCCGTGACGCCCGGGCCAGGCCTGATGTCGTGCACGGCCGCGGCTCCGCGCGGCACCGACGTCTGCGCGGCGGCCGTGACGGCTGTGACGGCCGTGGCAGCCGTGGCGACGCACACGACGAGCGCAACACGCCGCAAATCAATCCCGGATTGATTTCCGTCCGCGCGCCCCCGGAAATCAATCCGGGATTGTTTGCCCCCGATGAATAAATCAATCCGGGATTGATTTGCGGCGTGCATGGGGCCCATGGTACGGCATCCGGCGCCTTCTGAGGCAGAATACCGTCGTCGCATGACCCAGTCCCGTCCGCCGCGCCTGCCGCTCGGGGCCACCCGCCAGCGCCGCGTCGTGCCGCCCGCCGACGCCGGCGTGACGTCCATCACGGGCACCGCCGAGCGCGTCACGTTCCACAACCCCGACACAGGCTTCTGCGTGCTGCGGGTCAAGGTGCCGGGCCGCCGCGACCTGGCCACCGTCGTGGGCCAGATCGCCTCGATCGCGCCCGGCGAAGACGTGCGGGCCGTCGGGGAGTGGACCAACGACCTCGTGCACGGCCTGCAGTTCAAGGCGTCGTCCATCCACACCGCGCCGCCCACCAGCGTGGACGGCATCGTGCGCTACCTGGGGTCGGGCCTGATTCGCGGCATCGGGCCGGTGTACGCGCGCAAGCTCGTCGACACGTTCGGCGAGCACGTCTTCGACGTGATCGAGAAGCAGCCGCGCAAGCTGCGCGACGTCGAGGGCATCGGCCCGTCGCGCGCGGCGCAGATCCGTGAGGCATGGGCGGGCCAGAAGGTGGTCCGCGAGATCATGGTGTTCCTCTACGCCCACGGCGTCGGCACGTCGCGGGCGGTGCGCATCTACAAGACCTACGGCGCCGACGCCATCGCCATCGTCAAGGACAACCCGTACCGCCTGGCGCGCGACATCCGCGGCATCGGCTTCGTGACGGCGGACGCCCTGGCGCAGAAGCTGGGGATCGCGAAGACCGCGCCCATCCGGGCCCGCGCCGGCGTCAGCTACGCTCTCGCGCAGGCCCTCGACGAAGGGCAGTGCGGCCTGCCGCGGGAGCAACTGGTGCTCCTCACGCAGAAGCTGCTCGAGGTGCCGGTGGAGGTGGTGAACGACGCCCTCGAGGCCGAGCTGGCGGATGGCACCGTCGTGCCCGACTCGACCGGCGGGCGCGCGTGCGTGTTTTTGGCGTGGCTGCACATGGCCGAGCGGCAGCTGGCCGAGCGCCTCCTGCAGTTGCGCACAGGCGCCGCGCCGTGGCCGGCCATCGACGCCGACAAGGCGCTGCCGTGGGCCGAGCGCCAGCTGTCGCTCACACTGGCCGCCACGCAGCGCGACGCCGTGCGGGCGGCTCTCGCCTCGAAAGTGCTCGTGATCACCGGCGGGCCCGGCGTGGGCAAGACGACGATCCTGCGGGCCATTCTCGCGATCCTCCGGGCCAAGCGCGTGCCGATGGCCCTCTGCGCACCCACGGGACGCGCGGCCAAGCGGCTCTCGGAGGTCACCGGCATCGAGGCCTCCACCATCCACCGGCTGCTGGAAGTGAATCCCACGGACGGCGGCTTCCGGCGCGGGCCGTCACATCCCCTCGACGCCAGCCTGCTGGTGGTCGACGAGACCTCCATGGTGGACGTGCCGCTGATGCACGCGCTCATCCGCGCGGTGCCCGACCGGGCGGCCGTCATCCTGGTGGGCGACGTCGATCAACTGCCGCCGGTCGGACCCGGCCAGGTGTTGGCCGACATCATCGACTCGGGCGCCCTGCCCGTGGTCCGCCTCACGGAGGTGTTCCGTCAGGCGGCCGAGAGCCGCATCATCGTCAACGCGCACCGCGTGAACCGCGGCGAGATGCCCGAGCTCGCGTCGAAGCCCGACGTGCCGTCGGACTTCTACTTCGTCGAGATCGAGACGCCGGAGGAGGGCGCCCAGCGGATCATCCAGCTGGTGTCCCAGCGGATCCCGCAGCGTTTCGGCCTGCACCCGGTGCGCGACATCCAGGTGCTCTGCCCCATGAACCGCGGCGCCGTCGGCGCGCGCAGCCTCAACCTGGAACTGCAGAAGGTGCTGAACCCCGCCACCGGCGCCGTCGTCCAGCGTTTCGGGTGGTCGTTCGCCCTGCACGACAAGGTCATGCAGATCGAGAACGACTACGACAAGGAGGTCTACAACGGCGACATCGGGTTCATCGCGGCCATGGGCGACGATGGGGCGGGCATCACCATCGACTTCGACGGGCGGCGTGTCGACTACCTGCCGGATGAACTCGATCGGGTCGTCCTCGCCTACGCCACGACGGTCCACAAGGCGCAGGGCAGCGAATACCCCGCGGTGGTCATCCCCGTGACGACGCAGCACTACCCGCTGCTGCAGCGGAACCTGCTCTACACCGGCCTGACGCGCGGGCGGAAGCTGGTGGTGCTGGTAGGGCAGAAGAAGGCGCTGGCGCTGGCCGTGAAGGGCCAGCGCCAGGTCCTGCGCTGGTCGAAGCTCAAGGACCGGCTGGCGGGGCAGGACGTGCTGCCCGCCACCCCGTCCTGAGGGCGCCTACTTCCCAGCCCGCGCGGCCGCCGCCTTCGGCAGGGCGATTCTCGGGGGCGGCGCCACGCCGTCGCGCGTGGCCAGGCGGTGCGCGACGCTCACGCCGGAGTGCAACGCGCCTTCCATGTAGCCCATGAACGCGAACGAGCAGTGCTCGCCGGCGAAGTGCAGGCGGCCCAGGCCCGCGTGCAGCGCCGGACCGATCCGCGTGATCTGGCCGGGGGCATAGGCCGAGTACGCGCCCTGCGCCCACGCGTCACCGGGCCAGTCCATAAACCGCACGCCAGCCAAGTGGTCCTTGAAGCCCGGGAACCAGGCCTCGAAGTGCCCGGCCATGGCCGCGTCGCGCGCGGCCGCGTCGAGTGCGCGAATCCGTTCGGCGCCGTCGCCGCCGCTGAAGGCCGTGAGGCCCCTGGCGCCCGCGTCACCCTGGGCGTCGGTGCTTTCCCACGTCCAATTGATGTCCCCGTCCGACAGGGTGTACTGGCTGCGGCCGGACGCGGCCCAGAACCGGCTCTTCACGTGCGTGAGGTACTTCGTATTGCAGCCGAGCTGCGGCACCAGCGCCGCGGGCGGCTCCGGCGCCATCCGAATCTTCTTCCAGACGGTGGGCGGCGTGGCCAGCACCACGTCGTCGCACTCGAACGTCCGGTCGTCGGCGCACGTGACGACGCACGGGCTCGTGCCCGCCTGGATGTCGGTGACGGCCGCGCCCGTGATGACGCGTCCCTGGCCGAGTCCCGCGGCGAGCCGCACGGCCAGCTGCTGGTTGCCGCCGCGGCAACGGTAGACCTCGGTTTCCTCCCAGAAGCGCTGCAGGCCGCCGCCCTTCACCTGCGAGAGCATGGCGAGCAGGCTGAGGCGCGACGTGGGCACGCCGTTGTCGCCGCCGAGATTCGCCTCGAGGGCGGCCTTCACGTCGGCGGGCACGCGGGTCTCGTCGATCCACGAGCGCAGCGACCGCGCGTCCAGCGCGGCCGCATTCGGGCTCGTCCAGGGCCGTTCGGCGTCGACGGGCGCGGCCAGGGCATTCATGGTGCTGCACGCGGCATCGAGCCCTTCCCAGAGCCGCCCGGCGTCGTCGCCCCCGATCACCTTGCCGCCCAGGACCATGGGCGACTCGAGATCCGCCTCCTCCGATACGTCCAGCCAGCGGAGACCGAACTTCCGCGCGTAGGCCAGCCAGTGCACGTGGTTCGAGCCGATCAACTCGGCCCCGGCCTCGACGTTCTTGCCCGGGACGAAGTCCGAGACGCTCAGCACGCGCCCGCCCACGCGGTTGCGCGCTTCGACCACCGTCACGTCGTACCCGATGCTCGCCAGTTCGTACGCGCAGGCCAGGCCCGCGAACCCCGCCCCGACGACGACGACGCGCCGCGCGCGGTCCACCGGGGCTGCGGCCGTGAGGCCGGGGCCGCTCAGCAGCAGGCCGGCCGACGCGGCCAGCGTCGTCTTCAGGACGTGGCGCCGCTGGTCGCGCAGTTCGTCCGCGCTCAACCTGCTCAGTGGGCCGAAACGCCGGTTCAGGCGATAGAAGAAACGGGACATGCGCGCGCACTCCTTCCTGCGCGGCCGCGCGGGCGCGGCCGATTCGAGCGAGTCTGTGGGATTCCCACGCTCATGGTACGAGAGATGGCGGCGCGTTGGCCAGCGTGTTTCCGGCGGCCGCAACTGACCGGGTTCCGGAGGGCGTCCGCCGGGGCCTGGGCGCCTCCGGCCGGCCGGACCGGCGGCGCGCGCCCTTCCGTCCTATACTGAAAGAACGACCGGGGCCCGTCGGCGACACGACTCGCCGCCGGCTGGCATTCCGCGCGACAGGAGAAGAGTGCACATGGGCAAAGCAACCGGAATCGGCTGCCTCGTGGTGGTGGTGCTGGTGGCGCTGGTGGGCGTCACGTCGGTGATCTCGGCCTACAACGCGCTCGTGAGCCTCGACCAGGGCGTGCAGGCGCAGTGGGCCCAGGTGGAGAACGTGTACCAGCGGCGGGCCGACCTCATCCCGAATCTGGTCGAGACGGTCAAGGGTGCCGCCGCCTTCGAGCAGGAGACTTTCACGGCCGTGACCGAGGCGCGCTCCAAGGTGGGCCAGATCAACGCCGGCGACATCGCGAACAACCCCGAGGCGTTCGCGAAGTTCCAGCAGGCCCAGGATGGCCTGTCGTCCGCCCTGTCGCGCCTGATGGTGGTCGTGGAGAAGTACCCCGACCTGAAGGCCACGCAGAACTTCCGCGACCTGCAGGTGCAGCTCGAGGGCACCGAGAACCGCATCACCGTCGAGCGGATGCGCTTCAACGAGGCGGCCCAGGCGTTCAATACCAGGCGGATGAG
>CAYNDV010000092.1:16706-17868 GCA_964396055.1 uncultured Vicinamibacterales bacterium | reverse complement strand
CTTACCGCAGCACCTCCTCGAAGAACGCGAGGGCGCGGGGGTCTTTCGACTGGCCCAGCCAGAACATCGCCTGCTTGCGGACCTCGGCGCTCCTGTTGGTGCGCGCCACGTCGATGAGCCGCGGCACGCCCTCATCTTTCGGCAGCTGGCTGAGGGCGAACACCGCCCGCTTCTTCACCTCGGTGTCGGGGTCGTCCTTGACGGCCCCGACAATCGCATCGGCCACCTTCGCGCCGGCCTTCTGGCCGAGCCAGAAGATGGCCTGGCCTCGTACCCCGGCGCTGCGATCGGACTTCGCGAGATCGAGGAGGACTGCGGTGGCGCCGGGTTCCTCCGAGACGGACACGGCGAACACGGCCTTCTCCCGCGTGCCCTCGTCGGTGGCGCGGTCGAGCACGCGCCGGACCCCCTCGAATCCCGCGCGGCCGCGCGCGACGCCCATCCAGAAGACCGCCGACTCGGCCAGGCGCGCCGGGCCGCCGCCGAGCGCCATCCGTTCCAGGATCTGGTCCGCCGCCGCGTCGGCGTGCAGGGCGATGGCCATGACGGCCCCGTCGCGGCCGTGGCGTTCGCCCGTCTGCGCGCGCGCGACGGTCTCCAGCCAGGCCAGGCTGGATGCCGGCGTGACGCCGGTCAGCCACACCACGCGCCGGCCGCCGGCATCGATGTCGCAGCCGGCGGAGTAGGCGGCCACCCGGCCGGTCACGCCGGCGTCGAAGCGCGCGAAGACGGCTATCTCGCCCGAGCCCTCGAGCGACGCGACTTTCGCCGTGTCGTTCCGCTCCATGCGGACGGCGCGGTCGCCCGTTTCCAGGGTGCAGCAGGCGCAGCCGCCGCCGTCCCACGTCGTGCGGCAGCAGGACCCGGCGCCCGAGCGGTTGCCGGGCACCGCGTAGCCGATCCAGAAGACGCCGCGGTCGGCGGCAGCCAGGCTCGACAGGTCGGCCGGCAGCGATGCCCCCACCGCCCGCGTGGTCACCTGACCGTTGACGATCTTCGGTTGAGCCGCGCCGGCGTCACCCGCCACCGCGACCAGGCACACGACGAGCAAGGCGGACAGAGGAGTTCGCATGGCATACCTCGAGGGCTGTTGGGTCGTTAGACCGTTGCGAGCCGGACACCTGTAATGCAGGGCTTCAGCCCTGCCACCCGCGTCCGGCTG
>CAYNDV010000092.1:0-16606 GCA_964396055.1 uncultured Vicinamibacterales bacterium | reverse complement strand
TGCGAGCCGGACACCTGTAATGCAGGGCTTCAGCCCTGCCACCCGCGTCCGGCTGCCGGGCCGCCCCTACTTATTGAGCAGTTCCATCAGGAAGTCCGTGGCTTCCTTCGACTTCATGAGGCTCAGGCGCTCGACGGCGGACTTGCGCAGGTCCTGGTCGGTTTCCTTGCGCGCGATGTCGATGATGGCCGTCGCGTTGCCCGAGATGAAGAGCCCGTTGATGACGGCTCGACGGACGTCCCTGGTCTGTCCCGCGGTCCAGTACAGCTCCGGCAGCAGCGTGCTGCCCTTGCCCTTGCCCATGGCGCCGAGCATCTCGATGGCGCGCAGCCGCAGGGCCGGATCGCGTTCGGCCTTCGCGAGCGCGGCCAGCCGGTCGGCGTCGCCGCCCATCATGTAGGCCTCGACGATGGACTGCTTGACCTCCGGTGACGACTCGCTCTGGTAGAGCTTGTCGAGTTCGGCCGACGCCCGCATGGCGCCGAGCAGGCGCACGGCCTGGCTGCGCAGCGCCGGCGTGGTTTCGGTCCGCGCGGCCTGCAGGATGAGATCCTTCTGGCCGGTCATCATGTAGGTCTGCAGGATGCGCCGCCTGACATCCGTGTCCTTCGAGCCCGCGTAGATCTCCCCGAGCGACTGGAGGTTCTGCGTGCCGCCGAACATGCCGAGGTACTGCAGCGCATCGAGCTGCAGGTCGGGATTGCCCGAGCCCTTCGCCACCGTCAGCAGCACGTCCTTCGCGCGCGGCGACTTGCTCTGGGCCAGGACGAACAGCGCGCGTTTCTTCAGCTGCGGCGAGTGCGTGCCCGCCAGGATCTTCTCGAGCAGCGGGAGCGCCTGCTCGGCGTCGGAGGCGATCAGGCTGTTGATGGCCAGCAGCTTGAGCTCATCGTCCCCGCTCATGCCGGGCGATGCGCTGGTGGCGCCCCTGGCGCCCGCCATCTCCAGTTCCAGCGCCTGCGCCTCCCGCAGCCAGCGGCTCTCCGGGTACGTCGTCTGGAGCGTCTTGAGCGTGGCGATGGCCGCGGCCGTCTCGGCCAGCTTGTACTGCACGTAGGCCTTCCAGTACAGCGCACCGTCCGTGCGGGAGCCCTGCTGCTCCGCCGCCTTGGCGAAGGCCTCGAGGGCCTGGGTCCATCGGCCACTGTCGAGGGCGGCCGTGCCCCGGGCGTAGTAGTGCTCCAGCAGGCGGTCCTGCTCGGACTGGGCCCGGGCCGCCCGTTGCTGCGCCCGGTCCTGCTCCCGCTCCTGCGCGCGTTTCGCCGACGCAGCCTCACGGGCGGCGCGGGTCCTCTCGGTTTCCTGCGCCGTCTGGGCCGTTTCCTGGACGGCTGCCTGCGCCTCGGCCAGTGCCAGCGCCATCTCTTCGGCGACCGTCCCCAGACCAGCGAGGCCGAGGCTCATGTCGGCGTGCGCCGTCGCGAGCGCCTCGGGGAGAAGGGGCATCACCGGCGGCATCGGCATCACCGGCGGCACGGGCATGACCACAGGCACCACAGGCACCACCACCGGCACCGGAGCCGACGGCGGCTGCGGCGCGGCGCCCTGCGCCCACGCCGTCGCGCCCATGACCATCACACCAGCGACGACCGTCAACAGACGAGTGATTGTATTCATGACATCCATCCACTATGTCGAAGCCCCGCTCCGGGACGCCGTCGGCGCCAGGGTGTCGCGCTGCCGCTGCCGCACCTGGGATCCGAGCACCGTCACCTTGAACAGGAGTCCCTGGGATTCAATGCGCTTGCGAAGCTGCGTCAGGCCCTCTGCCGACATCGTGTCGGGGCCGTTCGCAATCTCCACCAGCACGCGTTCGAGTTCTTCCAGCGCGGTGGCCATGCCCGGGTCGCCGCTGCCCTGCGCGGCCTGCCGGTAGAGGCGGTTGGTCGCCACCAGGTCTCCGGCGCGGGCGCGCTCTGCGCCGAAGTCGACCGTGTCGCTGCCGTCGCGGTTCGCGATCTCCGCCAGGACGACACGCGATCGTTCGAGGTGGTCGCCGACGGCGACGAGCAGGACACGTTCGCGGACGACGGGCGCCGGCGCCTGTGCCACCTGAGGCGCGACGTCCGCCGGCGTGCGCGAATAGCGGCCGGCGACGAACGCCGCGACGACGACCGCCGCCAGGCCGCCGGCCATGACCAGGCGCGGCCAGGTGAACTGAGGCAGGCGCAGGCGCTCCCGCCAGGTGGGCGGACGCTGGCCGAGCAGCGGCTCGATCCTGGCCCACACCTGCGCGCCGTAGTCCTCACCGCGTTCCGGCGCGTCGGCAACTGCCAGCGCCGCCAGATCGTCCGTCAGGGCGGAGAACCGCTCGCGGCACGTCTCGCAGTCGGCGAGATGCGCAGCCACGGCACGCCGGTCGTCGTCGTCGCCGTAGTAGTGCATCACGAGGCCGTCATCGTCGATGTGTGTCATCGTCTCGTCACCGCCCCGGACCCGGGGGTCCGGGGCGTCGTCCTACGTGCCGAGCGCGAGTCGCAGCTTGCGCACCGCGCGGAACACGCTGTGTTTGGCGGCGCTGGCCCGCAGGTCCAGCGCCTGGCCGATCTCCTCGATCGACAGGCCTTCGTAGTGCCTCATCACGAAGGCCGCCCGTTCCTGGCTGGTGAGGCCGGCCATGGCCTCCTTCAGCCGTGCTCCCGTCTGCCTCCGGGCGTACTCGAGACCCGGGTCCGACGAGGGGGCCGCGTCGGCAATCTCCAGTGGCGGTCCCCCGGAGGTGTCGTCCAGCGAGACCCGGCTGCCCTGGCGCGGGCGCTGCCGGAGCAGGTCGTGGGCGCAGTTGAAGGCGATGCGGTAGAGCCAGGTGGCAAAACTCGCCCGCGACTCGAACTGGCCAATCTGCCGGTACGCCCGCAGGAACACCTCCTGCACCACGTCCTCGGCGTCCTGCTCGTGGCCCGTCAGCCGATAGGCCACACGGAAGACGGCCCGGCTGTGCCGTTCGACCAGGGCCCTGAACGCTTCCTGATCGCCCCCGCGCACGCGGCCCACCAGGGCCAGGTCGCTTCCTTCCATTCAATCCATTAGACGACGATTCCCAGGGCCGGTTAGCCGGATTCACGATCGGGAGCCTGCTGCCGATTCCCCGTGACGGGGGGCGATGCCTGCCCCCGGCCCGGATGGCCCCGGACGGAGGGGAGCGTGAGTGTGACCGCGTGCGCGTCCGACCGCCTGCTCGACGAACAGCCCCGCGTGCTGGCCGCCCGCGTCGAGGCACTGACGCTGGCCTGCGAGCAGATGATCGAGGGATGGGTGCGCGCGGTCGACCTCCGCAGCCAGGAGCCTGCGGGGCACACCAGGCGGGTCACCGAGATGGCCGTGCAGCTGGCCGCGGCGCTGGGCGTGCCCGTGGGACGCCTGGACGACATCCGCAGGGGCGCGCTCCTGCACGACATCGGCAAGGCGGGCGTGCCCGAAGCGGTGCTCGTGAAGCCCGGGCGCCTCGACCCGGCGGAGCTGGCGCTCATCAGGCAGCACCCCTCGCAGGCGCGCGAGATGCTCGAGCCGATCGCCTTCCTGCGGACGGCGATCGAGATCCCGTGGTGCCACCACGAGCGGTGGGACGGGCGCGGGTATCCGCGCGGCCTCTCGGGATCCGCGATTCCCCTGGCCGCCCGTGTCTTCTCGGTCGTGGACGTCTGGGACGCCCTGCGGACCAACCGACCCTACCACCGGGGCTGCTCGCGGGAAGACGCGCGGGCGTTCCTGCGCGCGAACGCGGGGGCGCACTTCGATCCGTCGGCGGCGGCCGTGTTCCTCGAACTGGAGGAGGCGGGCCTGCTTACCGGCGAGCTGGCGCGGCCGGAGACGACGTCAGCAGGGGATTGAGGAGCAGGCGGAAGGTCGCGTGGGCCTGGCCGCGGTGCTGGGCCCGGAACCCGATGAGCACCACGCGCCCGGCGCCCGCGCGCACCTCCACCACCGCCGGCTGGCCCGCAATCACCGCCTCGCCCTCGAGCCACCCGCTGAGCAGCACATCGCTGGTGCCGTAGCGCGCAATCACGCGGGCCCCCGCCGCTGCGCCGACGTCCCACGCGGCGCTCGACGAGAAGAACGCCGCGCCGCGCGCCAGCATGCCGAACCCGCCCGATGCCGCCGTATCCGTGTCCAGGCGCAGCAGCGAGCCCGGACAGAAGAACGCGCCGGCCGGTGCAGCCCTGACGAGGTTCTTCACCGGCAGGTTCAGCGCGTCGATGGCCAGTTGCGACGACGCGTCGAGCGTCACGAGCGTGCCGCCGGCCTGGACGAAGGCCCTGAGGGCCTCGACGCCGGCCTGGCCGAGGCCGCCCACGTACTCGTCGGGCAGTGACCCCGCGCGATTGCCGTCGATCAGCCGCTGGGGCGGGATCGACGGGAGGACAATGACGTCCACCTCGGCCGCCAGCCCGCCCCGCCGCACGTCCGCGTCGCGCAGCGTACGCACGACGAACTCGTGCTGCTCGAGCACCCAGCGCGTCCATCCCTCGTCGATCGCGTCGAACCACGGGCGGTACACGCCGATGCGGGCCTGGTACAGCGGCTGCGACGCGGGCGGGCGGCCGCGAACTCCCGCGGCGCGCAGCCCGAAGCGGCGCACGAGGCCCTCGATGATCGGCCGCGCCGACGGGTGGGCGCGGACCAGCAGCGTGCCCGGCACGTACGTGAAGCCTTCGACCGTCGAGGCGCCGGCCGTCCACTCGGGCTTGAGCCCCGCCGCGAGCAGCCGGTTGGCGGCGATGACCCCGGCGTTGCCGCGGGCGTCGACGAGGTAGTAATCCGGCGCGGACTGACCGAGCAGGTACCGCACGGGGGGCACGAGGCGATCAATGCGGGACGTGACGGGCGGATCGAAGGCGGTATCCACCGTGTCCACCCGGACGCCCATCTGCAGCGGCAACGTCCAGCCCGCGACGTCGTAGGGGCGGTCCGACGTGCCCGTCCCCGCCGCGCGCGCCGGGTAACGCTGCACTTCCAGCAGGCTCTTGGCGTAGGCGCGGAACGGCTGGGCCATGGGCACGATGACGGTGCCCGCGTCGTAGACGGTCGTGCCGGCCTTGAACGGTTCCTGGGCCTGCAGGACTTCGACGCCGCCGGCGGCCAGCAGGTCCACGAGGCGTGCGGCCGCCGCGCGGTCGTGCTGGTCCGGGGGGATGATGAAGGCGAAGGGCGGTTCGGCGGCGCCGCGCGCGACGGCCCTTCGGCCCATCGTGTAGAAGTTCGCCAGCAGGTCGTCCTTGTACTTCGCGGCCGCCCCGAGCAGGCCCCGCATCGCGATCAGGTTGTAGTCGACGATGTCGCGCAGCCGCCACGTGCCGCCGGGCCAGGGGTTCGGGAAGTTGATCTCGGGCCGGTAGTCCGGGAGTCCGCGCGGGCTGCCGCGAAGATCCCCGGCGGCCACCTCGATCGGGCTCGCCAGCTTCGCCGAAGCCGCCTCGGTGAGCAGGCACACCGTGTTGCGGCCCAGCGGCGCCGAATCCTCGTAGCCGGGCCAGTAGTAGTCGAACAGCGCGCTCGACACGACGCCCGACTTCCCCTGGCTCTCGAGGGCGAAGGACATCGCGCCGCCAAGCAGCCCGGCCGTGCGCCACAGCAGCGGATCCTGGTTCGGGTCGATCGGGCCGACGTTCGGCGGCACGAAGTACCGCGGCCCGTTGGGCGACATCTGGTGCATCGCGAGGAACACCTGCGGGTGCCACTCGGACGAGAAGAACCGCGCGAGCGAGCGGTTCTCGGCCATGTTCAGCATGAACGCGTCGCGGTTGATGTCGTGGCCGGCGTACCGGTGGTAGAGCCACGGCATGGGCGCCCCGTCGAACGGCGTGCCCTGCGTCCGCCGGTGCCAGTCGGTCACCATCGTGTGCCCGTCGGGGTTGAGCGACGGGAGGAGGATGACGATCAGGTTGTCGAGGATCGACTCCGTGGCCGGGTCGACGGCCGACGCGAGTTCGTAGAGCAGTTCGTTGGCGGACTGCGTGGCGCCGATCTCACTGGCATGGATGCTGGCGCCGATGGCGACGACGGCCCGTGCGCCGGACCTGATCGCCACGGCCTCGCGTTCGTTCGCCAGTCGGCGGGGATCGGCCAGCAGACGGTTGTCGATCTGCAGGGTCTCGAGATTGCGGAGGTTGGCCGGCGAACTGATGATCGCCGCGATGAGGCGGCGCCCCTCGGTCGTGGGGCCCGCATCCACCAGCGTCACGCGATCCGACGCGGCGTCGACGGCCTGGAAGTACTTCTCAATCGACGGCCAGTCGGCGAGCCGGCCGTCGGTGCCCATCCGGAACCCGAAGAACGACTCGGGCGACGGCGGCCCGGCCTGCTTCACGGGCGCGGCGTCGGCCTGTCTGAGGACCGTGATCTGGGCCGCCCCCGGCACGGCGGATACCAGCGCCAGAACGACTGCGAAAACGTGACGCCTGACGACTCGCATCGTGTCTCGTGTCCCTTCTTGCTTCTGGCTTCTTGCTTCTGCCATGCTCCAGCCCCTCGCCCCTCGCCCCTCGCCCCTAACCCCTGGCCCCCAGCCGCGCCCCGGTGGCGCCCAGATGCGACGCCGGATCGTCCCAGAACGCCTCCACCCCCGGGTGCTTCTCGAGCGCGGCCTGCACCATTCCCCGCAGCACGCCCGTGCCGCGGCCGTGCACGATCCGAATCTCGCGCAGGCCGGCGGCGCGAGCCGCCTCGATGTACTCGTCCACGACGGAGCGGGCATCGGCGGGACGGAACGTGTGCAGATCCAGGGTGCCGTCGATGGGCAACCGGACTGGCTCGTCGGATGAGTCGTTCATGCAACGGCCTGGCGACCTTCGGCCTGACGGCCCAACGGCCTAACGGCCCTTCGGCCCTCTGGCCGTTCGGCCTGACGGCCCCATGTACGACACGGTGACGGCGGTCGTGATGCCGCCGCGCGACGTGAAGTCGCCCACCACGGTCATGCGGCGCGGCCTGCACGCGGCCACGAGGTCGTCGAGAATCTGGTTCGTGGCCGCCTCGTAGAAGATGCCCCGGTTGCGGTACGACAACAGGTAGTACTTGAGTGCCTTCAGTTCGAGACACTTCTTGTCCGGGACGTACGAAATCCGAATCTCGCCGAAGTCCGGGAGGCCCGTCATCGGGCAGACGGACGTGAACTCCGGTGCCGCGATCGTGATTTCGTAATCCCGTGAGGCTCTCGGGTTGGGGAAGGTCTCGATCTTTGCGCTTGACATCACCTCGAATCTTAGCATTTATGGCCGAAAAACTGCGTGTAGAGGCGGTGCGGGCAATTGACAGCGCACCCACCCCGCGCTAGCATGGCTCGTCCATACGCCTTGAATCCGGGGTCTGCCGCCGCGCGCACGGCCGGCTTGCGGTGAACTTGATTGCGCGCGCTATTGTCCAGGAGAGAAGACATGGCCGAGGCCCGGAGGATGGGCAAGTCCGAACTGTTCGCGCACTTCGCCGCGCGCTTCGAAATGAAGCGTGCCCAGGCGCGCGAGATCTTCGACGAGCTGACGATGCTCGCGGAGAAGGAACTGAAGCGCTCCGGCGAGTTCAGCTTGCCCGGCATGGTCAAGCTGGTCGTCCAGAAGCGCAAGGCCCGCATGGGCCGCAACCCCGCGACGGGCGAGCCGATCAAGATCCCGGCCAAGACCGTCGTGAAGGCGCGCATCGCCAAGCAGCTGAAGGACACCGTCCTGCCGCGCAAGTAGCCGCGGGCGGTTGCCGATCACGAACGCCGGAAGGTGTCGGTTGACCCAGCGTCAGCCGATGCCCCCGGCGTTTGTCTTTTCCGACAGCGGCAGTTCCACGGTGAACGTCGTGCCGCGCCCGACCACGCTCTCGACGGCGATCGTCCCCCCGAGTTGATCGACGATCTTTCGCGTGATCGCAAGGCCCAGGCCCAGGCCCTGGCGCTTCGTGGTGGTGAAATCGTCGAAGAGCGTCTCGAGGCGCTCGGGCGGGATCCCGCAGCCGGTGTCGGACACGACGATACGCCCGGTGCCCGGGCCGGTCGACGTGGCCACCGACACCGTGCCGCGCGACGTCGCCTCGATGGCGTTGACGATGAGGTTGCGGCAGACGCGGCCGAGCGCGAACAGGTCGCCGTCGACGTGGATGTCGCCGCCGCCGAGCTGCACCTCGAACGCCACGCCCGCCTCGCCCGCGTTGGCGCGCATCGACTCGGCCACCTCGCCGACCAGCTTGTTCAGGTCCAGCGGGAACCGCTCCATGGGCATCGGCTTGGCGATGTTGCGCAGGTCCTCGAAGACCCGCCGCACCGTCGTGAACTCGCGCTCCACTGTCCGTCCGAACAGCTCCCGGTACTCCGGGTCGTCGTGCATCTTGAGGATCAGGCGGCAGTTGTTCTGGACGTTCTTGAACGGGTGCGAGAGATCGTGCACCAGGCCGGCGGCCACCCGCCCGAACATGGCGTGGCGTTCCTGCCGGCGCACGTTGTCCTGCAGGCGCTCGAGTTCGTCCGCCATGGTATTGAAGGCCGACCCCAGGCGGCCCAGTTCGCCCTTCTGCGCCACCGTCACGCGCTCGTCCAGGCGCCCGGCCGCGAGGGCCTGCGTGGCGTGGATGAGCCCCTCGATCGGCCGGATCAGGGTGCGGCCCCAGAACGACCCCGCGAGCACCGTGATGAGCAGCGCGAGGCTGATGGCGGCGATGAGTTCCCGCTCCTGCCGCCGCGCCAGCGCGAAGGCTTCCGCCTGAGGCTGCTCGACCAGGACGAACCAGTCCAGTTCGGCGATGCGGACGCCCACCGAGAGCATCGGGCGCCCGTCGGCCCCGGTGGTCTCCTGGATGACGGGATCGGAGGCGGTGGAGGACCGGCCGAGCGCCGCCACCACCGGGTGCGCCGAGAGGTTCTCGCCGCGGGCGACGCGCGAGCCCTGGTCCGGGTCGCCGTGCGCCAGCAGTTCGCCGCCCGACCCGACCACCAGGGCGAAGCCCCGGGCGCCGATGCGGATGCGCCCCGTCATGCGCCAGAGTTCCTCGAGACTGAACTGGCCGGCCAGCCATCCGGTCCGGCCGTTGCCGGTGCCGATCGGCGTGGTGACGATCGTGGTCGGCAGCAGGTCGGCGTCGATGACGACGGGCGTCATCATGATGCCCATTGGCATGGCGCGGGCCGCGGCGGCCGGCGCGGCGAACGCGCGGCCGGTCCGGCTGGAGGCGATCTGCCGCTGCGCGCCGTCGTAGACGGTGAGCTCGCGGAACTCGGGGAACCGCAGCACGAAGTTCTTCAGGATCAGGTCCTGCTGGGCGGCCGTGAGGCCGGCGCTCTCCATGTCGACGGCCACCGCCCTGAAGATCTGCAGGTTGGTCGAGACGTACCGGCGCACCTGCTCGCCGACCTGCCGCGCCACGTTGATGTTGCCGTCGACCACCGTGCGCCGGACGCCGCTGCGCAGGGTGTAAATCGAGACGGCGCCGTAGGTGAGCAGCGGGACCACGGCCGCCGCCGCGAGCAGGACGGCCACCGAAACCCGGAGGGTCTTCACCGGCCGTCCTCCCCGCGCGGCCGCCACCGCGCGAGCACGGCCAGGGCGTCGCGGCCGGACGCGCCCGGCGGCAGCACGAACCGGCGGCTGATGGCCTGCGCCGTGCCGGGCCAGACCAGGAAGATCGCCGGCGGGTCCGCCCGGATGGCGGTGACGAAGCGGGCCAGCGCCGCGCGGTACCCCTCGTCGTCGCCGGCCTCGCGCATGGCGTCGAGGGCGGCGTCCACGGCGGCATTGCTGTAGTGCCAGGTGTTCCAGCGCGGCGACGGGTCCGGCGAGTGCCAGAAGCGGTGGTGCACGGCCGCGTACGGGCCGCCAAGCGGGTTGATCAGCGCGGCGTCGAAGTCGCCCCGCGCGATGCGCTGGAACACCTCCAGCGCGGGCAGCGACTGCAGGTGCATGTCGACGCCCACGTCGCGCAGCTGCTGCTGCACGATGAGCGCGAGGCGCTCGAACACGGTGAAGTTCTCGATCAGGATGCAGGTGAAACTCACGCGCGGCGAACCGGCGAGCAGCGCGCGGGCCCGCGCCCGATCCAGCGCCGGTCCCGGCGCGTCGGCGGCGAGCGCCCAGTAGTTCGGCCAGACCGGCGAGGTGGCCGGACGGCCCTGGCCCTTGAAGGCGTGCTGCACCAGCTGGTCGCGATCCACCGCGAGGCTCAGGGCCTGGCGCACCGCCGTCGGACCCAGGGTCGGTCGCTTCAGATTGAACACGATCGAGGGGCAGAAGTAGACGGGATAGCTGAGGACCTCGACGCCGCTCTGGGCGGACAGGAACTCGGTGATGTCGGGCCCGACCTCCCACAGGAAGTCCACGCGGCCCCGCATCATCTCCGCCCACGCGGTGCGCAGGGTGTCGTAGGCGCGGATGGTGACGCGGTCGACCAGCGGGCGGCCCCCGTAGTACCGCGCGTTGGCCGCGAGCGTCATCGACTCGGCGGACTCGGCTTCGATCGAAAACGGACCGGTGCCCACCAGCCGGCCGTCGGGCGTCGTCTTCGAGATGTCCGCGTCCAGGTCGTCGAGCAGGTAGTAGCAGCGCCGCGCGAGGGTGACGACGATGTCCTGCCCGTCGACGGCGACGCCCTTGATGTCGCGCAGGCACACGGCCGTGTCGCGGACGGCCGGGTCCGCGATGGCGCGATCGATCGCGCCCTTGATATCCGGCGCGGTGAGCGGCGCGCCGTCCTGGAAGACGATGTTGTCGCGCAGGCGCAGGCGCCACGTGAGGCCGTCGGCCGACGTGGTCCAGCGCTCGAGCAGCCGGGGGACGGGACGGGCGCGTTCGTCGAACGACGTGAGGCGCTCGACGGCAAGCCCCTGGGCGAAGACGCGGATGCTGCGCGCGGGACCCAGATTGCGGGTCTGCGGCGCACCGATCGTGACGGTGACGGGGGCGGCGGGGGCAGCCTGCCGCGGACCGGCGGAACAGGCGGCCGCGACAGCCGCCATCACGACCGCCAGCCCGGCGGCGAGCCGGCGCGCTACTGCTTGCCCATCGGCGGAACGGCGACGATCCACGGGCAGTATGGTAGCGTCTCGGACAGCTTCGCGACACCTTTCTTTACGACCGTGATGCGCATGGAACCCTCCTAGAGAGATGCGGCGGCGTCTGCCGCCAGAGTGTGAAGCGCCGCCTCGAATACCGGCTTGTGACAGGACGGCGCTGACATGTCACCAAGCTCTGCGTGAGCGGCCACCGCGCACCCTCCGCCGCACACGGGCACGAAGGCGCAGTCGCCGCAGTGGCGCCAGGGCGCCAGGGCGTGCACGCGAGCCGCCGCCGCGAGAGCGGCGGCGCCAGGCGCGCGATCGATGTGTCCGACGGGCCGCGCGTGCTCGCCGGTGAAGCCCGGACACGCGTAGAGCGTGCCGTCGGGGCCGATGGTGTGCGAGTGGGCGCGGTACAGATCGCACGGCCCCATGTGGACGCCGTCGATCGTCTCGAAGCCGTGGCGCCTGGTCTCGCCCATCAACCACGCCATCTGGTCGTCGGCCACGTGGCACGAGTCGCAGACCGAGCCGCCACCCGGGCCGGCGCCGCAGCGCGCGGCGGGCGCGTCGGCCGGTGTGAGCGGGATGATGCGTCGGGCGGTGGCCGCCGGCGTGACCACCGGCTTGAACGACACCTGGGAGATCCGCCCGGCGAAGTCCTGCTCCCGCAGGAAGGCCAGCAGGGCCGGATAACGCTCGGCGGAGGACGCGTCGAAGTTGCCGCCGATGGCGACGGGCACCAGCGGGGCCACCCGGCGGATGTTCTCGATGATGCGGTCGAAGGTGGGCTGGCCGCCGCGCATGGGCCTGGCGCGATCGTGGGCGTCGCGGTCGCCGTCGAGGGTGACCTTCACCGCCCGCAGGCCCAGCGGCAGCAGGCGGCCCACGATCTCCGGCGTGAGCAGCAGGCCGTTGGTGACGACGGCCACCGCCACCTCGATGCCGAGGCGCGCTGCGGCGTTGTGGCATCGCGCGGCGATGTCCACCGTCGCCTCCGGGTTCAGCAGCGGCTCGCCGCCGAAGAACGTGAGCACCAGGCGGGCCGGGCGGACCCGCTCGATCTCGCGCACGATCCACGCGGCTGTCCGCCTGGCCGCCTCGGGCGTCATGTGGCCGGCAGGCGATCCCGGCCCGCCGTGGTCGCCCTGGTAGCAGTACTCGCACGCGAAGTTGCAGCGCAGCGTCGTCAGCACGGTGACCCGCACTTCCGAGACGTCATCGCGGAACGCGGCGAAACGGGCCTCGAGCGCCGCGCGCTCGCCGTCGCGATCGGCCACCAGGAAACCGTGTTCGGCCAGTTCAGCCGCCGCCGCGGCCTGGGCCTCCGGCACGCGCGGCCGACCCGACGCGAGGTCGTCGAGCAGGGCCGTCACCTCGCCCGAGACGACGGCCTGGGCGTCGGTGAGGGTGTTCATCAGGAACACGTCGCCGGACGCCAGAGGCACGCGCACGTTGAAGGCAGAAGGCACCATGCCGGGTCACGCTCCGGCCTCTGTCTGTGCAACGGGTATTCCACGGGGCGGGCGTGCGCAGGGACGTGCGCGTGTGTGCAGGCGTGATACGGCCGGGACCACAGCCTGCGGTGGTGCCCGGGCGGAGTGGCTCCACCAATTGCGGAGGGTGCGCAGCCGCGTGCCGGTGCGGGCAGGGCCGGCGGTGTGCCTCGAAACGCGACAGATCGCAGAAACGGCGATCTCAGATCCGTCGCCGGGTACGCAGTTTCTGCAATCCCAGCGGGTGGCGCTGACGGAATGGAAGCGGGCTCAGACGCCGCGCAGGCGGCGGGCCAGGTCCTTGATCTCGAGGCGCTCGATCTTGTGTTTCATCGTGCTCAGCGGCACGCCCAGGTTGCGTGCCGTTGCCGTGACGTTCCAGCGCGCCTGCTCGAGCGCCTTCAGGATGAAGTTGCGCTCGAAGGTCTCGCACGCGCGATCGAGCAGGCCGTCGGTCACGCTGTCGGCCCGCACGAGCGGCGCGAGGTGATACTCGAACGGCAGGTCGCCGGGGGTGATCCACTCGCCCTCGGTGACGGCGATCAGGCGCTCGATCAGGTTCTCGAGCTCGCGGATGTTGCCGGGCCACCCGTACCCCTTGAGGACTGTCAGCGCATCGTCTTCGATGCCCAGAACCGCCTTGCGGAACTTCGCGTTGTACCGGCGGATGAAGAACGACGCCAGCTCGGGCAGGTCGTCGGTGCGCTCGCGCAGCGGCGGCAGCCGCACCGGAATGACGTTGATGCGGTAGTAGAGGTCTTCGCGGAAGCGGCCCTCGCGCACGGCCCGGTCGAGATCCAGGTTGGTGGCCGTGATCAGGCGGATGTCCACCTTGATCGGGCGCGACCCGCCCACGCGCTCGATCTCGGACTCCTGGATGGCGCGCAGGAGCTTGGCCTGCACGTCCGGCTTCAGCTCGCCGATCTCGTCGAGGAAGAGCGTGCCGCCCGACGCGAGCTCGAACTTGCCGAGCTGCTGCCGGACGGCGCCCGTGAAGGCCCCGCGCTCGTGGCCGAACAGCGCGCTTTCGACCAGTTCGCCCGGGATGGCGGCGACGTTGACCGGCAGGAACGGCGCGTCGGCGCGCTCCGACTCGCGGTGGAGCAGCCGCGCCAGCAGCTCCTTGCCCGTGCCGCTCTCGCCCAGGATCAGCACGTTGGTGGTGAGGCCGGCCACCTTGCGTACCATGTCCATCACATCGCGCATTGCGCGGCTGGGCCCCGTGACGAAGGGCCGGGCGCCGTCGTCGGCCACCTGGGCCGAGAGCGTCAGCACCTTGCGGTTGAGGTCGAGGCGCTCGCACGCGTTGCGCACCAGGGACAGCACGGCGTCGTACTCGAAGTCCTTGGTGATGTAGTGGTAGGCGCCCAGCTTCATGGCCTGGACCGCCGTCTCGACCTCGCTGATCGCCGAGATCATGATGACCTCGACCAGCCGCTGCGATTCCTTGACCTGCCGCAGGACGTCGAACCCGTTCATGCCCGGCATGCGGACGTCGAGCAGGATGAGGTCTACGGGTTCGCGATCGAGGATGGTCAGGCCCGCCTCGCCGTTGGGGGCCCGCAGCACGCGGTAGTCGCGGCGGAGGATCGCCGCCAGCGTGTCGCGCATGCCCTCGTCATCGTCGATGATGAGGATGGTGCGGGTCGGCATGGCCACGGCGTTCCTCGCTTGAAATACAGGGGAGGCTGATTGTACCTTAAGTTCTGCCCCGGACATCCCGCCGACACGATGACGGCCCGCATGACGGAGGCCCGGACTCCACGCATGAAGCCATCGAAGCCCGCACGGAAGGCGCGCCTGGACAAGGCCCTGGCCCTGTTCCAGCAGGCCTACGACCGCCAGATGTCGGGGGAACTCGAGGAGGCCGCCACGCTGTACCGGGCCTC
This sequence comes from uncultured Vicinamibacterales bacterium, assembly GCA_964396055.1. Lineage (GTDB taxonomy): Bacteria > Acidobacteriota > Vicinamibacteria > Vicinamibacterales > JAKQTR01 > CAYJPV01. The sequence continues at coordinate 2,258 of CAYNDV010000092.1, read as the reverse complement.
CATCGACGCGTTCCCGACGGCGGAGGCCCATACCTTCCTCGGCTGGACCTACTCGTTCCAGGGACGCCTCGACGACGCGATCAGCGAATGCCGGAAGGCGATCGAGGTGGACCCCGCGTTCGGGAACCCGTACAACGACATCGGGGCCTACCTGATCGAACTGGATCGCCCCGACGAGGCGATCCCGTGGCTCGAACAGGCGACCGCGGCCTCGCGCTACGAGAGCTATCATTTCCCCTGGTTCAACCTGGGACGCGCGTACGAGGCGAAGGAGCAGTACACCCGGGCCATGGCGTGCTACGGCAAGGCGCTCGAGCACGAGCCCGACTACGCGCCCGCCAGCAGGCACCTGCAGGCGGCGCGCATCCGGATCAACTGACCAGGAGCACCGATCAGTGGCGAACCAGTACGACGTCGTCGTCATCGGCGCCGGGACCGGCGGGTACCCGGCGGCCATCCGCGCCGCGCAGCTCGGCCTCAAGGTGGCCGTGGTGGAGCGGCAGAAGACCCTCGGCGGCACGTGCCTCAACTGGGGGTGCATCCCGACCAAGGCCCTGCTCGAGCACGCCCACGCCCTGAAGATCGCCCAGAACGCGAAGGAATGGGGTCTCCTGCTCGGCGACCAGCCGGCCCGCATCGACATGAAACAGGTGCAGGCCCGCAAGGACAAGACCGTCACCGTCCTGACGCGGGGCATCGAGTTCCTGTTCAAGAAGAACAACATCGAGTGGATCAAGGGCTCCGCGCGCCTGCTCGGGAGCGGCCGCATCGAGGTGACCGGCGGCGAGGCGCCCGCGACGATCACGGCGTCGCACATCGTGATTGCCACCGGGTCGGCGCCGCGCAGCGTGCCCGGGATCACGCTCGACCGCACGCGCATCATCACCAGCGACGAGGCCATCCACCTGAAGGACGTGCCGAAGTCGATCGTCATCATGGGCAGCGGGCCCATCGGCGTCGAGTTCGCCACCGTGTTCAAGCGCTTCGGCAGCGACGTCACCGTGATCGAGCTCCTGCCGCACCTGGTGCCGCTCGAGGACGAGGCCGTGTCCGTGGAACTCGAGAAGGCCTTCAAGAAGCAGGGCATCAAGTTCATGACCTCCACCACGGTCATCGCGGCGAAGCCCGGGACGGATCAGGTGGAGATCGAGGCCCGGGGGCCCGATGGCGCCGTCCAGAAGATCGCGGCGGAGTACCTGCTGGTGGCGACGGGCCGCGGACCCGTGACCGAAGGCCTCGGCGCCGAGGCCCTCGGCCTCAAGATGGACCGCGGCTACGTCGTCGTCGACGAACTGCTGAGGACCAGCGTCCCCAACGTCTCGGCGGTCGGCGACGTGATCTCCTTCGGCAAGCCCGGCCACCTGCAGCTCGCCCACCTGTCGACGGCCGAGGGCATCCTCGTGGCCGAGCGGATCGCGGGCAGGGAGGTCGCGCCCATCAACCAGGACCACGTGCCCAAGTGCACCTACAGCGATCCCGAAATCGGGAGCGTGGGCCTGACCGAGAAGCAGGCCGTCGAGCGGGGCTACGACGTGCGCGTGGGATCGTTCCCCTTCCAGGTGCTCGGCCGGGCGCGGATCGCCGCCGAAACCGAGGGTTTCGTGAAAATCGTCGCCGAGAAGAAGTACGACGAGGTGCTCGGCGTGCACATCATCGGCCCCCGGGCCACCGAGCTGGTGGCCGAGGCCGTGCTCGCCTTGCGCACCGAGTGCACCGTGGAGGAGCTGGTTCGCACCATCCACGCGCACCCGACGATGTCCGAGGCGATCGGCGAGGCCGCCCACGCCGCGCACGGGGCGGCGATTCACGTGTAAGCGGACAGAAGACAGAAGACAGAAGACAGAAGACAGAGGGCGAGCCCGGAGCCCAACGGCCCAACGGCCGGAGACCCAGAGTTAACCGGAGTTCAAGCGAGGCACAACATGGCCGACGTCGTCATGCCGCAGATGGGCGAGTCGATTGCCGAAGGGACGATCGTCCGCTGGATCAAGAAGGTCGGCGACCGCGTCGACCGCGACGAGCCGCTCTTCGAAATCTCGACCGACAAGGTGGACGCCGAGATCCCCTCTCCGGTGGCGGGCGTGCTGGCGGAGATCCGGGCGAAGGAGGGCGAGACCGTCCCCGTGAACTCGGTGGTGGCCGTGATTGGCGATGCCGCTGCTGTCCCGGTGGCGGCCCCGGCCCCCGTGGCTGCTCCGGCGCCGCCGGCTCCGACTCCGGCCGCCGCGCCGGCGCCGGCCCCGGCTCCTGCGGCTCCC
>CAYNDV010000091.1:11660-17935 GCA_964396055.1 uncultured Vicinamibacterales bacterium | reverse complement strand
ACAGGGACAGAAGCAAGAAGCAAGAAGCAAGAAGGGATCACGCTGTCACGCTGAGGCCGCGGGCTTCGTTTATCGTGTGCCTTCTTGCTTCTTGCTTCTTGCTTCTGACGAACCCCACGCCCCACGCCCCACGTCCCACGCCGCTAACCCCCAGGTACAAAAACCGTGGGCATCCGGCGCTTGTGGTCGCTCACGCGCGCGAGGGTGTCGATACGCGCGACGGTGGCCGGCGGCAGGGCGGCCCGGTCGCCGTCCAGGTACTGTTCCAGTTCCGCGTAGGTGAACCCCATCTCGCCTTCGTCCGTCTGTCCCAGCCAGAGCCCGGCGCTTGGCGCCTTGTCGATGACGGGCGCGGGCACGCCCAGTTCCCGCGCGAGCGCGCGCACCTGGCTCTTCACCAGCGACGCCAGCGGCAGCACGTCCACCCCGCCGTCTCCGTACTTGGTGTAGTACCCGATGGCGATCTCGCTCCGGTTGCCCGTGCCGGCGACGAGATAGTTGAGCCGGTTGGCGACGAAGTACAGCGTGGTCATCCGCAGGCGGGGCTTGATGTTCGCCAGGGCCAGGCGGTTGGCGGCCTCGTGCGCCGGCGCGCCCGTGGACGGCAGCGCGGCCAGCGATCGCTGCGCTTCGTCGAGCAGCGCGTCGTACGGACCGGCGAGGTCGACGACGGTCGTGGCCAGCGAGAAGTGGCTGGCCACCAGCCGGGCATCGGCTTCGTCCCGCGGGTCGCTGTGTGCCGGCATGATCACGCCGAGCACCGCGTCACCAACCGCCAGTTGCGCGATGCGCGCCACGACGGCCGAGTCGACGCCGCCGCTGAGGCCCAGCACGACGCCGCGCACGCCGGCGGCCGAGACCTGGTCCCGCAACCAGGCGGACATCTGATTGGCAAGGGAGGACATGTGACGACTATACAAGGGGCCAGGGGCCAGGGGCTAGGGGCTTGGCGGCTGAGGACCCGTCGCCGAAAACGCCTCCACGATCGGCGGCTCCGCCTCGGGCGCTGGCGCGACGGCGGTATACTCCGCGTGGGCCAGCATGCCCTGGAACAGCGCCACCTGCGACGCGTAGCCCGCCAGCTTCAGGAACAGCCTCACGATGATGTAGACCTGGCCGATGGCGAAGGCCAGCCACGCTGAGCCACCCGAGCCGGCCGCACCCGGCGCGACCAGCCCGTAGACGGCCACCGCGATCAGGAACGCGGCGGCGGTGAGCAGCCACAGGGCGCCCGTCTTCTTCGGGTGACGCAGGACGAACCGGCTGCCCGCCAGCCACGCGCCGAGCATGCTGCGCCGGTCTTCCACCACGGCGCGCACCTTGGCGTAGTCGAACATCAGCGTCCAGGTCGCCACGCACGCGCCGAACACGGCGTACAACAGCAGGCGGACGGTGAAGGCCCGGCGCTCGACGGTCATGTCGATCGTGGCCCAGCGGTAGACGGGACCGAAGAGCCAGCCGTGGAGCCAGCCGAACAGCACGGCGTAACCGGCACCGGCGATCACGCCGAGCCGCAGGAAGCGGACGAAGTAGGTGCCGCACGCCGCGAAGAATGCCGCCGCGCGCAGCGGCCGGTTGCGTGCCAGGCGGTCGAGCACGCCGCCGATGAGGAACAGCCACGCCAACAGGTAGAAGAACACGAGGGCCGCGACGGCCGGCGGATACGCCTGCCGATCGGCGAACCGGCTGAGGTTGTCCAGGACGGCCGCGAAGCCGACGACCACCGGCGTGAACGACTCACCGAGGCCGCTGGCGCCCTCGAGGAAGTGATCCCACCACTCGCTGTCCACGCCGTCGGCCATCCGGCCGGCCGCCTGGCTGTGCCCGAGGCTCGCCGCCACCTGGCGCTCCACCAGGTGACTGGCGGGAAGCGCCAGCAGGAGGCCCGCGACGAGCAGGCCCGCCAGGAGTGCCGGGGCCCGCGCCGCCCGCCTGAGTCCTTCGATGAATGCCGAGAATGCCTGGGTCATGATCGCCGGAGTCCTTGTCGCGTCAGATCAGGAACGCCTGGGTGAGCAGCGCATCCTGCAGCCAGATCATCCACTTCAGGCCCCACTTGCGGGCGGCCTCGGTCGTGCGGGGCGACGTGGCGTAGCTGTTGTTCGCGTAGTCGATGTCGAGCAGCAGCGTCCGCGAGGGGTCCACCACCGCGAAGTCGGCTTCGGATGCCCGCTCGTAGGTGAAGGCCTTCCAGCGGTCGCGGCCATTCCACTGCTCCTTCACCGTCGTGCCGTCACGGAACACGAGGGCGACCTCGACCGGGAATACCGCTTCGCCGTACCGGCGCACGACCACCGTCGTCCGGTACGTTGCCGGCCCCGAGGGCGGCCCGAGCGGCTCCATCTTGCCGTTGCGTTCGACGAAGCCGGCGCCGCCCGCGGGCTCGCTGCGGACAAACGCCACGCCGTAGTCGAAGACGTTCGAACTGCGATGCACCTGATCGAAGAACCACGTGAGGTCACGCCCCGTGACGTCGTTCACGACGTCGAAGAAGTCGGCCGGCTTCGGGTGCCGGAACTGCCACCGCGCGAAGTGGGTGGCCATCACGCGCTGCAGCGTGCCCCAGCCGAGGTACCGCTCGAGCGTGTGCAGCCACAGGGCGGTCTTGCTGTACGACAAGCCGCCGCCGGTGGCCGGGAAGTACAGATAACTGGGCGTCGCCGGCACGTCCGATTCGGCCGAGGCCCGGTACCCGGACAGGCCGTTCTCGTCCACGTGGCGCGTCTCGGGGATGTCGCGGAAGACCCACGGGATGAACCCGCCGAAGAACCGCTGCGAGCGGTAGTTCAGCCGGTACGCCGGGTTCGCCTCGGTCGCCCTCCCGGTGGAGAAGGTATTGAAGCCCTCGTCCATCCAGGCATGCTCGAACTCGTTGTTGCCGACGATGCCGTACCAGAACTGGTGGCCGGCTTCGTGGATCGTCACGCCCTCGGGGGACATCACGTCCGCGGGGGCCAGCCAGCGCGAGCCCGCGGTGAAGAGCGTGGGGTACTCCATGCCGCCGGCGCCGCTCTGCCACGCGGGGTCGATGATGGTGATGTAGCCGTACGGGTAGGCGCCGAACCACTCGCCGTAGTACCGCAGGGCCGTGCGCGTGGCGTCGAAGAGCCGCGTCACCTGGGCGGCGTGCTCCGGCTGGACCAGCAGGCGCATCTCCACGGGCGGCAGCGTCGTGTGATCGAACTTCGCCCGATGCTCGACGTAGTCCGGGCTCACGGTCCAGGCGAAATCGTGCACGTCATCCGCGTGGTACGTGTGCGTGGTGGTGCCGTCCGCGTTGTCGTGCCGCGCCCGCTCCTGGCCCGTGGCGCCCAGCACCCAGCCCTTCGGCACCGTCATCCGGACGTCGTAGGTGCCGTAGTCCGCGTAGAACTCCGTGCCCGCATGGAACTGGTGGCAGTTCCACCCCTGGTCTTCGAGGACCCCGATCTTCGGGAACCACTGCGCGAGGAAGTAGTACGACCCGACCACGCCTGTCCGTGCGAAGGTGCGCGGCACCTTGGAGTTCCAGTCAATCTGGACATTGATGGTCTCGCCCGGCGCCACGGGCGCGGGCAGGGCGACCTGCAGCACCGTCCGGTCGTCGGCGTTGCCGTCGTCGGGGGCGATGAAGCGCCGCCGGCCCGAGAGGTCCACCGGCTGCGACTCGCCGGTGACCAGGCGGATGCCCGTGACGTCGATCCAGCCCCAGTCCTGCTCACGCGGGGCGGCGCCGGGCCAGCCGGCCAGCGTCCGCGCGCGCAGCCACGTCGAGCGGTCGTTGCGCCAGGCGTTGTAGTAGAGGTGGAACTGGAGCTCGGCGGTCGGGTTGTTGGTAATATTCCGCCAGGTCAGCAGGGCGCGGCCCGAGAGGGTGCGCGACGCGTGATCGAGGCGCACGTCGATGGCGTAGCTGGCGTTGCGCGGCGAGCGCGCGCCTGGGGGCACCGCGGCGGGAGCGGCCGGCGCCGGGGCCGCTGCCGCGGCCGGCTGAGCGGACGGGCGCACGGGGCGGCCCTGGGACTGCGCCTCGAGACCGGCGAACCCGGCGGCGCCCGAGGCGACGAGCGCGGCCAGCGCGAGAACACGTCGGTGCATCAGGGGTCTCCCTGGATGGGGTGCTCAGGCGCATCCTACCGCAGAGCGGAGGCAGAGTCGAACGCATGAATGGCACGTCGGCGGCGGCGGCACGCACCATCCGGGCATCTGCGCCCACGCGCATCTGCGACTGCGGCGGGTGGACCGACACGTGGTTCGCCCGGCATGGCGCCGTCTTCCACATCGCGGTGACGCCCGGCGTGCACGTGGTGGCGCAGGCGCGCGCCAGGGAGGCAGGCCAGCCGTGTGTCGTCGTGGATGCCGAGAACTTCGGCGACCGGTTTTCGTTCGAACCCGGCACGCGTCCCTGGGGGCGCCACGCCCTGATCGAGGCGGCGATCGAATCGGTCGGCATCCCGGATGGAACGGCCGTGTGCCTGACGCTCCATTCGGCGATGCCGCCGGGAGCCTCCACAGGGACGTCCGGCGCGGTGGTCGTCGCGATCGTGGCCGCCCTGCGGTGCCTGCGCGGGCTGCCGCTGGCGCCTGGCGACGTGGCCCGGGCCGCCCACGCGGTCGAGACCGGGCTGCTCGGGCAGCAGAGCGGCGTGCAGGATCAACTGGCGGCTGCCCACGGCGGCATCAACTACGTGGACATCCACGCGTATCCGGAGGCCGCCGTCACGCCCCTCGACGCGCCCGAGCCGTGGCTGCGCGAACTGGAGGCGAGGCTCGTACTCGTGTATCTGGGACGGGGGCACCGGTCCACCGAGATCCACGACGCCGTCATCCGCGAGGTGGCGGGCATCGGCCCGACCCACGCAGCCATCCAGGCCCTGCGGCAGGCGGCGGCCGACGCACGTGACGCCGTGCGCGAGCGGGACTTCGGGGCCCTGGCCGCCGCCCTGCGGGCGAACACCGCGGCGCAGCGCCGTCTGCACCCGGCCCTCGTGGACGCCGAGGCCGAGGCCGTCATCCGCGCCGCGCGCGCCGCCGGCGCCATCGGGTGGAAGATCAACGGCGCCGGGGGCGGGGGCGGATCGGTGACCCTGCTTGCGGGTTCCGCCGCGGGCGCCGCCGCCGTGGCGCAGGGGGTGTGCGCGGCAGGTTCCGCGTGGTCCGTCATTCCCGTGCAACTGGCCCGTGAGGGCCTCGTGGTGCGCGACAGTGCCTGCCAACCTGAGTCCTGAGTACCGGCGTGCCGAGGATCGCCTGCGTGCGGCCCGCACGCCGGACGAGAAACTGGCGGCGTTGGAAGAGATGCTGCGGGTCATCCCGAAGCACAAGGGCACCGATCACATGCAGGCCGATCTCAAGAGCCGCATCGCGAAGGTGCGGAAAGAGAGCGGCAGGAAGGGCTCGAAGGGCGGCTTCAGCTACATCGTGCCCCGCGAGGGCGCGGGGCAGGTGGCGCTGGCCGGGCCGCCCAATGCCGGCAAGTCGTCGCTGGTGCGCGCGCTGACCCACGCCACGCCGGCCGTCGGCGAATTCCCGTTCACGACGCGCGAGCCGGTGCCGGGCATGATGGCCTTCGAGGACATCGCGTTCCAGTTGGTGGACCTGCCGCCGATCTCAGAGCAGCACACCGAGCCGTGGGTGTTCGACCTGGTGCGGTACGCGGACCTGCTGTGGCTGGTGATCGACGGCGAGCGCGAACTCGAGGAGTACGACGAGCTGGCCCGCGTGTTGACGACGCGCAACATCGGCGTGTACCCGGCCGGCACGGTGGCCAGCTACCTCTCGGCGTCCGTCCAGAAGCCCGCCGTGCTGGTCGTGACGGGGATCGACAAGCCCGGCGTCCGCGACTCGCTCCCGATCCTGCAGGAACTGCTGGACCGGCCCTGGACGCTCGCGGGCGTTTCCGCCACGACAGGCGAGGGCCTGGACGCGCTGCGCGCCACCACGTTCAGGGCTTTCGACGTCGTCCGCGTCTACACCAAGCAGCCGGGCAAGCCGCCCGACCGCCAGCGTCCCTTCACGCTGCCGCGCGGCGGCACCATCGCCGACCTGGCCGTGCGGATCCACCTCGAACTGGCGGAACGCATGACCCACGCGCGCTGCTGGGGGGCAGGCGTCTTCGACGGCCAGTCCGTTGACAGGCACCACGTGCTGGCTGACGGGGATGTGGTGGAGATTCACGAGTAGGGGCGTGGGGCTCGGGGCGTGGGGCTCGGGGTTTGTCAGAAGCAAGAAGCAAGAAGCAAGAAGGGATCACGCTGTCACGCTGCACTCTGAACCGCGAACCGCGAACCGCGAAC
>CAYNDV010000091.1:1965-11560 GCA_964396055.1 uncultured Vicinamibacterales bacterium | reverse complement strand
GAACCGCGAACCGTGAACCTCAGTGCCGCCTGGCGATGATCGCCTCGAGGTAGCGTGACTGCAGCTGGCGGCTGGCGAGCGCCTGCTTGACCGGCGGCAGCTTGAGGATGACGCCCAGGATGGCGGCCATGGCGCGGTGGCTGGCCAGGGCCTGGGTGTCGGCGATGAGGTACTGCAGCGTGCCCCGCTCGATGGCCATGACGACCGTCCGGTGCGCCGAATCGAGTGGGGTGATCACGCGCTGCGGGCGCGCTTCCAGGCGCAGGTGCCCCTTCGCGCAGGCCGCCACGCACACGCCGCAGCCGAGGCAGGCGTCTTCGGTCAGCCGAGCGGCCTTCTTCTTCGGCTTGTGCGGGTCCTGGGCTGACACGAGACCGATGGCGCCCACGGGGCACGCGCTCACGCACAGGCCGCAGCCCGTGCAGGCGCTGGCGTCGACCACCGGGAGGAAGTTGGTGGTGTGGACGGGGTGCAGCGTGCTGAACCGCCTGGCGGCAATCATCGCCTCGCAGCAGCACCCGCAGCAGTTACAGATGAAGGCCACGCGCTCGCGCACGTTCTCGCCGAACTGCACGAGCCGGCGGTCGCGGGCCTGCTGCAGCAGGTCGAGGCCCTCGGCGGCGTCGACGCGGCGGGCGAAGCCGTGGGCGATGAGCGAACGGGCCGTCCCGCCGAACGTCATGCAGATGTCCAGCGGCGCGTCGCAGGCCCGGCCCACGTGCTGCATCTTGTGGCGGCAGTAGCAGACGCCGACGCCCATGTCCGCAGCCGACGTGATGACGTGGCTGGCGCGCTCGTAGTCGAGCACGTGGAGGGCCAGGTCCGTCGTGAGCACGGGTTCGTGGACGAAGGCGCGGCCCAGCTGGGTCTCGCCGCGCGTGAAGAGGGCCTTGATGAAGTCCTCTTCGACCGTGAGGTACTGATAGAAGAGCTCCGAGAGCGCGTGCTGGTCGACATCGCCGCGCACGCGCATGAGGGAGAACTCGAAGAATCCAGCCATCGGCGGCGGCAGCACGTACACCGACGCGCCATCCTGCCCCACGTCGAGCAGGATGGCGCGCGAGGCCAGCGTGTCCAGGATCGTCCGGGCCTCGGCCTCCGGCATCCGCCAGACGCGCGCGGCCCTGGCGGCCGTGAAGGGCCTGATGGGCAGTTGCGCCACCAGGCCCGCTTCACGTTCGCTGACGAGCAGCGACAGGATTCGATACAGCAGGTCCGACGGCGGCGCACCCTGCGGGAACTGGTTCAGACGCTCCACCAGTTGGCGGTAACCCGACCGTGATGTCAGATGCGCCATACGCCGGCCCGCGGCTCCTCGCGAGTTCCTAGCCCTTGTTCTGATTGAACACGTTCATCGCCAGGGCCACCATCGCGCCCACATCGGCCACGTTGGCCGGCAGGACGAGGTTCGTGCTGCCCTTGGCCAGCTCGCCGAACTGACCCACGTACTGCTCGGCCACGCGCAGGCGGACGGCTTCGTGGCCGCCCGGGGTCTCGATGGCGGCCGCCACCTGGCGGATGCCCTCGGCCGTGGCCTTCGCGACGGCCAGGATCGCCGAGGCCTGGCCTTCCGCCTCGTTGATCTGCTGTTGACGCCGGGCCTCCGAGGCCTTGATCACCTGCTGCTTCTCGCCCTCGGCGTTGTTGATGTTGGCGTCGCGGGCGCCCTCGGACTGCAGGATCACGGCCCGCTTCTCCCGTTCCGCCCGCATCTGCTTTTCCATGGCGGCCAGCACGTCGGCCGGCGGCGTGATGTTCTTGATCTCGTAGCGCAGGACCTTGATGCCCCACGACTCGGTGGCCTTGTCGAGCTCGGTGACCACCGCGATGTTGATGTTGGTCCGTTCCTCGAACGTCTTGTCCAGGTCGATCTTGCCGATCTCGCTGCGCAGCGTGGTCTGGGCCAGCTGCGTGATCGCGAACAGGTAGTTGCTGATCCCGTAGGACGCCCGCTCGGGGTTCAGCACCTTGAGGTAGAGTACGCCGTCCACGCCGACCTGCACGTTGTCGCGCGTGATGCACACCTGGGCCGGGATGTCGAGGGCCTGTTCCTTCAGCGTGTGCCGGTAGCGGATCACGTCCACGAACGGCACCAGGATGTGGAACCCCGCGTCCAGCGTGCCGGCGAACTTCCCGAGGCGCTCGACGACCACGGCCGTCTGCTGCGGCACCACGACCGCCGTCTTGAAGAGGATGATCAGCGCCAGGACGGCGAGAGCGACGAAGACAATCAGCGCACCACTCATGACGTCACCTCATTCGGCTTCGATCGTGATGACCAGCCCGTCCACCTTCGTGACCCGGCAGCGGCAGCCCACCGGCAGGATCTGGGAGCCCCCGTTGCGCGCGGTCCACGAGGTGCCCCGCAGTTCGGCCTTGCCGACCTCGCCGGCGGGAATAACCGCCGTCGGAATGGCCAGTTCGCCCACCAGCTTGTCGATCGTGGACGCCCCGGCCGTCTTCTTCTGCATCATGCGCAGCAGCGGATTGCGGAACACCGCCAGGCTGACGATGGAGAAGACCGTGAAGAGCAGCAGCTGGAACCAGAGCGGCCCGCCGGCGCCCACCAGCGTCAGGAACGCGACCAGCAGCGCGCCCAGGCCGAAGAACAGGATGTAGAAGCCCCCCGGCGTCAGGATCTCGAGGCCGGCCAGGACCAGACCGAGCACCGCCCAGTGCCACCAGAGCATACGTGCGCACCTTCCCGCGCCCCTTTCCGAGGACGCGGCCTGATTATGGGGCACCGTCCCGGCCACCCGCAAGGCGGCATCGGCCAGTCACCCGCGCGGGCCGGTGACTGGCGCCGGTTCGCGGTAGAATCGGCCACGTCCGGCGGGCCGGTCCGCCGCGTCTTCGAAGGAGCGCCGCCATGACGCGCCGCGTGTGCCTTGCCGTTCTCCTGATCGTGTCGTGCGCCTGCGCACGCGAAGCCGGCCCTCGTAGTGGCGGTCAGGCCGAGCCTGCCGCCGAGATGCGCATGGCCATGGCCCCGCCCCCGGCGCCTTCGTCTGGCGGCGAGGCGCCGCAGACCGCCAACCCTGTGGCCGTGCCTGCTGACCGCAAGATCATCCGCAACGGATCGCTGACCCTCGAGGTCGCCCGCCTCGACGAGGCGCTCGGACGCATCAGGTCCGAGACCGAAAAGGCCGGCGGCTACATCACTGGTGAGTCGCAGGACAAGGACGAGTTCGGCGCCCGCCGGGCGTCGATGACCTGCCGGCTGCCGGCGGGCCGCCTGGACGCCGCCCTGACGCTCTTCCAGCAGCTCGGTAAGGCCGAGTCCGTCAACGTCACGGCCGACGACATCACGGAGCAGTACTTCAATCTTGAGATCCGCCTGCGCAACCAGCAGCAGCTCGAAACCCGGCTGCTGGCGCTGCTCGACAAGCCCGGGAACAAGGTGTCGGACCTGGTGGAGGTGGAGCGCGAGGTGGCCCGCGTGCGCGGCGAGATCGACGAACTGGAGGGGCGGAAGCGGTTCTGGGACAACCGCGTGGCCTTCTCGACGCTCACCGTCGAACTGCACGAGCCGCGGCCGGCCATCACCGGGTCGGGCGGCGGCGTTGTCGACACGCTCGGCGACGCGATCCTGCAGGCCGGCCAGAACCTCGTGTCGACCGTGGCCTGGTTCATCGCCGCCCTTGGCGTGATCGTCCCGGCCTGGCTGGTGCTGTGGGTGGTCTGGCGGCTGTGGAAGGCGATCCGGACCAGACGGAGGTCTGTGGGCCGGTGAGGGGCCCCGAGTTACCGGATTGACGCCGACTTCCGGTATCGTGGTGAGATTGCGCCTCCCTCGGCCCCCGTCCACTTGTGAGGTCCTGACGTGATCCGATCGATCATCACCGGCAGCGGCTCGTCTCTTCCCACCCGCTGCATCACCAATCACATGCTCGCGACCGTCATGGACACGAGCGATGAGTGGGTTCGCGAACGCACGGGCGTCGAGACGCGGTACTACGTCGATCCCGGCACGACCACGCTGCAACTGTCGATCCCGGCGGCCACGCAGGCGATCGAGTCGGCGAAGCTGACGCCGGCCGACATCGACATGGTGATCTACGCGACGATGACCCCGGATCACTACATGCCGGGCAACGGCGGGCTGCTGCAGGCGGCACTCGGGCTGCGTCACGTGCCGTGCCTCGACATCCGGCAGCAGTGCGCGGGCTTCGTCTATGCGCTCCAGGCGGCCGACGCCCACATCCGCGCGGGGTTTGCCCGCACGGTGCTCATCGTGGGCGCCGAAGTCCACACGATGTTCATGCCGTACCGCGAGGCCAGCTGGGCGCGGCTCGACGGCGCCGTGGACACGCCGATACCCCAGGACGAATGGGACTTTAATACATCGGTCCGACACCTGGCCGTGCTGTTCGGCGACGGGGCGGCGGCAATCGTGGTGCAGGCGCACGACGACGGCGGCGGCCGTGGCGTGATGGACCACATCATCCGCGCGGACGGCACCGACTGGAACCGCCTGTGCGTGCCGGGCGGCGGATCGGAAGGGCGTCCGTACGTGGACGAGCGGCTGCTGGCCAGCGGCCGCCAGTGGCCCCAGATGGATGGCCGGTACGTCTTCAAGATGGCCACGACGCGGATGGCGGAAGTGGCGCAGGAGATCCTGGCCCGCAACGGCGTTCACCCGGACGAGCTCGCCATGGTGCTCATGCATCAGGCCAACCGGCGCATCAACGAGTACGTGCAGAAGCTGCTCGGGCTGCCCGATTCGAAGGTCATCCACAACATCCAGAAGTACGGCAACACGACGGCGGCGACGATCCCGCTGCTGTGGGACGAGTGCGCCCGCACGGGCCGCATCACACCCGGCGACCTGGTGCTGACCGTCGCGTTCGGCGCGGGGATGAACTGGGGGGCGAACCTGCTGCGGGCGTGACGGCGGGGCGGGACGGGGCGAGCCACCAGCCCCTGGCACCCGGTTTTCTCCCCTTCGGCCCGCCTCCCGCCCGTTCGCCGGAAGTTCGTTGTTGGATCCACTGGTCCAGCCAAAAAATACCTTTGCCCCCAGGCCCGCCGCACGGCGGGGAGGGGGGCGTGTGGTTCGTCCTCCGGCCCCCGGCTGCGGCGGCGCGGAGGATCCCGCAATGCCCGCACTGTTCAAGTTCGCCGAAAAGGCCGCCAGTTTCGCCGCCAACGGCCTCTGGCACGTCCTCCAGCCGGTCTACCGTCTGAATCGCGCTCCGTCGTTCACGCCCAGGTGGAGCGAGAAGCCCCTGCCGAAGGCGGCCGACAAGTTCCAGCCGCCCATGGGCGTGCCGCGCGAGACCACGTCCCTCTGCCCCGCCTGCACCCGCGAAGCCCGGCAGCGCATCGTGGATGGCCAGGCGACGCCGGACCTGTTCGTCAAGGAACACGCGGGCGAGATCCCGGCCCGGATCATCGAGCGTGACGGCAAGATCCTGATGGTCAAGGACTGCCCGCGCCACGGGCACTACGAGGACGTGCTGTCGACCGACCCGGCGTTCTACAGGCGGATGGAGCAGTTGTCGCCCGGGGCCGACATCCCGGTGCACGGCAACGACACGCTGCACAATCACGGCATGAGCAGCCTGAAGTACGGGCGGGGCACGGTGCTGACCGTCGACTTGACCAACCGCTGCAACATGATGTGCGACCCGTGCTTCACGGATGCCAACCAGGTGGGCTTCGTGCACGAACTCGACTGGCCGGAGATCAAGGCGATCCTCGACCGGGCCGCCACCAAGAAGCCCAAGCGCCAGATGTCGGTGCAGTTCTCGGGCGGCGAACCCACCTTGTCGCCGCACTTCCTGCAGGCCGTGAAGTACTGCAAGGAACTCGGCTTCAACAGCGTCCAGGCGGCCACCAACGGCATCGAATTCGCCAAGGACCCGGAGTTCTGCCGCAAGGCTGCCGAGGCCGGTCTGCGTTTCGTCTACCTGCAGTTCGACGGCATCGGCAACGCCGCCAACGCGCACCGGCACGTGCCGAACCTCTTCGACGTGAAGATGCAGGCCATCAACAACCTGCACGACGCCGGTGTGGACATCGTCCTGGTGAGCACCATCATCAACGGCGTCAACAACGAGCAGGTCGGGAAGATCGTGGAGTTCGCCCTCGACAACCCGAAGAAGATCTCGTTCATCTCGTTCCAGCCCGTGTCCTTCACGGGGCGCGACGAGGAGGTGACCGACGAGCGGCGGGCGGCCATGCGCTACACGATCGCGGATCTGGCCCACGACATCCGGCGGCAGACCGGCATCGGCGACCCGAGCCGCGACTGGTTCCCGATCGCCATGATGGGCACCTTCGGCGACTGGGCCGATCTGGTGCACGGTCCGACGCCCGATTTCGGCTACCTCAATTGCGGCTGCCATCCCGACTGCGGGTCGGGCATGGCCGTGATGATCGACAAGGAGACGCACGAACGCGTGGCGGTGTCGGCGTTCCTGTCGAGCGAGGGGCTCGTGAAGGACCTGCGCGTCATCAACGACGCGGGCCGGGGCCGGTTCTGGTCCGTCCTGGGCCTGGCGCTCTCGCTGATGCGCAACTACGACCCCTTCCGGGCCCCGTCGCAGATGCGCGTGAAGGACCTGCTCATCCGGTTCGACAAGGCCTTCGGCGCCTCGAAGCGGTCATACGGGCGGGTGGGCAAGGATCGAACGCGCGAGGACGTCGAAGTCCGGCGTTCGGACCGGTTCCTGTTCCTCTTCATCGCCGGCATGTGGTTCCAGGATCTCTGGACCTACGATTTCCGACGCACGCACCAGTGCATCATCCCCTACGGCACCCAGGAAGGGGAGATCTCGTTCTGCGCCTACAACACGGGCGTCGGCTGGCGGCAGATCGTCGAGAAGAAGCACCAGACGGCCACGCTGGCCCAGTGGTACGACCGGAAAGGCCGCCACCAGATCTACACGGGCGGCCACCTGGTGCCGCTGGCCAAGACCGAGCACTCGCTGCGGGTGAACCCCGACGCGCTGGCGGCCAGCGGACAGCACGACCTCGACATGGCCGGCGTGGCCAAGACCGCGCGCGAAGAGAAACTGCGGTCGCGGCACAAGGAGCAGGTGGGGTAGGCGCTACCCGAACGGGACGCGGATCGTCTGCCACCCGGTCGCAGGCGTCCACCGCTGCACGTCCAGGCCGCCACGTATCGGGCAGGCTTGCGCCGAATGACGGAGCAGGCCGCCCTCCTCGAGGCGGCGGTGCCAGTCCCAGTAGGTGTCGCTCACCCGGGTCCGCCGCAGTTCGAGCGACGGTGACAGGTCGAAGACCATCGTGGCGATGCCCGACCCGGCGCTCTCGTGGGTCTGGACCTGGAGGGAACCGTCGGGAAACGTCTGCAGCGCCGGGCCGTTGGCCGGAAACGGCTGCCGCTCGCCCACGTCAGTTCTGGGAAACACGACATAGACGAGCGGATCGCCCTCCGGGCACCCCAGGCACTCGGTGGCCGTGCCGGGCGGTTCGGGCGAGCGGCCGGCAGGGTGCGTCGCATCGATCATCGCCAGGAAATACGCGTGCCGCGCGTTGGACACGCCGGCCACGAGGAGATACCGACCGTCGGTCGACTGCACAATGGACCGGATCCAGCCGGAGTTGACGAAGGTGGCGAGTCGCCGCCCCTCTGCGTCGAAGGTGACCACCAATCCGGGCCACCAGGTGATCTGGTGCGCGAGCCACGCGATCCGCACCGCGTCTCCCAGGCGGTAGGTCACGAAGCCGTCGGTGGACCACGGCGGCCCGTACTCGCCATCGCGGAACCTCAGCCGGTCTTCGAGCGTCCTGGTCCACCGGAGCCGGCCATCCGCCGCGAACCGCAGCAACATCCCGCCGCGCTGGTCGAGGGCCGGACCGGTCAACTCGACGGCGACCACGGTCTCGTCCCCGGCGCTCCCTCCGAGGTTGCCGATGGAGAACCAGGGGCCCGTCGGGCTGGCGACATGGCGCCCCTCGAACCGGTACGTCCACCGAGAGGTGCCTGCGGCGTCCAGCGCGACGATGGCGTTGTCTGCCGCGGCCAGCCGGATCGGTGGCGCCCCGCTGCGGCTGACAATCCAGCCAGTTGCGGCGGTGGCCGCCACGACCAGCAGCCCGACAGCGACCCGGACATCCGGGCGGCGGGGCGATCCCGGGTGCGGGACGCCAGCGACGGGCGGTTCCGCCATGGCGTCCGCCTGCCCCCCGGCCATCCAGGCATCGAGTTCGTCGGGATACGCGAAGACGTGGGCCCGGCCGCCGCCGGGCACCCGGTGCACGGGTAACCTCCGCTCGTGCTCCCAGCGGGCGACTGTGCGCACGTCTCGCCCGAGGTGCGCGGCGATGTCCTTCCACGAGTCGAGACGCGGTCTGTCCATGCGTCTACCGCCGGTGACCGGTTCTGACCGCTAATGCCGCTTGCCGCCGATGTGCCTGGAGTTTACTCCTCTCGGCAGGCGCGGGCCATCCCTTGATGCCCGGGACGGTCTCGTGCCGGGGAGGACATCATGAAGACCCGCATCTGCGTGTCATGGGTCGTGGCGTTGGCGATTGCGGCGATGGTGTCGGTGCCCGGTTCCGGCCGGCTGGTTGCCGCAGGACCGGCCGTCACCGTCATCGCCATGCCCGGGCTCCCGGGGAGTTCGCCGTGGGACGTGGCGGTGAACCCGGTGACCCATCGCGCCTACGTGAGCCAGGGCAACGCGAGCCAGGTGGTCGTGGTCGACACCGACGCCGGCGCGGTCCTGGGGGCGTTCGGTGTCGACGCGGCCCCGAACGGCGTGGCCGTCGACACCGTGCTGAACCGGATCTATGTCACCCACAACGGGTCGAGCGGGGGCGTGTCGATCTACGACGGCGGCGATCCCGCCTTCCCGAGGCTGGCGCGGCACGTCACGGGCCGCTGGTCCACAGGCGTGGCCCTCAACCCGTCGACGAACAAGGCCTACGTGACCAACGAGGGCAGCAACACGGTGTCGGTCTTCGACATGCTGTCACTCGCGTTCGTCGGTCAGGTGGCCGGCTCGTTCCGGAATCCGTCGTACGTGGCGGTGAATCCCCTGACGAACCGCATCTACGTCACCAACAACTTCGGCAACAGCGTGGCCGTGATCGATGGCGCCACCGACGCGGTCGTGGCCACCGTGGGCGTGGGCACGGGACCGCGCGGTGTCGCCGTCAACCCCGCCACGAACCGGGTGTACGTGGCAAACTCCATGGGTGGCGGCACCACGATCGTCGACGGGACGTCGAACGTGGTGATCGGCGCCATTCCCGCGCCGCCCGGGGGCGATCCCTGGGATGTCGGCGTCAATCCGCTCCAGAACCGGGTTTACATCACCAGCGTCATCAGCACGCTCGTGACCATCGTCGACGGAACGGATCACACGATCCTGGCCACGCCGGCCGTGGGGGCGCCGGCGGTGTACGTGAATCCCAGCGTCGAGATCGACCCCGAGACCAGCCTCGTGTACGTCCCGAACTCGTCGGCAAACACGCTGACCGTCTTCGCCGATCCGACGCTCGCACCGGTCGACGACGACGCCGACGACGACGGCGTGCCTGACGCGGCCGACAACTGCGCCACCGTGCCCAACGCCGACCAGGCGGACCTCGACGGCGACGGGGTGGGCGACGCCTGCGA
>CAYNDV010000091.1:0-1865 GCA_964396055.1 uncultured Vicinamibacterales bacterium | reverse complement strand
TGCCCAACGCCGACCAGGCGGACCTCGACGGCGACGGGGTGGGCGACGCCTGCGACGCCGACTGGGACGGCGACGCCGTGTTGAACGAAGCCGACAACTGCGCGGCCGTGCCCAACGCCGACCAGGCGGACCTCGACGGCGACGGGGTGGGCGACGCCTGCGATGGCGACGATGACAACGACGGCGTACCCGACGGCGCCGACGCCTGCCCGCGGGTGGGTGCGGCGACCCCGAACGGCTGCCCGGCTGGTCCGGCCGGACTCATCCCGGCCATCCTGGCGCTCCAGTTGGAGGCCGGGAGCACGACGGCGCTGATTGCGAGCCTGCAGGCGGCGCAGGCGTCGTGGGACCGGGGCAACATCAAGGCGGCGCGCGGGCAGTTGGGCGCGGTGGTGAACAAGCTCCAGGCGCTGAAACGAAGCGGGCGCCTGCCGGCAGCCGTGGCGGACGAACTGATCGCCCAGGTCCAGAGCCTGCTCTGACGAGATCGGTCCTGTGCCGCGTCTCTACCGCTGTCCTCCTGGGCCAATCCCGCCGTTCCCGGCGGCGGGCGACCGGGACGGCGTGGGGAACGGGACCCACGCCGTCTGCCACCCGATCGAGCACGTGCCCGGCAGGACAGCCGCCGAGCGGCGCGCGTGTCACTTCACCGCGATCGTCACCTTCGGGATCCGGCCGGTGAAGCGGGATTTCGCTTCTGCCCCGATGGTTTCAACCACGGGCGTGCCGAGGTCGATGCCCACGTCGGCGGTCTCGTCGGCGGAGAAGATGCCGGGCTGCGTTGCCGGGATGCGGCCCTCGGCCACCTTCTCGCCGTTGACGAAGAGCGTGCCCGTGCCGCCCTTGCCCGGTCCGCCGCCGTCGTAGTCGAACTGGAACCTCAGCTCAGCCTTGCCGGGGGCGAGCTTCCTGTTCGACGTGATCGACGTGCGCTGCAGTCCGAGGAATACGTAGTCGTAGGCCGGCACGCCGTTCTTCACGTAGAGTGACCAGCCGCCGAAGCGCCCGCCCTGCGCGATGACCGTGCCATTGCCGCCTCCGGCGGGCACCTCGATGTCGGCTGTGATGGTCTTCGACCGGTTCTTCACGTTGATGAAGACGCCCTCCATCATCCCGGTCATGCCTTCCGCCAGCGTCAGCGACATGCGCCCGCCCATGATGTCGGGCCGCCCGACGGCCTTCGGGTCCAGCCGTTCGAAGAAACGGTCATCCATGGGCAGCGCGCCGTACTTGGCGGCTTCCGTCAGGAACAGCGCCTGAAGCTCCGCGAGTTTGGCCGGGTTCTGTGTGGCCAGGTCGTTGGCCAGACTGAAGTCGGAGCGAACGTTATACAGCTGCCAGTCCGAGTTGTCCTGCAGCGTGCGGCGCGGCTTCGGCTCCCACGGTGCCTTGTGGATCGTCCGGGCATACCAGCCGTCGTGGTAGATCGCCCGGTTGCCGGCGATTTCGAAGTACTGCGTGGTGTGCCGTTCGGCGGCCTTGGCGTCGGCGAACGAATAGGCCAGGCTGACGCCAGCCATCGGGATCTGCTTCACGCCGTTGACCACCTTGGGTTCCGGGAGGCCGGCCGCCTCGAGGATCGTCGGCGCCACGTCGATCACGTGACCGAACTGCGTACGGACCTCGTTCTTCGCCGTGATCCCCTTCGGCCAGGAGACAACCATGCCGTTGCGCGTGCCGCCGAAATCCGACGGGACCTGCTTCATCCAGCCGAACGGGCTGTCGAACGCCACGGCCCAGCCCGCCGCCATGTGGGGGTAGGTCTCGGGGCCGCCCCACTGGTCGAGGCGCTTCAGCATGTCCTCGGCCTTCTCCTGCACGGCGTTGAAGTACGTGTACTCGTTGAACATGCCGCTCTGGCCGCC
>CAYNDV010000090.1:0-18322 GCA_964396055.1 uncultured Vicinamibacterales bacterium | reverse complement strand
GCAGCCTCGGGCGCGACCGCCGCGGATGCCGGGGCGCCGCCCGTGGACGCCTGCGCGGCGGCCCGGGCATCCATCGCCGCCGCGAGGCTCACGCGGGTGTCGGCCAGATTCACCCGCTCGCCGGGATCGGCGGCGAGGTCGTACAACTCGCCGCGCGATGGTCCCCCGATGTACTTCCAGCGCCCGTCGTAGACCATCCGGAGGGCGCTGCAGCCCGCCGCTTCCGGGTACATCGTCTCGGCGTACAGGTCCGCCGCGTCCCCGGGCTGACGCGCGGCATGCATATCCCGGCCGTCGAGGCCCGCCGGCGCCGCGACCCCCACCCTGCCGAGCACCGTGGGCGCCACGTCGACCAAGCTGACGGCATCGAGTCGACGCATCGGTTCGATGCCGGGACCGGCCATCACCAGCGGCACACGCAGGGCGCCGTCGTAGAGGAGCAGCCCGTGAGTGGCTTCCCCGTGCTCCCCGAGGCTCTCGCCGTGGTCGCCGGCGACGACGATGATGGCGCGGTCGAGGCCGCCGCGCTGCCGCACCGCGTCGAGCAACCTCGCCACTTGCGCGTCGGCAAACGCGACCTCTCCGTCGTAGGCGACCCCGCCAGCCCGGCGCACCCACTCCTCCGGAGGCTCGTACGGCGCGTGGGGATCGAACAGGTGCACCCACACGAACAGGGGCGCGCGGACGTCCTGCGTCCGCAGCCAGGCGATCGCGCGGTCCGCGACCTGGTCCCCTCGGCGTTCGGCCTCGAGACGGCCCGCGGCCGGGTCCGGCCGTGCGATCTCGTCGTCGTAGGTCTCGAAACCGGCGGCGAGCCCGAAGCGGCGATCGAGGACGAAGGCGCCGATGAACGCCGCGGTCCGGTAGCCTGCGCCGCGCAGCACGGTCGCCAGCGTGACCGTTCCGGCGGGCAGGCGGTGGACGCCGTTGAGGCGCACGCCGGTCCGGGGCGGCACGAGGCCAGTCATCAGCGAGGCGTGCGAGGGCAGCGTGAGCGGGGCCACGGTGCGGGCGTCAACGAAGGCCAGGCCGCGGGCCGCCAGGGCGGATACGGCCGGCATGAGGTCCGGCCTCAGTCGATCGGCCCGCAGGGTATCGATGGTCACCAGGATCACGTCCGGGCGGGGCCCGGCGGCGGGCACATCCGCCGGCCCGGCGGGTCGGACCCGGAACCACACCGCGGCCGTGGCGGCCAGCGCCACGGCACCGACGAGCAGGGCGACCGAACGGCGGGTCATGTGACGGACGGACACAAGACGGGGGCGCGCACGCGCGCGCCCCCTGAGCCTATCATGCGGCTGGCGAGCCGCTAGAAGGTGAAGCGGAAACCGACCTGGCCCACGCGCTGCTCGGTGTTGCCGGCGTCACCCGCGTAGGAGACCGGCTTGAGGAACACCGGGTTCGGGGAGTGGCTGGCCGCCGTGCCGGTGTAGAAGCGGGTGCTCGACGCGGCGCCCGTCCCGAAGTTCGGGTTGATGGCGTTGAAGAGGTTGAACACCTCGCCGTAGAACTCGATGCCCACGTTGTCCCTCAGCTTGAAGGTCTTCGAGACGCGCAGGTTGAAGGCGGACTGCGCCGCGCCGCGGCCGCAGTTGATCGTCTCGCAGGCGCCGATGTCCTCGAAGGAGGCGTTGCCGGCCGCGTCGACGCTCTTGAAGCGGTACGCGGTCGTGAAGACATCGTTGCTCGCGCCGTCGGCGTTGTTGTCGTAGCCGTACCAGACGTGCAGCGGCAGGGCCGACCGGTAGCGGAACATGACCGACGTATAGATGCCCCAGGGCATCTCGATGACGGCGCTGATGGTGGTCTTGTGGCGCGCGTCGGTGCGCGCGGACGGGCCCCACTGCACGTCGTCGTACGGCTTGGTGGCGTCCTGGACCAGGTTGGTCGTCAGTTCATCGACGCCCAGGCCGCCCAGGCCCCTGGCGTTGGACCAGGAGTACCAGGCGTTGAGCTGGACGTGTTTGTCCATGCGGCGCCGGATGCCGACGTTGAAGCCGTCGAACTTGCTGGCGCCGACGCTGATGTTGAACGTCGGCGCGGCAGGGTTCAGGCCGAGGTCCGCGTAGCGGCGGGCGCCGCCGTTGACGCGGGTGTTCAGCGGCCAGCGCACGCCGAGGTCGTAGCCCCGTACCATGACGTAGTCGACGTCGAACACGGTGGACGCCGTGAGCTGGTGCGACCACCCGACCGACGTCTGGTAGGTGTACGGCTGGCGAACGCGGGGTCCGGTCAGCTGCCCGCTGTAGAACGGGCCATTGGGATTCACCTCGTTCTGGGAGGAGATGTTCGAGATGGGCTGGCCCACCAGGAAGAACGTGCCGTCGGGGTTCCTGATGCCCGCGGTGTTGGTCACGCTGAAGACGATGCCCGACCCGCCCTGGGCGCTGAGCCCCGGGAACAGGATGTTGGCATTGGTGTAGCCGAAGTCGAAGTACATGCCCCAGCCGGCGCGGATCAGGTCCTTGCCATCGCCCCGCACGTCCCACGCCAGGCCCACCCGGGGCTGGACGTTGTTGTAGTCCTCCTTCGGCTCGGGCCCGAACTCTTCGAACCCGGGCACGCCCGTGAACCGCCCGGCATTCGCGGCGTTCTGCAGGATGTTGAAGTTGGGAATCCCCGACTGGTCGATGTTGAAGCCCAGCACCAGGTCGTACCGCACCCCCGCGTTGAGGGTGAGCCGGTCGGTGATGCGCCAGTCGTCCTGGAAGTACATCCCGTACTGCTTCATCGGCAGGTTGGCGGACGCCCCGGGCTTGTTCCGGCTCACGGCGCTGACGGGCCCGTTCGGGTCGTTGGTCAGGTGCGTGTACGCGTAGTCCGAGCTGCCCGACGCGAAGGTCACGTACAGCTTGGGCTCGTAGACGAAGTTCACGCCCGTCTTGAAGTCGTGGCCCAGGCCGCCCTTGCCGGTGACGTGCCACGAGAAGTCGTCGCGGAACTGCCACTTGTGCTGGATCGTGGTCTGCGGCGTGTTGCTGTTGTACCCGCGGGACACGCCGTTCGGGAACGTCTCCTGCGGCTTGCCCGTGCGGGCCAGGATGTTATTGGTGAAGTCGGCGTACTGGATGATCACCTCGTTCAGCTTCGAGCCGCCCAGCACCCAGTTGTGGTTCAGGTTGATCGAGTTGAACGTGTTGACGCTGTCGCCCCAGTTCTCGGGCACCGAGCGGGTGCCGACGCCGTAGACCTGCGAGTTGGTGTTCCGGCCGTACCGGACCGACAGGAACTGCGAGGGCGTCACGTTGGCGGTGGCCTTGGCGGTGAACAGGTTCTCGCGCATGGGCGTGTCGTACACGCCGTCCTGGTCCGGGAACAGCCCCAGGGTGGTCACCGACTGCTTGGTATCCTGCTGCGTCCGCTCGGCCGCCGCGAAGAAGTGCGCCCGGTTCTGCGCGATGGGCCCGCCGAACGACCCGCCGAACTGGTAGCGGCGGTAGTACTGTTTCGGGACGTTGGTCTGCTTCTGCGTCTCGGTGCGCGCGTTCATCGCCTTGTCGCGGAACGCGCTGAAGAAGCTGCCCCGGAAGTTGTTCGTGCCGCTCTTGGTCACAATGTTCATCACGCCACCGTTGCTGCGCCCGTACTCGGCCTTGTAGCGCTGCGTGATGAAGTTGAACTCCTGAATCGCCTCGAGCGGGAAGAGCTGCAGCAGCCCGCCCACCGTGTCGTCGTTGTTGTCGCCCCCGTCGATCTGGTAGTTGACGTTGCGGCCGTTGCCACCGGCAATCTGCGGCGAGTACTGCGTGCTCTTCGTCGGATCGGAGTGGAACCCCAGCGCCACGCCGGCAACCGTCATCGCCAGGTTCGCGAACTGGCGGCCGTTGAGCGGCATCGCCTCGATCTTGTTCACGTCCACGACGCCGCCGACCGCCGACGAGGTGGTCTCGAGCAGCGGCGTCTCGCCCGTCACCGTCACCGTCTCGGCCATCGCCGCGATGCCCAGCTGCACGTCGAGGCTCACCGTCTGCGAGACGTTCACCACGACGCCCTTGCGCTCCACCTTGCTGAACCCCGTCAGGTCGAGCGCGAGATCGTAGGCGCCCACCGGCAGCGCGTTCAGCCGGTAGATGCCCTCCCCGTCCGTGACAACGGTCCGCACGAGGCCCGTCTGGGCCTGCGTGGCCGTCACCGTCACGCCTGGCAGCGCGGCCCCCTGCGCGTCGGTCACGCGCCCCGAGATGTTGCCGGCCGTCTGCTGGCCCCACGCCGGTGCCGCCAGCACGGCACACAGCCCCCCCACCACCACTGCGACACACCACTTCCGCATTGGCGTCCTCCCCGGGATTACGAGAACCCTCCGTGGGGGCCTTCCGACACTGTCGTGAACCCGGAGAGTCTAGCAGGAACCACGCCAGGTCCAGCGCCGGTTGCACGGTGAATTTTGGGCTGATTCCCGCACCCGACGGATGATCGGGTTCCGGCCACGCACGGCGATCCATTCCCGTGGAGCTGCGCGTATCCAACTTCGTGTATACGTATCACAACGGAGACGGCGCAGCGGGGTGGTTCTCCACCCGCCGCCATTCTCGCGGACCCGCTGCGGTCAGTCTCTCCGCGTATAGAGGTGGTGGACGACCAGCTCGCCCCCGCCGCCGGGTTCGATGCGGGTGGCCACCACTAGCCGGCGCCGGTCGGACGACGCAAAGTAGGTGCGGACCACCTTCGGGCCGTCCTGGATCTTCTCTTCCACCCGGAGGGTGTCGCCGTCCCAGCGTGCCTTGCCCTTGATGACGCCGTCGCCGGTCAGGCGTTCCTGTTCCTTCCCGTCCACGACCAGTTTCACCGACCGGCCGTCGTCACTCGTCAGGATGACCGCCGCGCCGTCGTGGACGATCGTGAGCCGCTCGGGCGGCCTGGACAGGTCCAGCAGCAGGCCGCGGGCGCGGCGCATCTCCTCTGGGTCACGCCGGCCGCCGCCGCTGGTCCCGCCCGGCATGCCGCCGCCCATGCCCCCTCGTCCGCCCATGCCCCCGCCGGGGCCACCCATCCCGCCGCCGGGGCCACCCATCGGGGGCCGGTCACCGCGGTCGGCAGCCCCCGGGACGTCACTGCTGTCCTTGTCGATGGTCCAGACGCCGGCAACAGCCGCCGCCGGGGCCTGGTCCGCCGTCGCGGCGCGCGCGGCCACGGGCAGGGCCGCGACGCAGAACCCGAGCAGTACGAGAAGCCATCGTCCGTGTGTCATGTTCCCTCTCCAGCAGGCACTCCTCCATTGTGACGCCGCAGCGGAGGCAGAGTCGGGACGGATGTGTGAAAGAAGTGTGGCAGACCTGGGGCCAGGCGCGCGGCGGTGCTGGCCCGCAGGCGGCCCGTCTCTGGCCGCGGGTTGTATACTGCGGGGCGGCACATGGAGTGCTCCACGAAAGGAACCCACATGAAGAAGTTGCTGCTCGCGGCGCTGGTCCTCGCCTGCGCCGCGCCGGCGCTGGCGGCGGACGTCTACGTGAAGTCGAAGACCCACACCGATGCGATGGCCGTGATGGGCCAGAACGTGCCGGCCAAAGACGATGTCATCGAGATGTGGATCAGCGGCTCGAAGATGGCGAACATCTCGAAGGACGCGGTGGTCATCGTAGACCTCGACAAGAACGTGTTCTACATGATCCGGCACGCCGACAAGTCGTACCTCGAGGCGCCGCTGCCGCTCGACATGACCAAGCTGCTGCCGCCCGAGGCGGCGGGCATGGCGGCCATGATGAAGATGACCATCACCGTGACGCCGACGGCCGAGAAGAAGAAGATCGGCCAGTGGGACTGCACGGCGTACGACGGGGCGATGAGCATCATGGGCATGAAGATGAACATGCGGATGTGGGCCTCGACGCAGGTGCCGTTCGATGCTGCCGTGTTCAATGCCAGGATGCTGCCGGCCATCATGCAGGGCCAGGGCATGATGGACGCCGCCGCGCTGAAGGAGTTCGCCAAGGTCGAGGGCTTCCAGATCGCCACGGAGACCACCGGCGAGATGATGGGGGCGAAGATCCGCACCACCACGGAAGTGGTCGAGATCGTCAGCAAGCCCGCCCCGGCCGGCATCTTCGGGCCTCCGGCGGGCTACACGAAGAAGACCACGCTGAGCATGCAGGACATGCAGCGGAAGTAGCGGGGCTCGCCCCTCGACGAAGCACGGGCCCGACGGCCTCATGGCCGCCGGGCCCTTCGTGTCTGTGCCGGCCGCGGGCCGGCCCCGGCCGGTCCAGGAGCCGGCGCGTCCGCGGCTACACGCCGGCCTTGACCGTCTTCACTTCGAACACCGGCGGGTGCTCCAGGTGCTTCTTGACTGCGCACTGGTCGGCAGCACGCACCAGGGCCTCGTAGTACTTCTCCGGGAAGTCCGGCGGCACTTCGATGTCGAGCGTCACCTTGCCGGCCATGCCGGGCCGCTCCGGGCTACCCTGCACCTTCTGGACGATGCGGATGCCCTCGGTGGGCAGGTTGCGCTGCTTGCAGAAGCCGAGGACGTAGATGCCCGCGCAGGTCCCGATGGACGCCAGGAACAGGGTGAAGGGCGCTGGCGCCGAGCCGTCGCCGCCGGCCTTGACCGGCTGGTCGGTCTGGATAGTGTACGGGCCGGATTGCGCGTCCACGCGCAGGCCGCCCGGGAAGGTCACCGTCATCTCCATGTGTTCAACCTCGTCGTTTCGAGCCGGCCGAACCGCACCGCCGGCCACGTTACCTACAAGGACTCATGGAGGACGGGAAAGGTGACGGTCCGGTCGAGTGGTCATCCATGATGGTCGCCGGTACGGGGTTCGCCGTGAATCGGCGAACGCCCAAAATCCGGGCCGCAACAACACATCAGATTGATGAAGTATATTTTTATTGAACTATCTTTAACGGCTGATACAATCACATTCTAGACGATGGGGCTGCGCCCGCGTGTTCCTACGTGACAGGAGACCTCGCCGTGAGTGACTTCGAACAGGCGGCCATCCTCGGTGGGTGCCTCGCCAAGCCCTACGCCAGGGAAATCTTCAGGCTGCTCGCCACCTATCGCAGCCTCTCGGCTTCCGAGGCGGCCTCCAGGCTCAACCTCCACATCCAGACCACCCAGGGGTTTCTCGAGACGCTCGCCACCCTCGGCATCGTCGCCAAACACGAGGCCAACGACAAGACGCGGCCCTACTTCCGGTACGTCCTCAAGGTGGACCGGATCTCCCTCGAACTCGACTTCGCCGGCATGGCGCAGGCCAGGACCGGCCGGGCCGCCCTGGCCCGGCGCGTGCGCGAGCGCCGCGCCGCCGGGTCGCGCTTCGTCGCCGCCCGCGGCCGCAACGCCGTGAGCACCGTGGTCATCTGGACCGGCAGCGGCCGCGACCGGACCGAGCGCCGCATCAACCTGACGCGCGCCCAGGGGGCGGCGCTCTTCCACCTGCCCTTCCCCAGTGACGACCCCCGCCCGATCGCGGGCCTCATCGAGGACGGCAACGTAGACGAGGCGCACATCGGCGAGGTGACCGACATCATCGACCGCCTGGCGGAGTTCGGCGTCATCGAGGTGTTCGAGTAGGCGTGTTATTCTCGAAAACTGGACGCTGCGGGCCAGCCCGGGCGGCGGAAGGCCGGCCCGGGGGCTCGCCCGGCAGGAGGACGTGGGACGTGGACTGGTCAGATGCGATGAAAGTCGGTGTGGAGGCCATCGACACGGATCACGAGGTCTTCGTGGCCGAGATCAATGCCGCCGTGGCCGCGGCAGACGCGGAGTTCCCGACGCATTTCGCCGAACTCGTGGAGCACACCCGGGCCCATTTCGCCCGCGAGGAAGCGATCATGGAGAGCACGGGGTTCTTCGCGACCGCCGTGCACCGGGCCGAGCACCAGCGCGTGTTGTCCGAGATGGAGCGCGTGGCCGACCGGCTGGAGGCCGGCGACGCCACCTTCGCGCGCCAGTACGTCGCCGAACAGCTGCCCGCCTGGTTCATGCAGCACCGCAACACGATGGATCTGGTCACCGCGTCGTTCGCGCGCGGCAAGGGCCTCGCGTAGGTGTTCGCCGACGCCGCGCTGGCCGCCCGGATCGAATGCGCCGAGGCGTCGCTCTCCCGTGACATCGGGATGATGGCCGTGGCGGGCGGCCGCGTGCCCGGCGCCTTCGTCGAGCCCGTGGCCGGCGGCGTGGCCGTATTCGCCGGTGCGGGATCGCCCGTCAACAAGCTCATCGGCGCGGGCTTCTCGGGCCCGCCCGACTTGGACCCCCTGGCCCGGGTCGAGGCGCGGTTCGCGGCCGTCGGCTCGCCGGTGCAGGCCGAGGTCTCCACGCTCGCCGACCCGGCCTGGCACGCGGCCTTTGGCCCGCGGGGCTACGCCGTGGCCGGGTTCGAGAACGTCCTGGGCCTCGACCTTGCGCAACTGGGGTCCCGCCCGGCGCCTGGCAGCGTGACGATTGCCGAATGGCCTCCCTCGCAGGCGGCCGCGTGGATCGACGTCGTCGCCACCGGATTCCAGCATCCGGACGACGTGCCGGCGCAGGCGGCGGGGCAGGAGTTCCCGCGCGAGGTGATCGAGCGGGTGTTCATGGAGTTCGCCGGGGCGCCGGGCTTCCGGCTCTACGCGGCGCTCGTCGACGGCGTCGTGGCCGGCGGCGGGGGCTTGCGCGAGCACGAGGGCGTGGCGCAACTCTGCGGCGCGGCCACGCTGCCCGCCTTCCGGCGCCGGGGCGTGCAGAGCGCGCTCCTGGAGGCGCGCCTGCGCGACGCCCGCGCCCGCGGCTGCGACCTCGCCGTCGTCACCACGGCCCCCGGGTCGAAGTCGATGCAGAACGCCCAGCGGCGCGGCTTCGCCCTGCTCTATGCCCGGGCGCTGCATGTCAAAGAAGGCCGTTAGGCTATCGGCCGGTCGGCCGTTGGGCGGGGCAGGCCGTTCGGCTATCGGCCGGTCGGCCGTTGGGCGGGGCAGGCCGTTCGGCTATCGGCCGTTGGGCGTGACAGCGTGATCCCTTCTTCCTTCTGTCTTCTGTCTTCTGTCTCCTGTCTTCTTCCCCATGCCCCACGTCCCCCGCCCCACGCCCCCACGCACCGCGATGCGCCCGCCTTCGCCCACGGCCCAGGCGGCGCCGTCACGTGCGACGCTCAACGCGTGGTACCCCTCGTCGCCCGTCGCCACCCACGTCACGCCGCCATCGTCCGACCGGTCCGTGCCGGACGGCCCCGCCGCCAGCAGGACACGGCCGCTCGATCCGGGCACGACCACCACGGCAGAACGGAACGCACGCAGGCGCGTGGCGCCGATGAACGACCAGGTGGCACCGCCGTCGGTCGTGCGGGCCAGGTTATCGCCGGCATCGCGCTCACGGCGGTAGTCGCCGCCCACGACGATACCGTGCGCGGCGTCGGCGAACGCCAGGGAGAAGATGCCGGCGGAGGCCACGCCGGCCGCAATCGGCGTGTCCGCCACCTGCCAGGTGAGGCCGCGGTCGGCCGACCGGTACACGCGGGCGCGGGGCCCACCACCGCTGCCGAACCAGGCGTGCGCGCTGCCGGCGGCCACCAGGCACGTGCCGCTGGCGGCAAAGGCGCCGTCGCCCTCGAGGGCGGGCGGCATGCCGGTGGCCGGAACGGGCGTCCACGTCCGTCCCCCGTCGAGGGTGCGCACCACCGAGTGGCGGCCATCCACGGGATCGCCCACGGCGAGGCCCGTGTTCGCGTCCCAGAACGCGATCGCGTCGTAGAACGCCTTCGGATCGGGGTTGGTGAACTGCAGCGTCCACGAGCGGCCGCCATCGCCGGTCTTGTAGACGCGCGACTTGTCGCCCGGGCCGATGGCCAGGACGTAGGCGGTGTCGGCGTCGAAGGCCTCGACGTCGCGGAAGTCGAGGTCCGCCGTGCCGGGAGGCGACGCCAGCGTCCACGTGACACCGCCGTCGATGGTGCGCACCACCGTGCCCTTGTTGCCGCTGGCCCACGCCACGTTCCCGTTGACCGCGCTCACGCCACGCAGGCGCTCGGTGGTGGCGCTGGCCTGGGAGATCCACGCCGGGGGCGTGGGCGGGGCCGCGGCACCGGCAGTGACGCACAAGGCTGCGACCGCAGCCGCTGGAAGGACACGCATGGGCTGACCTCCAGACCTATCGACGCGCGGCCGGCCGCATGCGGCGGCCGGCGGCCGGTTTGGCGGGAACCAGGCGGCACGCCGCCTCCCCGAGCGCGTCGCCGTTGACGATGAGCGACAGTACGTGGGGCCCAGCGTAGTGGGTCCGTATGGAGCGGTCGGCGAAGCTCAGTTTCCGCGTCAGGTCGAGGCGGGCCCCGGCAGCCAGGGTCACGTCCGCGATTTTGAACACCTTGCGGCCCGTGCGGCCGTTGGGCCGCGCGTAGGTCATCGCGTACTCGAGCCGCAGGCGCTGGGCCTTCTTCGTGGTCGAGCGCAGGGCCACACGCAGCGTGGCGGCGCCGCCCAGCGGCACGCGCTGCGGCGCGACCGCCAGCGTCTCGAGCGCCACCTTCGCCGTTTCCCCCACGCCGAACAGCCGCAGCGCCCGCCGGTTGCCCTTCTTGAGCAGGTCGCGCAGGCCGTGTTTCACCATCGGCAGCCGCGCCGCGTCCTCCGCGATCCAGCGCGCACCGAGGTCGAGCGCCACGGCGGGGTGGTCCTTCGCGATGTCGCCCAGGTTGTTCGCAACGCTGCGCCGGACGTACTCGGACGGGTCGTCCTTGAGCGCCTCGAGGATCGGAAGGAGCGGCGCCGGGTCGCGCTTGAGTTCCTCCAGCGCGGTGCCCCACGGCAGCCGCGGCCGGCAGCCCTCGCTCGACAGCCGCCGCACGTGCTCGCTCTCATGCGCGGCCCACGCACGCATCTGCGGGAACGCCCGGTCCGGATACCGGCGCAGGAACGGCCGGATCGCGAACTCGGCCGAGGTCCGCGTGAAGACCTCGAGGGCCCGCACAGCGGTGTCGAAATCGTCGACGCCGAAACGCTCGACGAAGTCGGCGAACAGCAGGTGATCGAAGCCGTCGAAGTGGCGCTCGACCCGCAGGAGGATCGCCACGGCCGTGCGGAAGTCGGCGGGCAGCACGGTGCCCAGCGCCTCGGACGCGTGCCGCATCCGCCCCTTCAGTTCGAGGCCGTCCCACTCGCCGTCATACACCCGCGCGAAGAAGCGGGCGCGGTCGAAGGCGGGATACACCGCCGCGATTTCGTCGGCCAGGCGCTCGAAGAACGGACGCTGGAAGAACCTGTCCTTGAACGGCTGCGCCACGACACCCCCGAACGTCCGGCTGAAGCCGGACGCCACGAACACTCGGCTGAAGCCGGACGCCACGAACACTCGGAACTAGCGCGTATTCATCGCCACGCCGTCCCATGTGCGGACGCGGCGGATGACGTCCCACTGCTGCAGCTTGTCCACGACGTCCATCCCCTCGACCACGCGGCCGAAGGCGGTGTACCGGCCGTCGAGATGGGGCTGCGGCGAGTGCGTGACGAACCACTGGCTGCCGCCGGTGTCGGCCCATTCGAGCGCCATCCCGACGGTGCCGCGCAGGTACGGCTGCTGGTTGATCTCGTCGCGCAGGGTGTAGCCGGGGCCGCCTTCGCCGTCGCCCCGCGGGTCGCCGTCCTGGACGACGAAGTTGGGCACGACGCGGTGGATGGCCACGCCGGTGAAGAACCCCTCGCGGGCCAGGCGCAGGAAGCTGTCGCAGGCCTGCGGCGCGTCCAGCACGTACAGCTCGATCTCGATCGTGCCCTTGTCGGTCTCGAAAAACACGTGCGGCGAGACCTGCGGATTCACGAGCGGCGCCCGCGTGTACTCGATGCCGGGCTTGCCCGGCGCCGGGCGCATGGCTGCGGCCACGTCGGCGGCGGGATCGAGTTCGCGCAGGAGCGCCGCGGCCCGCACGCGCACGGCCCAGTCCTTGTCGGCCAGCGCCTCGCGCAGCGTGGGCATGGCCACCGCCGGGCCGTACTGCCGCAACGCGCCGAGCGCCGCCGCCCGCGCGTTGTACGGGCCGTCCTTCGCGGCGTCGCGGTAGGCCTTCACGAGCGCCCCCTCGGCGCCGGGTACCTTCAGCGCTCCCAGCGCCGACGCCGCCGCTGCGCGCACCATCACGTCGGTGTGGCCCAGCAGCTTCAGCAGCGTCGGCCCGAGATCGGGGGCCTTCAACTCCGCGAGGGCCCCGACGACGGCGGGAATCACCCGCGCGTCCTTGTCGGCCAGCATCAGCGTGAGGCGGGCCACGGCGGCCTCCGGATCCGCCTTCGTGAGGATCGACGCCAGCGCCGAGCGGACGCTCACGTGCGGATCGACGTCCAGGCCCGACAGCACGGTCAGAAAGTTGTCGGGGTCGATCGCCTGCACGCCGCGCAGGGCGGCCGCGCGCATGGCCGGCCACGCGTCGGCCAGCAGGTCCAGCATGAGGTTGAACGAGCCCGTGTCGCGCAGGGTGCCCAGGGCGGTGACGGCCTCCAGGCGGAGGTTCGGGTCGGCGTCCTTCGCCGCGGCCAGCTTGCGCAGGACGGGCGCCGCGTCGGCGACGCCGAGCTGGCCCAGGGCGCGTACCGCCGACACGCCGGCCTGCGGATCGGCCCGCCAGCTCTCGGCCATCGCGGCCAGGACCGGCGCGGCCTCGACACGCTTCAGCGCGGCGAGGCCGCGGGCGGCGAACGCGCGGCTGTAGCCGCCGGCCGGCAGCTTCGCCAGGGCCACGAGCGCCGGCACGGCGCGCGGGTCCTCGGTGCGCCCGAGCGCGTACGCCACGGGCCACCAGGCCGACACCGGCGCGCCGTCAGCCTTCGTCACGAGGGGCAGCAGGGCGTCCCACGCCTTCAGCCGCGTCAACGCGTAGATGGCCAGGCGGTACGCATCCAGTTCCGGCGGCTGCGCGGTGATGGTGTCGGCCGCGCCAAGGGCCGCCAGGCGCGGGTCCGCCGCGGAGGCGGCGGCCATGCGCGCAATGAGCGGCGCCGATTCCGTGTCGCCGATGAGGCCCAGCGCTTCGGCCGCCCGGCCCTGCACGACGGGCGACGCGTCGCCCAGCGCGGCCCGGAGGTGCGGGACAGCTGTACGGCTGCCGATGAGGCCCATCGCGAAGGCCGCCATCTGCCGCACCTCGACGTCGGTCTCCCTGGTGAGCAGGGTCGCCAGCGGCGTCACGCCGGCGGCCAGGCCCACACGTCCCACGGCCAGCGCGGCCCGCCGGCGGATCCGCGGCTCCACGTCCCCGAGCAGCCGGAGCAGGTCCGGCGCGGGCGGAGGCGGCGGCGTCACGGCTGGGCGCTTTCCCCGGCCCTGCTGGACCGGTTGCGCAACCGGCGGCTGGGCTGGCTCCACAAGGGGCGCGGTATCCTTCAGGATGCGGCGATCCTCGAGGGCGAGGATCCAGGCCATCTTCTCGTCGAAGGTCATGAGCGGCTGGGCCACGGCGGCCGCCGCGCGGGTCTGCGCGGACGCGGGGCGGGCGCCGCCGCCCGCGGCCACCACCACGGCCAGCGCCACCACCACGAATGTCCAGCCTCTCACCCGCATCGCCACCTCGTTCGAACGAAAATCAATCCCGGATTGACTTTCGGGGGATCACGCGAAAATCAATCCGGGATTGATTTTCGCCGGACGGTTGCCTGCTCGATCCGGTCCTGCACCACCTGCACGCCGAGGCCCGGCCCCTGCGGCACCGCAATGGTGCCGTCGGCCCGCACGTCAATCGGCGGGTCGATCAGGTCGTACTCGTAGTACCGCCTGCTGGCCGCCACGTCACCCGGCAGCGTGAAGCCGGGCAACGACGACAGGTGCAGGTTGTGCGCGCGCCCGATGCCGGATTCCAGCATCCCGCCGTGCCACACCGGGATGCCGCGCGCCGCGCACAGGTCGTGCAGCCGGATCGACTCGCGGTGGCCGCCCACGCGGCCGGGCTTGATGTTGATGATGCGGCACGCGCCGGCGTCGATCGCGTCGCGCGCGTGGCGGACGGTGTGGATGGACTCGTCCAGGCACACCGGCGTCGTCATCCGGCGCTGCAGGGCCGCGTGATCGAACAGGTCTTCGTAGTCGAGCGGCTGCTCGATCATCATGAGATCGAAGGCGTCGAGTTGCGCCAGGTGCGCCGCGTCGCCCAGGGAGTAGGCGGCGTTGGCGTCCACCATCAACGGCACGCCGCCGAACCGCTGCCGGATCGCGCCCACCGGCTCGAGGTCCCAGCCCGGCTTGATCTTGATCTTGATGCGCTGGTAGCCGGCCGCCAGTTCGGCGCCCACACGATCGAGCAACTGGTCGATCGTGTCCTGGATGCCGATCGACACGCCCGACGCGATGTCGGGCTTCGTCCCGCCCAGCACCCGTTGCAGCGAGACTCCCTGCTGCCGCGCGAAGAGGTCCCACGCGGCCATCTCGAGGGCAGCCTTGGCCATGTTGTGGCCGCGCACGCGCGCCATCGCCGGATACACGTCGGCGGGGTGCGCGAACTCCCGGCCGAGGACAAGTGGAGCCAGGAACTGCGTGATGACGTGCCACGCCGTCTCGACGGTTTCCGGGCTGTAGTACGGGTCGTTGTCGGCCACGCACTCGCCGAGGCCGGTCTCGCCCTCCCCCTCGAGACGCGTCAGCAGGAACGTGCGGTCGTAGACCCGCCCGAAGCTGGTCTCGAAGAAACGGACCAGCGGCAGCCGCAGCACGCGCAGTTCGAGGCGGGAGATACGCACGCGGGGCAGTGTACTAGGGGCCAGGGGCGTGGGGCTAGGGGCGGGGCGGGGGGGGCGGGGGGATTGTGGGTCACACGTAGAAGCAACAAGCAAGAAGGGACCACGCTCCACGGAGCAGGATACTCGGGCCGGATACGGCCGCGAACGAGCCGTACGAAGCAGGCCGCGGGGTCGCGACGTCCGGCTGAAGCCGGACGCCACGAAGACACGGAACCCGACGCTGAGCCGAGGAGGGTTCCCGGCCTGCGGAGTCCGGCTCGGGAGCGGCCGTGCCGGCCCGAGTCTCGACGCCCGGGCTTGTCAGAAGCCGGAATCAAGAAGCAAGAGGAATCACGCGGTCACGCCGAACGGCCAAACGGCCGATAGCCGAACCGCCTGCCTTCGCCGAACGGCCCTTCGTAACCGAGAACCGTGAACCGTGAACCTATTTGCCCTTGGGTACGTAGTATTGCGTCCCGCGGCCCATGACCCGAATCTGCCGGATCAGGTCATCGACCGCGGCCTCGTCGCCGGCGAAGTCCACCGGCGCCGACTCCACGACCAGCAGCGGCGTGGTCGTGTAGTGGAAGAAGAAGTGCTGGTAGGCCTCGTTCAGCTCCTTCAGGTAGCCCGGATCGAGGGCCGGCCCCTCGTGCTCGGGGTGCCGCGCGCGCTCCTTGGCGCGACGCACGAGCAGGTCCGTGGGCGCCTGCAGGTACACCACGAGATCCGGCTGGGGGATCTCCTGCGCCAGCAGCTCGTAGACCTTCTGGTAGATGAACAGCTCGTTGTCGTCGAGGTTCAGATAGGCGTAGATGCGGTCCTTCTCGAACAGGTAGTCGCAGACGGTGACCTGGCTGAAGAGTTCCGTCTGCTGCAGCGCCGTCTGCTGGCGATGGCGGCTCAACAGGAAGAACAGCTGGGCCTGGAACGCCGACCCCGCCCGGCTCTGATAGAAATCGGGCAGGAACGGGTTGTCGTTGTCCTCGAGGATGGCCGTGGCGTCCAGGCGCACGGCTATCCGCTCGGCCAGGGCCGTCTTGCCGACCCCCACCGGCCCCTCGATGGCCAGGTACTTGAAGTCCACTGGGGGGGAGTATAACGCACGCCCCACGCCCCAGGCCCCTAGCCCCGAGCCCCGAGCCCCGAGTAGACTGTGCCCATGCCCTGGTTCAAGAAGGAGAAGAAGGCGCCCAAGCCGGCGCCGGCCAAAGAGACGGCGGTCCGGGTGCCCGAGGGGCTGTGGGTCAAGTGCCCGGCCTGTGCCCAGGTCATCTACAACAAGGACCTGCTGGCGGCCCTGAAAGTGTGCCCGAAGTGCGCCCATCACTTCCGGATGAGCGCCGCCGAACGCCTCGACATGCTGTGCGACGGGCCATGGCAGGAGCATGACGCCGACCTGGTGTCGACCGACCCGCTCCAGTTCACCGACACCAAGCCGTACGCGTCGCGGCTGCGCGCCAGCATCCAGGCCACGGGCCGCAAGGACGCGGTGGTCACGGCCAGCGGCGTCCTCGACGGGATGCCGGTGGAACTGGCGTCGATGGAGTACGCGTTCATCGGCGGCAGCATGGGCGTGGTCGTGGGCGAGAAGATCACGCGGGCCATCGAACGCGCCATCGCCGCCCGCGTCCCGGTCATCGTCATCTCCTGCTCGGGCGGCGCGCGGATGATGGAGGGCGCGCTGTCGCTCATGCAGATGGCCAAGGTCTCGGCGGCGCTGGCGCGCCTGGACCGGGCCGGCCTGCCCTACATCTCGATCCTGACGGATCCCACGACCGGCGGCGTGACCGCCAGTTTCGCCATGCTGGGCGACCTGAACATCGCCGAGCCGAAGGCCCTCATCGGCTTCGCGGGTCCGCGTGTCATCGAGCAGACCATCCGCCAGACGCTGCCCGAGGGCTTCCAGCGCAGCGAGTTCCTGCTCGAGCACGGCATGCTCGACATGGTGGTGGACCGCCGCGAGCTGAAGGCCACCATCGCCCGCGCCCTGCGGTTCATGCGCGCCGCGGAGCGCCCCGGCGCGCGGCCGGCGGCGCCGGCGCCAGCGTCCACCTAGACCGGGTCCGGGAGGGGCCGGGACCATGAACGCCATCGAGTACCTGTTCGGGCTCGAGTTCCACGGTCACAAGCTCGGCCTCGAGAACATCCGCGTGCTGGCCGACGCCCTGGGGCGCCCCCAGGACGCGTACCGGTCGGTGCACGTCGCCGGCACCAACGGCAAGGGGTCGGTGTGCGCCATGCTGGATGCGGCCCTGCGCGCGGCCGGCCACCGCGTGGGCCTCTACACCTCGCCGCACCTCGTGCACCTCGAAGAGCGATTCGTCGTGGACGGGAACCCGGCCACGCGCGAGGACGTCGAGGACGTGATCGACCACATCCGCGCCCTGGCGGAGGAACTGCAGGCACACGGCCGGCTGCGCAGC
The DNA here is from genome assembly GCA_964396055.1 of uncultured Vicinamibacterales bacterium. Classification (GTDB taxonomy): domain Bacteria; phylum Acidobacteriota; class Vicinamibacteria; order Vicinamibacterales; family JAKQTR01; genus CAYJPV01. The sequence continues at coordinate 1,283 of CAYNDV010000090.1, read as the reverse complement.
GTCCCCACCTATTTCGAGGTGGCCACGGCCACGGCGTTCGAGTTGTTCCGGCGCGCGGGCGTCGAGGTGGCCATCCTCGAGGTGGGCCTCGGCGGACGCCTCGACGCCACCAACGTGGCCAGCCCCGCCGTGGGCGTCATCACCAACATCGACCTCGAACACGAGCAGTACCTCGGCAGCACCCTGGCCGCCATCGCCGGGGAGAAGGCGGGCATCATCAAGCCGGGCATGACGGTGGTGACCGCCGAACGCAAGGCCGAAGCGCGGGACGTGATCGCACGGGTGTGCCGCGAGCAGCGGGCCACGCTCGTCGACGCGCTGGCGGGGACGCAGGTGGTGGCCACGGCGATCGAGGGCCGCATCCGGGCGGCCATCGACACGGCGGGCCGGTCGTATCCCGCGGCGGCCCTGGCCCTGCGCGGGCGCCATCAACTGGACAACGCGATCGTGACCCTGCGTACGCTGGAGGCGCTCGACGCCGCCGGCATCCGGGTGCCGCCGGACGCGGCCGTGGCCGGCCTCGAGCAGGCGCACTGGCCCGGGCGCCTGGACCTCGTCGAACTCGGCGACGGCCGGCGCCTGCTGCTCGACGCCGCCCACAACCCGGCCGGCGCCCGCACGCTCGCGGCGTACCTGGCCGAGACCTTCCCCGAAGGCGTGCCGATGGTCATCGGCGCCGTCCGCGACAAGGACCACCGGGGCATGCTCACCGCCCTGCTGCCGCACGCCACGCGCGTGGTGGTGACCGAACCGCCCACGCCGCGCGCGGCCCCGGTCGATCACCTGGCCACGGCCGTCCGCGACACGCTGGAGGACCTGCGCCACCCGGCGCAGGTGTTCAAGGTGCCCGACCGCGGCCGCGCCATCGAACGCGCCTTCGGCGGCGGCTCCACCGTCTGCGTCACGGGCTCGATCTTCCTCATCGGCGCGGTGATTGGGGAAGGGCCGTTAGGCCGTTAGGCCGTTAGGCCGTTGGGCGGAGACAGGCCGTTGGGCGGTTTCGGGGTTCCAGGTTCACGGTCCCTGTCGGCTCAACCTGGAACATTGAACTTGGAACTTGGAACGATCCCCCCGCCCCCCGCCCCACGTCCCACGCCCCACGCCCCAATCCCCTAGCCCCCCGCCCCTGGAATTGATAACCTTCAGAGAAAGATGCTTCGGACGGCCCTTATCCTGTTGTGCGCAAGCCTGTTGGCGATGGTGTGGCCCGCCGGGGCGGAGGCGCAGGCACGACCCCAGCGGCCCCGCGCCGGCCAGGGCGCGCGGCCGGCCGAAGGCGAACC
>CAYNDV010000089.1:1626-18373 GCA_964396055.1 uncultured Vicinamibacterales bacterium | reverse complement strand
CCGGCGCGCAGGGCCTTCACGGCCCGGACGATGCGTTCAGTCACGTAGCCCACCGAGTGGGGACCGCCGGGCTTGGCAATGACCTCGATCGCGCCCGTCCTGAGTGCCTCCACGCTGGCGGCGGACCCGCTCTGCGTCACCGAACTGACGACGATGACCGGCAGCGGGTGCGCGGCCATCAGCTTCTTCAGGAAGGTCAGGCCGTCCATCCGCGGCATCTCGATATCGAGGGTGAGCACATCGGGCTTGTGCTGGAGGATGAGGTCCCGCGCCACATAAGGATCGGCGGCGCCGCCCACCACCTCGATGCCGGGCTCCTTGCGCAGGGCGTCGCCGATGAGCTTCCGGACGACAGCCGAATCGTCGACGACGAGCACGCGGGTGTTCCCGTTCACGGTCGGTCTCCTCAGGCAGCCATGAACTCGACGGTCAGCCGCAGCGGCTGATCGTTGACGAGGATCAGTTCGTCGCTGGGGCCGGCCTCGCGGGCCTGGGCTCCGGCGGGACCGACGGCCGGCGGCTGGAGGTCGAAGCGCCGCCGGACGCAGGCGCGGGTCAGCCACGTGCCGCACACCATGTTGGCGAACTCGCCGGTCGAGTCGAGCACGTCCGACTCGGTGAGGCCCTCGTCGGGGGTGATGCCGGCCAGGGCGGAGGCCATGTCGGCCGCCAGCCCGTACGGCAGGGCCACGGTGACGCGCCCCGCGAAGGCCCCGGCGAAGTCCACGCGCGCCGACAGCCACCGGGCCGCCCCCGTGGCGGGATCCGCGGGCACCGTGTCGAGGGCCTCGCTGAACCGGTCGGCTCCGCAGGCCTCGGCGTAACTGAAGAACGTCTCCTGGGCCACCTCGACGAGCGCCTGTTTCAGCGCGTCGACGTGCTCAGTGGGTGACGGCGTCCGGCGCTGAGAGAGTGGAGAGGACATCGCGCATTACCTCCGGGCGGAACGGCTTCTCGACGTAGAGACGGACATCCAGGTCGCGGACCTCGTTGCGGCGCGCCTCGGATCCGTCGGTGGAGATGATGATCCGCAGCAGATCCTTCCAGCGCGGGTCGCCGGCGATGGCGCGCAGGAGCTCGGTCCCGGTCATCACGGGCATGTTGATGTCGGTGAACAGGGCGTGCACCTGGTGCGCCTGGAGGACCTTGAGGGCCTCGGCGCCGTTGGCCGCCTCGTAGATCTGGCCGATCGGCACGTCGCACAGGGCAGTGACGCGCTTGATCATGGCGCGCATCATGGCCGAATCGTCCACGATGAGGATGTTGAGACTCATGACTGGTGCCCCCTAGAGCTCCGCGACGAGCTGGTTGCCGCACGTGATGCGGAGATTCCCGTCCCCCACCCGCAGCGCCACGTTGCGGGGTTCCGACCCGCCGAGACGCTCCGCCTTGATCAGGACCCCGTTGCGCCAGAGCAGGTTCTTGGCGGCAATCTGGTTCCGGCGGCCCACCTCGAGCAGGCCCTGGCCCTGGACGCCGGTCACGTCGGCCCCGCCCACGAGCTTGACCACGCAACGCTGCTTGGCCGCGCCGGCCTTGTAGGCGTTCTGGAACAGGAGCGGAATGCCGAGATCGGCGAACGTCGCGGGCTGCTGCTGCGCCCGGGTGGGATTCACCTTCGACTCGGGCAGCAGGAAGTGGAGCATCCCGCCAACCCTGGTCGCGGGGTCCCACAGGCATACGGCCACGCAACTGCCGAGCGCGTGCGTCACCAGGACGGCGGACGGATCGTCGGACACGGCGAACTCGCCGATGCCGATCACGATGCGCGTCTGGCCGTCGGCCGCGCTTCGCGGAAGCACCGGGCGCGCGGCGGGCACCGCGGCGCCGGCGGACTGCTGGAGGGTCACGCCTGCCTCCATTGGTACACGGCCGGTGCCACCCACCGGAGCCCGTGCGAAATGCCGTTCAGGCTTTCCGAATGCGAGATGAACAGGTACCCGCCCGGGCGCAGGTGCCGCTCGAGCATGGTCACCACGCGCTGCTGCACGGCCCGGTCGAAGTAGATCATCACGTTCCGGCAGAAGATCACGTCGAAGCGCCGGCCGAGGTCGCCGATCTCCAGCAGGTTGAGCTGGGCGAAGTCGACCCGGCGCCGGAGGTGCGCCCCGACGCGCGCCAGGCCCTGCTGGTCGCCCATGCCGCGCTCGAAGTGCCGGCGCAGCAGGTCGAGGGGCAGCCCCTTGACCCGTTCCATCTTGTAGACGCCGCTCCGGGCGGTCGCGAGGACCTTCGTCGACAGGTCGGACGCGAAGATCCGGAACTCCTCGTCGGCCGGCAGCGCGTCGGCGAGGGTGATGGCCAGCGTGTAGGGCTCCTCGCCACTCGAGCACGCCGCGCTCCACAGCTCGATCGGCGCGCGGCCGCCGCGCGCCCGCAGGACCGGCAGCACCTGCGCCGTCAGGAACGTGAAGTGCTGCTCTTCCCGGAAGAAGTACGTGTGGTTGGTCGTGATGGCGTCGAGAAACGCCACCATCTCGTCACCGCTCGTATCCTCCTGCAGGTGGGCGAGGTACTCCTTGTAGGAGGACAGGCCCAGGAACCGGAGCCGCTTCTGCAGGCGCGCGGTGACGAGTTCCCGCTTGCCGTCGTGCAGGCGGATGCCCGCCCGGTCGTACACGAGCTTGACGACGAACGCCAGGTCTCGGTCCGACAGGGCGGGTGCCGGGTCCAGCAGCGGGAGGGCGGAGGCGGCGGCGGGCACGGTCGGCTCCTACGCCTGCTGCGCGTCCCAGCCCAGCGACCGGTCGAGGTCCAGGAGGATCTTGACCCGGCCCTTCACCTTGGCCATGCCGCTGAGGTAGTCGGTCTGCACGCGATCGCCGAAGGCGGGCGTGTCCTCGATCTCGTCGGCCTGGATGTTCAGCACGTCCGACACGGAGTCGACGACGATGCCCATGAGCACCTTGCCGCCGTCCACGCGGACCTCGACGACGACGATGGCCGTCTCGTCGGTCTGCTCCTGGCCGGCGAAGCCGAACTTCAGCCGGAGGTCGATGACGGTGATCACCTTGCCGCGCAGGTTGATGACGCCGCGCACGTAGGCGGGCACCTGCGGCACCACGGTGATGTCCATCATCTTGATGATCTCGCGCACCTTGAGCACGGGCACGCCGTACTCCTCGCCCGCGAGACAGAACGTCAGGTACTTGCCCGGCTTCGCCTTCACCACACTCTCGGCGGCGGGCGTGTCGATTGCGACTGCTGCACTCATGATTGTCCTCCCGAACCGTCCGGCGCCAGGCGCCGGGTTACGCGGCCAGCGCCGTCCTGTGTGACAACAACCCCGTCAGGCCCGCGGCGTCGAGGATCAGGCCGACGCGGCCGTCACCCATGATCGCGCCGCCGGCGACACCCCGCACCCGCCCGAAGGTTCCCCCGAGCGACTTGATCACCACTTCCTGCTTCCCGATCAGCTCGTCGACGACGAGGGCCAGCTGGCGGTCGTTGTCGTCGATGACCACGACCGTGCGTTCCGTGGGCGGGGCCGCGTCCTCCGCGAAGCCCAGCAGTTCGCCGAGCGACGCCATCGGCAGCAGGTTGTTCCGCACCTGGATCATCTGCGGGCGCCCCTGCACGGCGTGCACCTGGTCGGCCCGCGGCCGCAGCGACTCGCTGACGGCGAAGGTCGGGAGCACGAACCGCCGGCCCGCCGCGCGCAGCACCAGCCCGTCGAGGATCGCGAGGGTGAGCGGCAGCTTGATCAGGAAGGTCGTGCCCTGGCCCGCCACGCTCTGGATGTCGACGCGCCCGCGCAGCGCCTCGATGTTCCGGCGCACGACGTCCATGCCCACGCCGCGGCCCGAGATCTCCGTCACCTGGTCCGCCGTGGAGAACCCCGGGCGGAAGATCAGCAGGTGGATTTCGTTCTCGGTGAGCACCTGGTCCGGGGTGATGAGCCCCTGGGCGATGGCCTTGCGCCGGATCTTCTCGGTGTTGAGCCCGGCCCCGTCGTCCTTCACCGCGATGACGATGCTGCCGCCCTGGTGATAGGCGCTGAGCGTGAGGCGCCCCTGGGCCGGCTTGCCCGCCGCGGCCCGCCGCTCGGCGTCCTCGATGCCGTGGTCCATGCTGTTGCGGACCATGTGCATCAACGGGTCGTTGATGTCCTCCACCACCTGCCGGTCGAGTTCGGTCTCCTCGCCGATCAGTTCCAGTTCCACCTGCTTGCCGGACTTGCGGCCGAGGTCGCGCACCAGGCGCGCCATCTTCTGGAACGTCTGACGCACGGGCACCATGCGCATGGCCATCGCGTTGCGCTGCAGGTCGGTGGTGATGCGCTTGAGCTGCCCGAGGTTGCGCGTGAGGCGTTCGTTCACGTGGCTCAGCGTCGGGTCCTCCTGGATCATCGCCTGGACGATCACGAGTTCCCCGACCATGTCCACGAGGTTGTCGAGCTTGCGCGTGTCGACCTTGACCGTGTCCATCCTGACGGCATCGTGCTTCACCGGGCCCGACGCCGCGCGGGGCAAATCGGCCTCGGCGGGCGCGGGCGCCGCCGGCGCCGGAACGGCGACGTCGAAGAACGCCGCGGGCCCCTCGCCAGCCGTCTCGGTCTCGCCCGGGCTCACCGGGGCGGCTGGGACGGGCGCCTCTGCGGCCCCCGCCGACCCGCCGGCAATCACCTGTTCGACGTCGGCCATCAGGGCCCGCGCCTCGGCCGTCATGTCCCGGGTCGCCTCGCCGTCCACGCGGCGCTTGAGGCCGCCGATCATGGCGGTCACCACATCGACCGCCTTCAGGATGACGTCGATCTCGGCCTGCGCGATGGCGTGCTTGCCCGACCGGCCCAGGTCGAGCAGGTTCTCCACGACGTGGGCCACCTCCTGCACGCTCGTCACCCCGAGCGCGCCGGCGTTGCCCTTGATCGTGTGGAACGGACGGAACAGGTCGTTCAGCAGCTTGACGTCTCCCGGCGCCGATTCGAGGGCCAGCACGGTGGCCTCGATCGAACCGAGGTGGTCGAGCGCCTCGGCGAAGAACATGCCCGCCAGTTCGGGGTCGGCCTGCAGGAACGCAATCTCCGGATCCTCAGCGCCCGTCGTCTGGTTCGTCATTTCCTGGTCCCGCATGTCCATGGTGCCCCTCGCCTCATTCACGGTGCCGCGTGCGTCCCTGGGCCGGAGCCCGGACCGTCCCAGCCGCGCCGGGTGGACATTCCGAACAATCGGCACCGGGACGCCGGCCATGAGCGCCAACGGCAGCGGGAATCCAGGTGGGATGCGAGCGGGGCGGGGCGCCGTACACGCGGACGGGCCGCCGCGGTCATACGCCGCCGGCGGCCCGCCGCTGGCCCGCGATGGGTTAGAAGCTGCCGAAGGTCCCGGTATCTCCGAACGGGATCTGCTCCTCGGCCGTGGCCGGACGTGCGACGGGCCGGGCCTGGGCCCGCGAGAGGCTGACGACCTTGGGTCCGGCTGCCGGCGCCGCCGGGGCGGCCGCCGGGGGCCTGGCGGCCGGAGCCGCCTCCCCCTGCCCGACGAGGGCCTCGAGCCGCGCGACGGCGGCCGTCGAGTGTTCCGCCTGCGTGTTGAGTTCCTGGCTGGCCGCCGCGCTTTCTTCGGCCGTGGCCGCCGTCGTCTGGGTGACCTTCTCCATCTGCGTAATCGCCTGCGTCACCTGGTCGATGCCCTGGGCCTGCTGGCGGCTGGCCACGCTGATCTCGTCGACCAGCGCCTTGACCTTGTTCGCGCCGTCGGTGATGGCGCCAATCGACGCCTCGACCCGCGCCAGCTTGGCGCCGCCGTCCTTCGCCCGGCCATTGGCGTCCTCGATGAGCGTGGCTGTGTCCTTGGCCGCCTGCGCCGACCGCTGGGCCAGGTTGCGCACCTCGTCGGCCACGACCGCGAAGCCCATGCCCGCCTCGCCCGCCCGCGCGGCTTCCACCGCCGCGTTGAGCGCCAGGATGTTGGTCTGGAAGGCGATCTCGTCGATCGTCTTGATGATCTTCGCAATCTTGCCGCTCGAGTCCTGGATGCCGTTCATGGCCCCCACGAGCTGCTGCAAGGCGGCATTCGCATCGTGGACGACCCGCTCGGTCTCGCCCATGAGATCCGCGGCGCGGTTGGCGTTCTCGGCGTTGCGCCGCGTCATCGACGCCATTTCCTCCATGGACGCCGACGTCTCTTCGAGTGACGCCGCCTGCTCCGTCGAGCCGCGGGACAGCGCCTGGGACGAAGACGACACCTGGCTGGCCGCCGTCAACACCTGACGCACCGAGTCGGTGAGCGTGACGGCCACGTCACCCAGGGTGCGCCGGATGTCGCGGACGTTCCACCAGCCGCCGGCAGCCGAGGCGAACGCCACGGCCAGCACCGCAATCATGAACCACCAGCTCCAGCGGTAGCTGGAGGCGGCGGTGGCACGGGTGGCCTCCAGCACGTTGCCCTGCGCCGTGTCGATGGCCTCGGCCAGCGTGGCGGTCTTCTCGGCCAGCGGGTGTCCCTTGTCGACCGCTTCGGCGGCTTCGAACGCCGAACCGGCTTTCGCGAACCCCTTGATGGCGTCGATGCTGCCCTGCCACTCGGCAATCGCGACCTGCATCTGGCGGCAGCGATCCTTCGTGGCCGCGTCGGAGGCGAACTGCTCGAGGCGCTTGGCCGCCGCCAGGAGCTCTGCCTGGATCGTGTCGACGGAGGCCATGGCGGTCTCCGTGGCCTTGGCGTCGGCCCGGGCGGTGGCGATCACCGTCTGGCCGAGCGCCGCTTCCAGGGCCGCCACGCGATAGCGGATGCCCCCCGCTTCCTTGACGCCCGACGCGGTGGTGGATGCCACCCCGTCGACATGGCCGTTGAGCGTGGCCATCGTCCGCAGGCTGGCGCCGCCCATCATCACCATGACGGCGAGCATGACACCGAACGTCATCAGCAGTTTGCGCGCGATACTGACCTGCATGGCTTCCTCCACCAGCGTCGGTGAACCGTTGCGAACGATGGGCTACGCGCCCTTCGCGAGCGTGATCTTGATCTCCTGACTGCGGTCGATCTCGCGCTCGACCGTCACCTTCAGGCGCTTGGCCGTGAAGCCGGGCTTCAGCACGGTCACGCTCCAGTCGCCGCGGCCGATGCCGCCGAGCGCCCAGCGCCCCTTGGCGTCGGTGTCGCACTCGATGACGTCGCCGCCGGCGGTCGCCGTGCGGACCTTGACGCCGTCGATGGGCGCGCCGGTGTCGTCCACCACCACGCCGTTGATGCGGCCCATGCCGCGAACCTGAGCCTGCGCCGCCACCGCAGCGAAGGCGATGAGCACAATCACGAAGAAGACGTAACGGGCACTGCGCATGTGGAACCTCCGTGTGTGAAAGGGTTGTGAACCGCCCCGCGCTTGCGGCTCGGCCGCACGGGCGCGGGGCTGGTCGATCAATCGGCACGGCGCCGGCCGGCTTGAATCACACAGGAGACAGGCTCGGGCGCGCGGGCGGACGGGTCACTAGAACGCCCCGAACGTGCCGGTGTCCTGGAGAGACCCGTCCGTGCCTGCCGGCGTGGGCGCGGCCGGGGGTCTGCCGCCACGGACCATCTTCAGGATCTTCGACGCCGCTGCCGGGCGCGCCTGGTCGGTTCGACTGGGGACGGCGACCGCCGACGCGGTCTGCCGCCCGTAGACCATCGTCTCGAGCCGGCCCACGACGGCCAGGGCCTGCGCCGCCTGCGCGTGCAGTTCCTGGCTCGCCGCCGCGCTCTCCTCGGCCGTCGCGGCCGTGGTCTGCGTCACCTTCTCCATCTGCGCGATGGCCTGGGTCACCTGGTCGAAGCCCTGCGCCTGCTGGCGGCTCGCCGCGCTCACCTCGTCCACCAGGCCGTGCACCCGGGCCGAACTGGCCGTGATGGCCTCGATGGCGCCCACGACCGCGTCCACCTTCGCCCCGCCGGATGCGGCGTTGCCGGCCGACTCCTCGATCAGGCTCGCCGTGTCCCGCGCCGCCTGGGCCGACCGCTGCGCCAGGTTGCGCACTTCGTCGGCCACCACCGCGAACCCCATGCCAGCCTCGCCGGCGCGGGCGGCTTCGACGGCCGCGTTGAGCGCCAGGATGTTGGTCTGGAAGGCGATCTCGTCGATGGTCTTGATGATCTTCGTCACCTTGCTGCTGGACTCGCGGATGGCGGACATCGAGCCCACCAGGTCCTGCAGGGCGCCGTTGGCGCCGTGCACCAGGCGCTCGGTCTCGGCCACCTGCGCCGCGGCGTCCTGGGAGTTCTCCGCGTTCTTGCGCGTCATCGACGCCATCTCCTCCATGGACGCCGATGTTTCCTCCAGCGACGCCGCCTGCTCCGTCGCCCCCTGCGAGAGGGACTGCGAGGACCCGGCAACCAGGTTCGAGGCCGAGGCCACCTGCTGCGAACTGGTCCGCAACTCGGCCGCGGCCGCGGCCAGGGCGCCGGTGATCTGCCGGATCACAATCCCCACCGCCACCGCCGCGACGATCGCCGCCACGAGGAGAGCGAAGGCCACGGCCGTCCACACGAAGACGGCCCGCCCGGCGGAGGCCGCAATGCGGTCGGCTTCGGTCACCAGCACCTTCTGCAGACCCTCAGCCGTCTCGAGGACCTTCTGCTGCGCCTGGAAGCTGTCCCCCAGGTCGATCGTGAGCGCGTTGTCGAAGTCCTGTTTCTCGGTCAACGCCAGGATCGCCGCGTGGTGGCGCTCCCACAGCTGCACGTCAGCGGCAATCTCCTCGACGATCCGGGTCATCTCGCTGCCGGTCGACGCCTGCCGCAGCGTGTCGAGGCGCGCCGCGATTTCCCGCCGGGCCTCGGCCACGCCCTTGTGCCCGGCTTCCGACCGTTCCACCACGCCCGTGAGGCCGGCAACGAGGATCAGCTTCTGATAGCTGTCCATCCCCCGGATGAACGCCTCGACCTCGGCGGCTGCCCGAGCCGACGCGGCGATCCTGGCCGAACGTTCCTGGTTCTGCTTCGACGAATAGTTGCTGTAGAGCGCCCCGGCCGAGGCGATGAGGAGGAGTCCGCCGACCACCGCAAAGGCGGCGGTCAGCTTGCGGCCGATGGTCCACGAGGCGTGCATGTCAGGCTCCTGGCGGATGAGGTTTCAGGGAGGTGAGCGCGACCGCGCCCGTGTCTGGTCGCCAATGGCCGCGCGGCTCTCTCCGCAAGGGTCAATCGGCCCTGGCGGCGAGAACATGAGCCTGTTGTCGGTGTAAATACGGATACAGATTTCAGGCCCGCGATCGGGCGAGGAGGCTCGACACGCTGTCGGCCAGCTGGCGGGACGTGAAGGGCTTCTGGAGGAAGCCGGCCACAAGGCCGGACCCGTCGCCGGCGGCCTCCTCGGCGTAGCCGGAGAGGTAGAGCACCGCGGCGGATGGGCGCTGAACGTGGAAGGCCCTGGCCAGTTCGACGCCGGTCATGCCCGGCATGTCCAGGTCCGTGACGAGCAGGTGGATGTCAGGCGGGTGCGCGGCCTGCAGGGCCAGGGCATCAGGCCCGTTCTCCGCAGCCAGCACCGTGAAGCCGAGGTGCCCCAGCATCCGCTGCAGGAGCCGCCGGACTTCCGGTTCGTCATCGACCAGCAGGATTGTCGCGCTCACTCGGGCCTCAGCGCCTGTTGGTGCGCCGCGCGTATCATAACCGATACGAGCGTCATCCTCCACTCACGATGGACGGATGATCTGGCCGTCGAGCGGCACCACGATCGAGACTCGCCGGTTGCGCGGGTCGAGCGGCGCGTCAGGCAGGCGCAGCACGCGGTCGGCGTATCCCCGGACGTTGCGCACCTGCTCGGGCCGCAGCCCGGAGGCTTCCATGACCCGGCGCGCGGCATTGGCGCGATCGGCCGACAGTTCCCAGTTCGAGTAGGACCGGGCGCCGGCGTACGGCCGGCTGTCGGTGTGCCCCTCCAGGATGACGGGCCGCGCCAGGCGGCCGAGCTCGCCCGCGATCAGCGCCAGCATGTGCCCGGTCATGGGCTTCAGCGCGGCGCTCCCGGAGTCGAAGAACATCGACTCCTCTGAGTCGAGCAGCTCGATGCGCAGCCCCTCCCGGGTCAGCGTCACCTCGACCTGCTTGCCCAGCCCCTTGAGGGAGACGTCCCGGGCGAGTTCTTCGCGGATGCGCCGGGCCGCCTGCTCGAGCACGCGCCGGGCGGCCTCCTCGACGATCGCCGTCGATGTCGGGATGGTGGTGCCGTCGAGGGCTCCCGTGCCGCCGCCGACCAGGGCCCCGGCCGTCGTCTCGAAGACGCCGGGGTCGCGGAAGTACGCCGCGATGGCGCCCTTCACGTCCTTCTTCATGCCAATGATCCACATCACCAGAAAGAACGCCATCATCGCGGTCACGAAGTCGGCGTACGCCACCTTCCACGCGCCGCCGTGATGGCCTTCGTGAGCCTTCTTCTTCTTCTTGATGATGATGACGTTCGCGCTCATGTGGCGGCTCCGGGGCGGCGGCCCCCGTCAGGCGGCGGCGGCCATGTTGCTGCGCGCGCCGCGGCACGCCTTCTCGGTCTCCTCGAACGACGGGCGCATCTCGTCGGGGAGCACGCGGCGCGCGAACTCGACCGCGATGGCCGGCGGCATACCCTTGTGGGCCGCCAGCAGCCCGGTCTTGATGCACTCCAGGTACTTCGTCGAGTCGTTGGCGCCGACCTCGAGGACGGCCGCCAGGGGCCCGGCGAACCCGTACGCGAGGAAGACGCCCAGGAACGTCCCGACCAGCGCGGCCGCCACCTTGTGTCCGATCTCGGCCGGCGGCCCGTCGATGGCGCCCATGGTGATGACGACGCCGAGCACCGCGGCGACGATGCCCAGTCCGGGCAGCGCGTCGGCCGTGCGGGCCATGGCCTGCGACGGGCGCAGGACGTCGTGGTGGTGCGACTCGACGTCCTGCTCCATCAGCGCCTCGAAGTCGTGCGGCGACACCCCGCCCATGATCATGACCTTCAGCGAGTCGCACAGGAACTCGGGCGCCCCGTGGCGGGCGAGGAACTTCGGGTACGCGGACAGGATGGGGCTGGCTTTCGGGTTCTCCGCGTGCGTCTCGAGCGCCATCACGCCGGACTGCTGGGCCTGCCGGAACAGGTTATAGAGCATCGTCAGCAGTTCGAGGTACTCCTGCTTGCCGCCGCCACCCTTGCCGAGTGCCGCCAGCTGCCCGAGCATCGCCTTGATCACGGCTCCGGGCGTGGCCACGATCATCGACCCGATCGCCGCCCCGCCGATGATCAGGAACTCAGACGGCTGGAACAGCACGCCGAGGTGCCCGCCGTGGAGCAGGTAGCCGGCAAAGACCGACGCCAGGACCACCACGATGCCGATGATGACCGTCATGATGCCGTCTCCGCGGAATGCACCAGCCTGAGACCCGCCCGCGACGCGCGCCGGGCGTGGGCGTCGCGCACGCTCTGCGACAACGCCTCCATCGTGACCGGCTTCGACAGCGCCACCGCCCCGGCCTGGGCCGCCACGTCGCCGTCCCAGGCGGTCACGCACACGACGGCCGTTCCCGGCCGGCAGGCGGCAATCGCGCGGGCCAACTCCGCGCCGCTCATGCCCGGCAGGCCAAGGTCGGTCACCACGACGTCGAACGTCCGGGCGATCACCAGGTCGAGAGCCGACTCGCCGTCGGCCGCCTTGGCCACCGCGTGCCCGAGGGCCGAGACCATGGCGGCCAGGCTGTCCCTCACGCCTGGCTCATCGTCAACCACCAGGATGTTCAGCGGGCGCAGCGCGTCGGCAGCCACGGACGGGGCCGGCTCCGACGGTTCCGGGGCGGGCGATGCCAGACCGGTGAGGGCCACCACCTCGACGAGCTCGCGCTGCGGTGCGTCAGGCCGAAGCCGGCTGAACATCTGCAGGCGGCGCACCATGGCGGCCGCGTCTTCGGCCGCCGCGCGGATGGCCTCGAGGTCGGCGTAGAAGGGTGTGTCGCTGGACAGTTCGTGCAGCAGCCAGTCGCTCAGGCCGAGGATCGTCGTCAGCGAGTTGTTGAAGTCGTGCGCGACACCCGACGCCACCTGGCTCAGGGCCTGGAGCCGGCTGGCGTGATCGGCGCGATCGCGGGCGCGCGCGAGGCCCTGCTCGGCCGTGTCGAGCCGTGTCCAGAGGGCGGCGCTGCGCAGCGCCAGCGCCGCCTGAACCGACAGGACCTCCAGGAACCAGAGTTCGTCGGCCCCGGGCGCCGTGCGCCAGGCCGCGCACAGCACGACGTCCGGCTGGCCTTCGCGCACGACCGGCAGGGTCGCGTAGCCCCGGTAGCCGGCCGCCAGCACCGCGGCGTCGAAGCCGTGCCGCCCCACCTGGAGCCGCTTGCGCACGAACAGGTGCCGCCGGCGGACCTCCGGGGAAAACGGGACCGCCGCCACCTCGAACGCTGAGGCGGCGGGCGCGAACGCGCCGCCGCGGGGACCGTGGGCGGCGGCGTGCCACTGGCCGCCGGCCGGGTCGAAGGTCAGCAGGGCCGCGGCCGACGCCGGCAGGGCCTGCTCGACAGTCTCGACGGTGATCCGGCCGAGGCGGGCGGCGTCCAGCGACGCGCCCATTTCGCGGCCCGCATGGAGCAGCGCCGCAGCCCGGCCCAGGCGACCGAACTGGCCTTCCAGGGCCTTCACGCCGTGGACGGGTGCGGCCGCGGTCATGACACGGCCCCCGCGGGAACCGTCGCCAGCACATCCAGCCAGTCGGCCGCCTGCCAGTCGGACGCCTGGTGCATCGCCCCGGCGACACGCAGCCACTCGCGCACCACATCGGGGTCGAACTGGGTGCCCGCGCAGCGGGCCAGCTCGGCGCACGCCTGTTCGGTCGTGACGGGCTCGCGGTACGTCCGCGGCGAGGTCAGGACGTCGAAGACGTCGGCCACCGACGTGATGCGCGCGCCGATGGGGATGGCCGTGCCCGCCAGACCGCGCGGGTACCCGCGCCCGTCGAACCGCTCGTGCGACGCCAGCACGATCTCGGCCGCGCCGCGCAGCGCCGGCACCACGGAGACGATGTCGTGCCCGACCTGCGGATGCGACCACACCACGGCCAGCTCGGGTTCCGACAGCGGGCCGGGCTTGTTGAGGATGCCCCCGGGCATCGCCACCTTGCCGATGTCATGGAGCAGGGCGCCGCGTTCGATGTCCGTCACCGACTGGCCGCTCAGGCCGAGCCGGTTCGCGAGCATCACGGCCATGCGCGCCACGCGCCTGGCGTGGAGGTAAGTTTCGGGGCTGCATCGGTCGAGGGTCGTGAGCAGGGCATCGAGCGTGGCGGTGGACGCCACCTCGACGCGCATGAAGGCGTCGGCCAGCTCGTGGCGCCGCCGCTCAATCTCGGCCTCGAAGTGGCGCCGCTCCGCCTTGACCCGCGCCTGGCCCGCATTCCAGTCGAGGGCCCTGCCGACCATCGCGAGCAGCTCGGAGCGGGTGAAGGGCTTCAGGAGGTAGTCCATCACGCCAAGGCGCATGCCCTCCACGGCGGCGTCGAAGCTCGCGACGCCGGTCACCAAGACGATCGCCACGTCGTCACGACGCTGGCGCAGGCCCCGGGCCGCCGTCAGGCCGGAGTCGCCGTTGAGGCGCAGGTCGATCAACGCCACGTCGGCCGGATCGCGCTCGAACAGGGCCAGGGCTTCCGCCGGGGTCGACGCCGGGGTGCAGCGCAGACCTTCGGATTGCAGCCACCTGCTCAGCATCGCCCGGACGTCTGGCTCGTCGTCCAGGGCGAGGATGTGCCCTGTCATGACCACTCCTTTGGTCGGACCGGCAGTTCCCGTCGCCGCCACGCGGCGGCGGCATCGCCGGTCATCGGTCGTCCATGACTCCGATGGTCCGGCGGGACGGACTACCTGTCCTCTCCACAATCGGCAGGAACGCGCGGACCTTCAGCGGGCGGGATCGGCAGGAACGGATGGGGCCCCGCCCCCGCGGCGCGGGGGCGGGGCGGGAGCGGTCAGGCGACGAGACGGTCGAACGGGTCCGACGTGAGGACGGCGGCGTTCAGCGTGGAAATGCCGGCGGCGCGGCGCGCCTCAGGGCTGACGTCGTACTCGGGCACTGCGGCCCGCAGGTCGGCCAGCGCGGCGAGGGCGTCGCCCTGGAGCAGGTCGACGCGCAGCGAGCGCAGGATCCGGCGCAGCGCCGCCGGATCGGCGGGCTCGTGGCGCGCGATCCAGATCCGGGCGTGATCGGTGCGACAGAGATCCATGCCCTGCAGCGTCAGCTCCTCGTCGAGCTTCTCCCCGGGCCGGAGGCCGATAAACGTGAGCGGCACCGCCGGGACGCCGCGGGCGGCCGCCCACGCCATCAGCCGGCGGGCCAGGTCCACAATCCGGACCGGGGTGCCCATGTCGAGCCAGCAGATTTCACCGCCGACGCGCATCAGGTCGGCGCGCAGCACCAGCGTGGCGGCCTCGCCGACCGTCATGAAATAGCGCGTGGCCTCCGCGTGCGTGATGGGAATGGGCTCGCCGCGGAGCAGGTTCCGGATCATCAGCTCGACGACGCTGCCGCTGCTGCCCAGCACGTTGCCGAACCGGACGACGACGGGCTTGAACCGGCGGCTGGCGCGGGCCAGCGTGAGCAGTTCCGCCAGGCGCTTGGTGGCGCCCATGACGCTGCGGGGGTTGACGGCCTTGTCCGACGAGATGAGCACGAAGCGCGCATCGGCTTCGCGCGCCGCGTCGATCACGGCGGAGGTGGCAAGCACGTTCGCCTGCACGGCGGCGCACACGTCCCGCTCGAGCATGGTGACGTGTTTGTAGGCCGCGGCGTGGAAGACGACATCGGGCCGGGCCGCGTCGCACGCCGCCCGGATCACGCGCGGGCGGGCGACGTCGCCCAGCACGGCGTGCACCGGCAGGCCCGGCCAGCGGCCGGTCAGGTCCCGCTCGACGTGGAAGAGGGCGTACTCCGACTGGTCGACGAGCGTGATCGACTCGGGATCGCAGGCGGCGAGCTTGCGCACCAGCTCCGACCCCACCGACCCGCCGGCGCCGGTCACCAGCACGCGCGTGCCGGCGTAGGCGCGGCGTTCCGCGCGGGTGAGCGTGTCGGTGGCGGGACGCCCGATGAGAGCTTCCTGCAGTCGCGGATCCGTGATGTCGATCATCGTCTCTCTCCCGGCCGCGCGGCGGCGCGCCGCGGTTCCCGGCGGCCGGCGGTCAGGCCGCCCACGACCGCCGGATGACGGCGTCGGCCGCGGCGATGATTGCCGTCAGCGGCGCCGGATGCGGCCCGTCGTCCACCTTCTCGAGGACGCGCCGCATGAACTGCAGATCCTCGGCCGTGTCCACCGTGAAGCGCAGGTCGGGCCGGCGGAGGTCGCCAGGCACCGTCGTCTCCGCGAGGCGGAACCACGGGGCCTGCTGCTTGATGAACAACGTCACGTGCTCGCGGTCCGCGGGCGCCGTGGCCATGCGCTCGACGCGGCGCAGCGTGTCGGCGGCGACGATCTCGACGCCGGCCCCGTACGGCAGCCCCTTCTCGTGGGCGTACTCCGCCTTGGCGGCGAGCAGCGCCTTCAGCAGGCGGCCCGGCGCGTCGACGTCCACGGCCGGGTTGTCCGCCGTCGCGCGGACCAGGTACCGGCCGCCGAACTCGTCGGCCACGCCGACATACCGGGCGAGCACGTCGTCGGATGGGCCCCGGTAGACGAGTGCGCCGTACCGGCGGGCTTCGGTTTCGACGGCATCGTCGCCGGGTTCCTGCGTCGTGGCGACGACGACGGGGCCGATGTCGGCCGCCTGCAGCCGGCGGATGCAGTGCGCGAGCAGGGTGTGGCGGCCGATGGGCGCCAGCACCTTGCCGGGCAGGCGGGTGGAGCCCGTGCGGGCCTGGAGGGCGATGACCAGTGATGTCACGCGACAGCCTCGATGCGAAGGGGCCTGGCCAGCTCGGCCGGGACCAGGGCGTTGATACGATCGGCGGACAGGAACAGGGACGATTCGTAGTTCGTCATCCACAGGTCGTGCTGGAAGCGCCCGATCAGCGGTTCGACGCGCCGGCCGAGCGTCAGTTCGAGCAGGAGGCGCGGAAAGTCCGCCCCCGCCGCGATCGTCAGCGGAATGCCGCCGGAGAAGCGGGGGTTGATCTCGAACACGGTCGGCTGCCCGTCGACGGTGCGGCACTGCACGTTGACCGGGCCCGCGAAGCGCAGCACGCGGGCGCAGTCGAGGGCCAGATCGATCAGGGCGGGATCGAGCACCGTCCGCCCGCGGTCGATGACGCCGGCGCGGATCACGACGCGCTCGCGGGGCACGGCGGCCAGGGGCCGGCCGTCGAAGTCGCACAGCAGGTCGATCGTGTACTCGGGCCCCTCGAGGAACTCCTGGATGACCGGGTCCTCGACGTACCGGGTGAAGAAGGCCAGCTCGTCGGCGGTCCGGGCCCGGAACGCGCCGATGCTGCCGCGCCCGCCGCGCGGCTTGACGAACATCGGCAGCCGCGGCTCGGACGGCAGGCCGGCCGGCAGGAACGACTCGGCGGCAGCCACCCCCGCGGTCCGCAGCCGGCGGCAGGTCTCGAACTTGTCGTTGCAGACGATCGAGGTCTCCTGCGGCGACACCGCCACGCGGACGCCCCGCGCCGCAAACCGCGCCACGGCCCCGCCGAACAGCGGCAGTTCCTCGTCGATGGTCGGCACCACCAGGGTGACGTCCTCCGCCTCGCAGAGGTCCGCGATCGTGTCGAGGTACGCCGGGTCGCTGGACAGGGGCACCCGGTAGGCCCGGTCGCAGAAGTGCACGGCCGGCGACAGGTCGCTGATGTCGGTCCCGATCACGGAGCCGCGGAGGTGAAGCTGGTCGAGGGCGCG
>CAYNDV010000089.1:0-1526 GCA_964396055.1 uncultured Vicinamibacterales bacterium | reverse complement strand
GACACCGGCGCGTCGATCGCGGCCTGGCCCGGCAGCATGAAGTGCCGCTCGTAGATCACCGCGCCCAGGGCCACGGCCATGGCAACGGCGAGCGGGTCGGTGCCGTGGTCGGAGAGCCCGACCGGCACGCCGAAGCGATGGGCCAGCGTGGCGATCGCGCGGAGGTTCTGGCTGTCGTCGGGCACGGGATACGACGACACGCAGTGCAGCAACGCGACCGGCCCGCCGCCGTTGAGGCGGATGGCGGCCAGCGCCGCGGCGACGTCGTCGCCGTCGCTCATGCCCGTGGACATCACGATCGGCTTGCTGGTGCGCGCGACGCGCGCGACGAGCGGCGTGTTGGTGACATCGCCGCTGGCGATCTTGTAGGCGTCGCAGCCGATCTCCTCCAGCATGTCCACGGCGTCGAGATCGAACGGCGTGGACAGGAAGGCCAGCCCGCGGCGCCGGGCCGCGCGGGCCACGGCGCCGTGGGCGGCTGCGTCCAGTTCGAACGGCTCGAAGAACTGCACCAGCGAACTCGCGGCCACGTGGGCCGGGGCCGGGCAGGCGGGCGCGACCAGGGTGCGGGCGCGCAGGCTCTGCAGCTTGACCGCCGACGCGCCGGCCGACGCCGCCGCCTCGACCATCGCGAGGGCGTCGGCGAGCGAGCCACCGTGATTGAGACCGATTTCGGCGATCACGAACAACGGGGCGCCGGCGCCGATGCGGTGGGATCCGATGTCACGCAGCATCGGCCACCTCGCGGCACATCAGGGCGGCCGCCGCCGGGAGTACGTCGGCGAGGGCATCGACGACCCGGTCCGCGCCGCTGGCCCGGACCCGCGTGCCGTCGCGGTGCAGCAGGATCGTGTGCAGGCCGGCGGCACGCGCGCCGTAGATGTCCTTCCAGGGATCGTCGCCCACATGCACGGTGAGCGCCGCGCGCGTGTCGAGCCGGGCCCGCACCACCTCGAACGGTTCCCGTTCCGGCTTGCCGCGGCCCGTGCCCCACTCCTCGGCATAGACGACGGCGTCGACCAGCGGGGCAAGCCCGAGGGCCCGGACCTTCCGGGCCTGCACCGCCGGCAGGCCGTTGGTGAGGATCCCCACGCGCCAGCCCAGGCTGCGCGCCCGGGTCAGCAGGTCACGCGCCTCCGCCGGCAGCCGCAGGTGCGGCGCGTGCGCACGGAACGCGGTCACGAGTTCCGGGACCACCGTGGTGGGCAGGCCGCATTCGAGGCAGAGGGCCTGAAACGCCTGCGCCCGGCCGCCCGCGCGCAGGGCGCGCAGGAGGGCCCGCCGGGCCGAGGCGCGCGGCACGCCGAAGCGCCGGGCGACGTCGGCCGCCACGGCGCGGAATCCGCTGCGCGCGAACTGGCGCTCGGGATAGAGCGTGTCGTCCAGGTCGAGAATCAGGCCGGGTGTCATCGGGTTCGCTCCAGTCGCGCCAGGGCGCGGGCCACACGGGCCGGGCCGCGTCCGTCCACCAGGCGCCGGCCGGCGCGCGACAGGCTCGCCCGCAGGCCGGCATCGTCCAGGAGGGC